>JAUSEB010000371.1 GCA_030650495.1 Armatimonadota bacterium | reverse complement strand
AGCTTCTCACCGATCCGGGTTCGCACATCTACGGTTCAGAGGAGCATAGACTCCTCACCACAGCGCCGTCTCACAATCTTATGACGATTAACGGCGAGGACCAGAACAGGCGGGGCAAAACCGCCTTCAAAAACTGGTCAACCACTCACGTCGCCGACTATCTCTCAAGTTGGGCCGGCGTCTATAAGTCCGGGGCATATACCCGCGAGGTCTTCTTTGTCAGGACAAACAACGATCCCGGCGCCAAAGACTATTGGATAGTCAGAGACATCATGGAGGGCAAAGGAACCCACTCGATCGAGCAGAGGTGGCGGTTCGTTCTGAATACACCGGTTAAGTTTGACGAGAAGAATTTGTCAACCACGACCCAATACGACAAAGGCGGCAATCTGGCTATACTCCAGATCGATCCGTCTCGCCTGAAGATGGAGCAGACTACCACCGACACCTGGGAGAAACGCGGCGTGGATGGTCCGCCGGCAAAGCTGCCAACCGTAATCTACTCCGCCAACACCGCGCTTCCGGCGGCGGTAGACACCGTCCTCTTCCCATTTGAAAATAAGAAGATGCCCGCGCAAATAGAAACGCTGGAAACAAGCGCGGATGGCCTTGACTCAGCCTTCAAAGTAAAACAGGGCAAGATCGAAGACCTGTTCATTCTGCAAAAGAAGGCTGGAGAAAAATTCCTAGATTCCGAGAAGGTGTCATTCAATGGTGAAAGAGTGTTCGTCCGCAGAATCGGCGGCAAACTGCGCTCGATTTTGCTGGTGAACGGCAGTTCGCTCACTGTCGATGGAAAACAAATCGTCAGCCGAAACGAAGCCGTCCCGTGGATCGTCATATCGTTTGACGCTTCCGGGCCAAAAGTCTACGACGCGCCGAAGTATCATTGGTCGTACTAGTAGCCAACGGATAAAATCGATTCCTGCGTAGCCCCGGGCCTTGTGCCCGGTCCGGTTGAGCGTAACTTCCGGCAAATTTGCCGCCCACAAGGGGCGGGGCTACGTCGATTATGGACTTTATCCGATCCCTGCTAGTAGCTGATATGCGATATGCTGCGGGAACTGCCTTACACTTAATCCAAAGCTCTATTCGAACACACCGTTCCCGCAGCATAGAA
Source organism: Armatimonadota bacterium (assembly GCA_030650495.1). Taxonomy (GTDB): domain Bacteria; phylum Armatimonadota; class UBA5829; order UBA5829; family JAUSEB01; genus JAUSEB01. The sequence continues at coordinate 5,284 of JAUSEB010000371.1, read as the reverse complement.
CGACTACCGACTACCGACTAAACGTAAGCCAAGGAGAAAGCGCCGGTGCTGAAAAAATCCCTCATTGCAGTATTCATACTTACAATCCTGATTGCCGGACTCGCAAGCGCCGGGCCGGATTTGGACAAGATTCTCAACTACATGTTTATGGATGAAAACGTCCCCCTGGTGCACAGCGGCTTGCTATTTGACGTGCAGCGGGAGATCATGGTCACCAAAGACAACCCTGTAGGCCAGACCTTCACCACCGGTCCGAATACGCACATCGTAGCTATAATCTGCGTCTATTTCGCCTATACTAACAATTGGCAGGAAGGAGAAGCCGCCGAAGTGACTCTATGGGACAGCCCGGGGAAAAACGTCAAGCTCGGCAGCTACATACTCCCGTACGAGCAACGCAGCTTCAAATTCCACCAGTCCGAATGGGACATCAACGCCCCCGTCAAACCAAATACCACCTACTATTTCGAGATCACTTATGCTGGAAACGGTGACGGCGAGCTTGGCAGAGTGGGAGTTATGAACGGCTCTGACAATTGCAAATCCGGCCAGGGGTATCTCAACGGCGCTGAGTCAGATTTCGACCTCTGCTTCCAGATCCGCGCTCGGAGAGCGCCGGACCCTGCCGGCAATCTCAAGAAGATGTTCGCCCGTCTCGATCTGACCCGGCCCGAACTCGCTGAAGTGAAACAGGCCGTCGAAAAAGAAGATTTCGAAATGGCAATAGCCAAGACCGTCGCATATTTCGAACAACGCCAAGAGCCTTTTGCCATAATCAGGCCCGGGGACATCGCCAAGCAAAATCCCCAATACGATACTAAAGAAGCCGACAGCCTGATGAACGCCGCTTGGCGCCAGGTGGACATGGAAGGGTTCGGAGGACGCAGAACATTCTGCCATGCATATATGAACACCGGCGATGAAAAGTACGCGAAGAAGCTCAATGATCTGTTGATAGACTTTTACATAAACTGTCCTGCGCCGAGTGAGTCAAATATCGGAGGCACACCCTGGGACGGCCACTGGGCGTCGCTCAGCGTCGGCTTGCGGATAGCGCACGGCTTCGTTGCATATTCTCTTATCCACGGCGCTAAATCGTTCACCACGGATTGCAGGCTGGCGTATCTCATCAGCCTCGCCGATCACTGCAACACTCTTGTTAAATACGGTGTACATGCAGGCGGCAACTGGAGCTTTACGCAGAACTCCTCGATGCTCACTTTTTCCATGAATTTCCCTGAATTCAAAGAGTCGGCGATATGGCGGCAAAACGCCACAGAGCGTTTGATGGAAGCGTTGCAGCAGGATATTCTTCCCGACGGCGTTGAAATGGAATCAGCCCCAAGCTACCAGCTAATGGCCTACAATCCACTCGCCAGAGGCGTCTACGACGATCTGATAGTCAAGCGCGGACTCGATACTCCCTTCGCGGCTGAACTAGGGAAGATTCTGGAGAGACAGGCCGAATACTTTATGTATCTTCCCATGCCAAACGGAGTTACTCCCATGCTCGGAGACTGGGCGCACGACAATATGCGCGGCGCGATAATGGAGGACTCTAAACGATTCAAACGCTCCGACATGGTCTACGTTGCGACAGGCGGCAAAGATGGGACAAAGCCGAAAGAACTGTCCAAACTCTATCCCTATGCAGGGATAGTCACAATGCGAAGCGACTGGGGGGACGCGGGCAGGCCATTTGAGGACGCTAGATATATCCTCTTGCATGGCGTACATTTCGGCGGCCACGGCCACCAAGACATTAACGGTATCAGCGGCCTCTACGCCTATGGCCGGGAACTCCTGACAGACCCCGGCGCGCATGAATACGGATCGGAGGAGCACAGGAATCTCAGCAGCGCCAAATCGCACAACCTGATGACAATTGACGGCGAAGATCAGGACAGGACCGCCGAAACAGCGTTTAAGAACTGGTCTACCACGCCAATTGCCGATTATTTATCGAGTTATGTGGCGGCCTACGAAGGCGGCGATTACACGCGGGAAGTCTTCTTCGTCAGAACTAACGGCGTTCCCGGCGCTAAGGACTATTGGATAGTGAGAGACACCGCGGAAGGCAGCGGAACGCACGCGCTCGAACAAACATGGCGATTTGTCTTTGAGACGCCAATGGAGCTTGATAAAGAGACTCAGACAACCAGGACAGCCTATGAGACAGGCGGCAATCTTGCGATACTTCAAGTCGATCCTTCCCGCCTCAAAATGCGGCGAATGAACACGAATACCTATCTCTGGCGCGGCGATGATAAAGGGCCTTCACCTCTGCCGACGGTCGCTTACTCCAGGGATGCCGCTCTGCCTACCGCCATAGACACGGTCCTGTTCCCATTCGAAGGCAAGGAGCTGCCTCAGATGAAGCTCGAGACTCTGGAGAAAAGCCGAAACGGACTCAACTCGGCTTTCAAGATGGTCCAGGGTAAAATCGAAGACCTGTTCGCGCTGCAGGAATCGGCCAGAGTAAAATGGATTGCGTCGGAGAATGTGTCATTCGACGGTGAAAAGCTGTTTATCCGAAAAGTCGGCGGCAAGCTCCACTCCGCGCTTCTCATAAACGGCAGCAGCCTGACCGTGAACGGCGAGCGGATAATCGAGATGTCAAAGCCGCTTCCCTGGATTGCGGTAACGCTTCAGCCGTCAGGCGCCGTGGTCTACACAAGCTCGCAGCCGTCAGGACTTACGGTCCCAGTAGCAAAAGGCGGCAAGTTCAAGTTGAACGTCACGAACGCCAACAGTATCCTCAAACCTCCGGCCAAAGGCAGCGGCCAGTTGCTATTGGAGAGGAAGTAGTGATTAGTGGTTAGTGGCTAGTGGAATACTAGCCACCAGCCACACTCCGTTGCTTCGGTAGCCTGCTGCCGAAGCCGGTGCCGAAGGCGCTGAAAAACCCTTCGCCTAAAACAACCCCTTAATCACACCATCGTTAATAGCCATCGCCTCCGCCGCGGGATGAAGCGGCAGGCCCGGCATGGTCATAATGCTTCCGGCGTAGGCCACGATGAATCCCGCTCCGGCTGAGACTTTCAGATCCCTTATGGTCAGAGTGTGACCTGCCGGATCCCCAAGCAGTTTCGGGTCATCGGAAAGCGAATACTGCGTTTTCGCCATACAGATCGGCAGATCAGCAAATCCCTGCTGCTCGATCAATTTAAGACTCTTCACCGCGTCCGATGAATAAGCCACCTCGTCCGCGCCGTATATCTTCGTCGCTATCGCGGCGATCTTCTCTTTCACCGGCTGGTCAAGTTCGTAAAGCGGCTTGAATTGGGTGGGCGTCTCCAAGACCTCAAGAAGCGTACCGGCCAGATCCATACCGCCGTCGCCGCCGCGCGCCCAAACGTCACTCAGCACGACCGGAACCCCAATCTCGCCACAGCCGTTCAAAACAACATCCATCTCCGCTTGCGTATCGGTCTCGAACGCGTTCAACGCGACAATAAGCGGGACGCCGTATTTCTGGATATTCTTCGCGTGAGCTATAAGATTTGGCAAACCGCGCTTCACCGCTTCCACGTTCTCCGCCCGCAGACCGTCTTTTGCAACTCCGCCGTGCATTTTGAGAGCGCGGATAGTGGCGACTAAAACCGTCGCGTCGGGTTTGAGACCGGCGGTCCGGCACTTGATGTCGTAAAACTTCTCCGCGCCGAGATCGGCGCCAAATCCGGCTTCGGTGACGACATAATCCGCAAGTTTGAGCGCCATTTTAGTGGCGATCACGCTGTTGCAGCCGTGAGCTATATTCGCAAATGGCCCGCCGTGGACGAAAGCAGGAGCGCCTTTAAGCGTCTGCACCAGGTTCGGCTTCAACGCATCTTTCAGGATCAGCGCCATAGCGCCGGAGGCCTTCAACTGGGACGCAGTAACGGGATTTCCGTTTTGATCGGAGCCGACGACGACCCGCGAAAGCCTCGCCTGCAAGTCTTCAGGGTTTTCCGAAAGGCAAAGGACCGCCATAATCTCCGACGCCGTGGTTATCTCGAAACCGTCTTCGCGGGGAGTCCCATTTGCGCGACCGCCAAGCCCTATCACTATCTTCCGCAGGGCACGGTCGTTCATATCCATCACGCGCTTCCAAGTGATCGACCGCGTGTCGATTCCCAGCTTGTTGCCGAAGTGCAGGTGATTGTCCAGCATAGCGGAAAGCAGGTTGTGCGCCGAGGTCACCGCGTGGAAATCGCCCGTGAAGTGGAGATTGATGTCCTCCATAGGCACGACCTGGGCATAACCGCCGCCTGCCGCGCCGCCTTTGATGCCAAAGACCGGTCCGAGGGAAGGCTCGCGAACAGCCACAAAAGTATTCTTTCCCATCGTATGCAGCGCTTCGCCAAGCCCGACCGTAGTCGTGGTCTTGCCCTCACCGGCGGGAGTGGGCGTAATCGCAGTCACCAGGATCAGCTTGCCGTTTTCTTTCGATTTCAGCCGGTCCATTACCTCAAGAGAAATCTTAGCTTTATACTTGCCGTAAAACTCAACCTCATCTTCAAGCAGGCCGATCTCATTCGCTATCTCAGCGATTAGCCGCGGCTTCGCGCCCTGGGCTATCTCGATATCTGTAAGCACTCCTTCACTCCTTCTTTTTAGTGATTAGTGATTGGTGACTGGTGGCTAGTCAATACTAGCCACTAATCACAAGCCACTTGCCACTATCTCGGCTTGACCGCCTGATCGAGCCGTCTAATCGTATTTACGGATGACTTCCTGTGGTCCATTGCCTGCTGGACCTTCAACGTTAGAAGCTCATACACGTCAATGCCGGGGATGTTCTTCTCCACGTAATCAAAAGCTCCCCGTTTCATGCACTCCACGGCGTTCGCCACATTGCCGTAAGCCGTCAGCACAATGACCTCGGTGAATATGTCGCGCGCGAAAGCGGCTTTCAGTATCTCAAGACCACTGTCCGGCGACTCCATCACCATATCCGTCACTACGATGTCAAATGGCATCTCATTAGACTTTATGACATCCAGCCCTTCTTCCTCGCTGGCCGCGCATTTCACCTCATATCCGTCTCTTGACAGCCGCCGGGCGACCGCCGCCCGCGCCTGTTCCTCATCATCAATCACCAATATCCTACACAACTGATCTGTTCCTCCCACTATATCCTCACATATGCTTCGGCTTGTATTTGGGAGTGTTCAAAAACCGTCATTCCGAGGAGGAACGACGAGGAATCTGCTTTTCAGAGACCATACATTGTGCTTAAAAGCAGATTTCTCGCTTCGCTCGAAATGACGGGTCGCGCTAAGTTATGCCTTTTTGAACACTC
>JAUSEB010000370.1 GCA_030650495.1 Armatimonadota bacterium | reverse complement strand
AAAGGGAAGCGCGGCACATCCCTGGTGGATGATGAATTCCTGGCGGAAATTGAGCAGTGGCGTGAGACTCTTGCCCGTAATATCGCTCTGCGCAATTCCGGCCTGTCCGTCGAAGATTTGAACTTCGCCGTGCAGAAAACCATTGACCGAATCATCTTCCTGCGCATGTGCGAAGACAGGAGCATCGAACCGTTTGAGCAGTTGAGGGCGCTGACCAACGGGCAGAACGCTTACCCTCGGCTGCGTAAGATATATCAAGACGCGGATGACAGGTACAACTCCGGTCTCTTCCACTTCCTGCCAGAAAAAGACCGCGCCGAAGGGCCGGACGAACTCACCCTGAACCTAAATATAGACGACAAGGTGCTGAAAGACATCATCACCGGGCTTTATTACCCAAAGAGTCCTTATGAGTTTTCAGTTATCGGCGCGGATATTCTCGGCAATGTATACGAGCAATTTCTTGGGAAGGTGATACGCCTTACCTCTCCTACTGCGGCGGTCGTGGAGGAGAAGCCGGAGGTCAAGAAAGCCGGCGGCGTATACTACACTCCGACGTACATTGTGGATTACATCGTCAAGAATACGGTAGGCAAGCTGTGCGATGGAAAAACGCCCAAACAAGTATCGAAGCTCCGTATACTCGATCCCGCCTGCGGTTCCGGTTCTTTTCTTATCGGCGCATATCAATGCCTTCAAGATTGGCATCTGGAATGGTATGTGAACGACGGCCCGGAAAACCACAAGAAAGAAATCTACCAGGGTCCCGGCGGCATGTGGCGGCTCACCACCGCCGTGAAGAAGCAGATATTGCTGAATAACATATATGGCGTGGACATAGACAGCCAGGCGGTCGAGGTTACCAAGCTGAGCCTGCTCTTGAAAGTGCTGGAGGGAGAGACACGGGAAACACTGGACGCCGGTCTGAAGCTGCTTCACGAGCGCGCCCTGCCCGACTTGGGGAAAAACATCAAGTGCGGCAACTCCCTCATCGGAACCGACTTCGATACCTCCGGTTTGAGCGGTGAGGAACTGCGCCGCATTAACCCGTTCGACTGGAATGTCGAATTCGCGGACATCATGAAGTCCGGCGGTTTTAATGCGGTAATCGGCAACCCGCCGTATATCTTCACCCGTGAGCAAATACTGCTTGCCG
>JAUSEB010000361.1 GCA_030650495.1 Armatimonadota bacterium | reverse complement strand
AAGTTAGAAGTCAAAGCTGTCAGCTGTCAGCTGACAGCTGACAGCTTTGACTCCCCTCAATCCTCCAGATTCAGATAACGCAACTGGCCGGCCCTAAGCTCGACATCCAGCCCCTTGAGGGAAATTCGCAGCTCATCTATGCTCTGCGGTCCAATCAACGCAAACATTGGGGACGGCTGGCAGAGCGCGTAGGCTAACGCGACGGTAATCGGCGCAACGCCAAGCTGGCCGGCGAGTTCTTTTGCGCGGTCGAGCCTTTTGAAATTGTCCTCAGAGTACCAGCAGCGTACCATCTCCGCATTTAAGAGGTCATTTGGATTTCCGCTGACGAAGAACCCGCGCGCCGTGCTCGACCACGCCATCAACGGCATCCGTGTTTTGTTGAACCACTCCCGCGATTTGGAATCGGATGCGGAATAACACCCGCCCCAGACAGGAGCGACCATCCGGGCCAAACTGAACTGGTTGCTGACAGCCGTGAATCCCGCAAGCCCTTTTGATTTAGCGTAATCGTTCGCCGCCTGTATCCGCTCGATAGTCCAGTTCGACGCCCCAAATGATCTAATATATCCCTCATTCTTGCAGCGATTCAGCGCGTCAATGAAGTCATCCACCGGTATATCGGGGTTATCACGATGCAGCATATACAGGTCAACGTAATTCGTTTGCAGCCGCTCCAGACTCTCCAGAAGCTGGGCCGTCATGTCGGAGGGATTGCAGCGCGGGCTGTGCGCGCCCTTGTCCAGAACGACCACTTGCTCGCGAACGCCGCGATTTCTTATCCATTGGCCCAGAACGCGCTCGCTCATCCCGCCAGCGTAGACGTACGCGGTGTCGAAACAGTTGCCGCCGGAGGCGAAGAACTCATCGAACAATACGGACGCATGCGGCAGAGGAATTTGCATCCCCTCAAGCGCGGCTCCCAATACGAGACGGGATATGGGTTTATCAATTCCTTCAACCAGGCCATACTTCGTGTTGTTGGCAATGCGGACTGTTAGCGGGTGCCGGTCAACGGTGGGGAAATCCGCTTCGGGAAGTTCAATATCGTAGCTCATCCCGATTGCGCCGCGCCAGCGGTCGAGGGTCTTCATATTGCCGAGAGTGTCTTCCCAGGTCATGCACGGCGATGGAGCCTGCCGGTTTTCGATATTCGCTGCAACCGTGTCGGCCTCGATTGCGAACAAACCGAGGTCCGTTTCAATTGTTATCTCTTCCGGCTGGGGCCGGCCGTTTTTATGCAATATGATCTTAGATACGCCGCCGTCACGAGCGCAGGTCCATGGCACGGGCACGAAGATGTTCCCCTCCGACCCGAAGATACGCACGACGTTCTCCTGGCTCACCTGCACGCCGGTCGATAGCTCGGCTACTATATCGCCGGGGAATTTGAGGACGGCGAGAGCGTATTCGTCAACGCGGCTCTTATCCCCTACTTTGCCGACGGCTTTCAGGTCGATTGGTTCAGCAAATGGCTTGCCTGTAGCCACGCCCGCAATCAACCTGGACATCGACACGCAGTAACAGCCGACATCCATTATGCCTCCGCCGCCGAGTTGGTTATTTAGCAGCCTGCCTTCAAAATTCGACCCGCCGTGGAAGCTGAAGGTCGCCTGGATTACCCGGACTTCACCAATCGCTCCGTCGCGAATTAGCTCGACCAATTTGGCTGTCTGCGGGTGGCAGCGGTACATAAACGCTTCCATCAGGAACACATCGTTTCGACACGCCGACTCGACCACGGCCATAGCTTCGGGGTAGTTCAACGCAAGCGGCTTTTCGCATAGTATATGCTTACCGGCTTCGGCGGCCTTTATCGCCCATTCGGCGTGCATCGGATGAGGAGTAGATATATACACGGCCTGCACGTCAGTATCCGCCAATAAGGCGTCGTAGCTGCTATACCGGCGAGGAACACTGAACCGCTCTCCGAATACGTCCGCCGCCTCTTGTGTCCGGCTGCCGACCGCCAGCAATTTGCCGGTCTTGGAGGTTGCTAATGCTCCCGCGAAAGTTCTTGCAATAGCCCCAGCGCCTATGATGCCCCAAGTCAATTTATCACTCATTACGCCCATCCTTGTTTCCGTGATCTATTGAGTTTCAGACACGTTCTGACTATGTCATTCCCGCGAAAGCGGGAATCCAGAAACCAAAGCTTGGTGAGACAGTAGCGTTCCTGGATTCCCAATCAAGTTGGGAATGACATGTTGCTAAAGTTGGGAATGACATGTTGATAAATCAATGCCTGAAACTCAATAGAGATATTTATGGTATTTCCTTAGAGGCAGACGATAGCGAATCCTTGTTATGATTGAAATGAAAAGAGAGGTTAGTGGTTAGTGGCTGGTGGCTATTATTCACTAATCGCTAGTCACAAGCCACTATTCACTAATCACCATGTCAGCCCTGCTACATCTCCCTCAACCGCCGGACGCGCTCCTGGATTGGCGGATGAGTGTTGAAGAGAGTGTTCATCCCGCCGCCGTGGTCACGCAGAGGGTTTGCAATAAACAGATGGGCGGTCGCCTTATTCACATGGACGAGTTTGTTCGGATCGGCGGCAATCTTTTCAAGCGCATCGGCAAGCCCGTCAGGGTAACGCGACAACATAGCCCCATTGGAGTCGGCCAGGTACTCTCGCTGCCTTGACAGCGCGGCTTGCATCAGCGCTGCTGATATTGGCGCGAGTATGATAAGCAGCAGCCCGATAATCATAATCACGATTTGCGCCTGGTCTCCGCCTCGGCTTCTGCGTCCTCTGCCCCACATTCTGCTTCGCCAGAACCAGTCGGCCATCAAAGCAATTGACCCGGCAAGAACCGCCACGAGCGTCATGAATCGGATGTCATAGTTCTTGATATGAGCCATTTCATGGGAAATCACGCCCTCCAACTCCGTCCGGTTCATTATATCAAGCAGGCCGGTAGTGACGCAGATGATCGCATGGTCGGGATCTCGTCCCGTGGCAAAAGCGTTGGGAGCAGGATCATCCATTACATAGGGTCTGGGGCGCGGAAGCCCCGCAGCAATCGCCAAACCCTCTACCGAGTTGATGTAATGTGGAAATTCGCTTACATCCGCTGGGCGCGCTCCCGTGACTGCAATGACGATCTTGTCGCTGTTGTAGTAACCGCCGATTGTCATAACCAACGCCACAATAATCGCCAGCGGGAGGGCTATGGGATCATTGTAGACGTAGTAGTATACGACGCCGAACAGCGCGATTATCACAAAGAAAACGACTACCAACAGGCGCGAGCGCCAGATATTCCCCGATATTTGTTCGTACATATATGTTACGAGAAGTCCACCTTGACAGGCTCGCGAGCCGCTTCATCCATCTCAAAGTAATCCTTCTCTTTGAAGCCGAACATTCCGGCCAAAATGTTGGCCGGGAAGCTCTGGATTGTCGTGTTGTAAGACATCACTGTATCGTTGTAGAACTGGCGGGCGTAAGCAATTTTGCTCTCAGTTCCTGACAGTTCCTCTTGCAGCATCATGAAGTTCTGGTTTGCCTTCAGGTCGGGATATGCTTCCGCCACGGCGAAAAGGCTTTTCAGCGCTTGGGATATCATATTCTGCGCTTCGCCCTGCTCTTTTATGGTCTGGGCTTCCATCATCGCGCTTCGGGCTTTGGTGACGTTCTCGAATACGGACTTCTCGTGCGCCGCGTAGCCTTTGACCGTCTCGATTAAATTGGGGATCAGGTCATACCGGCGGCGAAGCTGCACGTCTATCTGCGACCATGCGTTTTCTATCCTATTGCGCAGAGTCACCAGCCGGTTATACATGGCGATAACCCATACGACAAACAAAAAGACGATTCCAATGATTACTAGAATACCGATTCCTTCTGGCATTTGGCCACCATCCTTATGATGTTCGATTGACGGTAGTTTACACTATTGGACCGACGGATGCAAGGTCGCGAGCGTGCAGCAGGCAAGCGAAAATCGGTAATTTGGCGAGAGTTTTCCGTATAAAAAGCCACAGTAAGGAAATCTCCACATATTCGTACAAGTAATCCCAGGATGACTAATCAACAACTACCACCGGAGGTAAGGATGTTAGACGATAAAGGCATACTCGGCGCGTTGACCGAGGTGAGGGACGCGCGGACACTCAGGGCTTCTTCCTGGGACGTTGATGGACGAAACGCGGACGCGTGGAAGGTCGAACCCGGCAAATCCGCTGTTTTGGCCGATCTGAAAGGCCCCGGATGTATTACACATATTTGGATGACTCAGTCGGGCGAAGGAGCGC
>JAUSEB010000356.1 GCA_030650495.1 Armatimonadota bacterium | reverse complement strand
GTAGATGACTACGTAGGGCTTCCGATGTCCTGGGTTCTGCCCAGATTCATCAACCTGAGCCTGACAAAAGCTTTCTAATATGTAGGGAACGCTCGCTGTAGCATTCCTCTATATATAAAAAATATGGGCGGAGGCGCACACTGCCTCCGCCCTTGTCTTATGTATGCGCCGGTGTTTCGGCATTTCAATGCCGAAACTCTCTCACGCCGGTGTTTCGGGAATCTTGTTCCCGAAACCAACCCAACTCCCGTGTCCCCGAGTAGCCGCAGGCGTATCGAGGGGCGGCACAACCACTAAAACCCCAACTCCACCGTCACAATCCGCTTATGCGGTATCTTCACCGTCAACACGCCCGAAGAATCAACCGGCAAATCCGCCTTCGCCTCTTCTAAGAAATTCACCGTTCTGGCCTTTTTAATCGGCTTATGCTCGGACTTTATCTTCGCCTCCAAATCCTTAGGCGTCGGATTATACACCCGCGCAATCAGGCAATCGCAATTATCCGCCTTCTTCAACGCGCTCAGCACAATCGCCGATGGCGAAATCGACAGGAAACTGTTCCTCTGCGGCAATTTGCCCTTCTCGTAACGAGCCGATAACGCCGCCTTCATCAGCGTGTTATGTGCCAGGGACTCCTCGAACACTCCCGCTTCGTGCCACTCTCCGGCATGCGGGTAAATGGAATATCTGAACGTCAACTGCCGTAGCGTCTGCGCGCCTTCCTGCGTGTAATCCTCACCGATTGCCCGGCTCGTAGCTCTAAACAAGGTCAGCGCGACCGTCCGCCTTTCATCATCAATCACTGCAAATTCAGGAATCCCATCGTTAATAACCGCCAGTCCCGATTTGCCGTCGCTTACGTCCACGAATCCAAGCTGCGGATGCTCCGCGTAAGCCTGCTCCTTCCAGCCCGTTGTGTCCGGCAATTTGACCGGCCTGTTATACACATCGAACTGCGACTCCGCCGCGGATTCCGTCGCGCCCGCAATCCCGCTTGGGAACATCACCCGCAGCCTATGGTCGCGGACGTTATTATTGATCTTCGTCACCACATCAACCCGCTTCGCGCCCTTCTTGAGCGTGATGTCCGACTCGATTACAAACTCCAGCGTCTCCACGCTTCGCCGCGAATGATACGGCTTGGCCTCCTCCGCCATCTGCTGCGGCTTGGGCGGGAACAGCTTCGCGGGCAATTCCAGCTTATACGTAATTCGATACCTCGCCAACACCGGCCCGTTTTCCATCAAAGCAATCTTCACCGGCGACCCCAGACTGCTGACAATCTGGTCTTCCTCCGGCGCAAAGTAGTTCCACGGATTCCCCTTATCGCCGCCATCTTCAAAATAGTGCAGGCCGCTGTAGATCCGCTTCTGTGATTTATCGGTAATATCCAGCGTCCCATTGTCGTTTACCTTCACGCGGAGATACTCGTTCTCCATCGTGTTCGACTCAGGAACCATGCTCCCCAATTGCCGTTTCCATGTCACTGGCAGCGGCTTCGCGATAATGGTCGTATAACCAACCCCCGGCGCTTTTGGAACCGGTACGTGCGCGATATACCTGTCCATGTGGCAGCACAACTGCGCGTTCAACGGCTGCAGCGCCTCGGACGCCACCGACTCCCGTTTAGTTATCTGGTTCGGAAGCTCGTTGCCGTCCAAATCATAAACCGCCACATTCTGCGCTTCCCACTCGACCGGGAAGTCAATTCCCAGCGTCATAACCTCCGACCGCTCGAACGGCAGCGAGTTGAAAATAGTTATCGCCAGTTCCTTCTCACCCAGGCTCGACCTGTCAATCTCCGGCACAATCTGCCAAAACGCCCGCTGCGTAAGCTCGTCGGAAATAATCTTCGCCTGCTTAAACCGATACTCCATCGTCTCATGCACGGGGTCTATGCTGCACCCACAAATGCAATCGTGCGCGTGGTTTTGCAGCATATACTTCCACGCCATATCGATGTAAGGCTTAGGATACCGGTTCCCAATCATCCACGACGCGCTAGCCATCGGCTCAGCCCATTTGCCAAGGCTCGTCTGAACCTGCTGGTTCTGCTGCTTCAGGTAAATGCGCGAAGACATCACGTGGCCCATAAGCGCGTTATGCACGCCTTCCTTGGTGGACCGCCGCATCTCGCCGGTGATGACCTCCAAATCAGTTCCGTTCTTCTTCAGCGCGTCATGGAGTTTCCGCACGTAAGTCGGCAATTCACTGTGAACCAGCTTGTCGCCGGTCTTCTCGAACCTCTTGCTAGCGTCCTCGATAACCTTGGGGAGTCGGGGATTCGGCTCCAGATGATCCACCCCGTCCATAAACAAAAGCTGGTCGGTCGTGGCAATATCCGCGCATTCCTTGCGAAGCTGCATTATCTGATTGAAAGTGAAATCCGGGTCATATTGAAGATTCGTGTCCAGAAGCCTGTAGAAATTGGTCATAGACGCCTCATCGCAGGCGTGGAACGGAAGCCCAATCTTGCCCCAAGTATACGACCACTCGTCCGCCGCGACCCCCGTGATTGCCGGTCGATACACCACATAAAACCAGTTGCTCTTCGTATAATTATCCGGCAGATGCATCGCCAGCGACCGCGTACCGTCCGGCGACTCCCAAATGAACTCGGACTTGGTCTGCCAATCGCTAATTCCGCGCGAGAAGATGACGTTATCAATCTCGAACCCCGCCCAAATCTGCGGAAGCTGTGCGATATGCCCGAACGACGAAATGCCGTAGCCGATCTTCATCACCCCGCCGAGGCTCTCCGCGATCTGGTGTCCCAGCTTGATATTGCGGACCAGCGATTCGCCGTGAATAAGCCCCTCATCCACCAGCGTGTACCACGGTCCCAGCAAAATCCGCCCCTCTTTCACGTGCTTAACGATCTTCTCGCGATTCTCAGGCCGGATAACCAAATAATCATCTATTATGGAAGCCTGCCCATCGAGCGTATAATGCTTAAACCCCGGCTCCCTATCCATAATCGCCAGCAGATTATCGACACAATCCACCAGCTTCATCCTCAACTCCTGAAAAGTCAGCCGCCACTCCCTGTCCCAATGAGTATGGCTGACCACGTGCATCTCATACTTCCTGTCCTCTGGCATAACCTTTCCTCTCTGATTGCTTATATAGGCACAAATCAAAAACAACTCTCAATCGAGTATACTTTCTACGCCCAAGCTCGTCAATGGAGTTAGAAGTTAGGAGTTAGGAGTTAGAAGAGAGTGCCGGTGTTTCGGGATTTGAATGGAGCGTAGCGGAATGGAAATCCCGAAACAATGACCAAGTGAGCTACGCTCCGGAAATCCCGAAACATGCGTCGTCTTGTTGCTTCGGTAGCCTGCTGCCGAAGTCGGCGCCGAAGGCGCCGAAACCTCCACAGATGGCCACAGATGGCCTGATATGCCGATGGCCTGGGATATGTATCCCAGGCCGGTCCCCAGGGCATCCGCCCCGACGATCAGTTATCAAATGGCAAAGAGAGGAAAGAGAAGGCTCCTTGCATAATAGGGCGGTAAAGGTGAATGTTGGTTAGTTTCGGGAACAAGATTCCTAAAACACCGAAAAAGAGATATTATAATGATACGTCTATTGTGCCATCTCCGGTGCAACGAAATTGCTGATTGAGGTACATTTATGGCAGATGAACTGATAGAGAGCGGTCTAAACATTGAATGGGTGCGCATCCCCGCTGGCGCCTTTCTGTATGGCGACACGAAGGAACGACGGGAGCTTGATACATTCGACATCATGAAACATCCTGTCACTGTGGCGCAATACCGTCAGTTCTGCGAGGCGACAGACAGGAAAATGCCGAATGCGCCAAATTGGGGCTGGCAGGATAGCCATCCCATCGTAAACATTACTTGGTATGATGCGGCGGCCTTCGCGGAATGGGTTGGAGCCTCTCTGCCGACGGAGGCTCAGTGGGAGAAGGCGGCGCGCGGCACGGATGGGCGCGAGTACCCTTGGGGCAACGAGTGGGATGCTTCGAAGTTCGCATGCAACAAGGAAAGCACACAGCCGGTTGGAAGCTATGCCTCTGGCGCTAGTCCATACGGATGTATGGACATGGCTGGGAACGTATGGGAGTGGTGCGCTGATTGGTATGATAGCAGCAAGCGCGCTCGGGTTCTGCGCGGCGGTAGTTGGGGCTACTACGACAGCAGCTACCGTTGCGCTGACCGCGACGGCAGCGGCCCGAGCTACGACTGGGGCAACTACGGCTTCCGACTTGCCCGCTAGTCTCGCCCTTTTCTCTTTTGCTCTTTTACCCTTTACAAAAGAGAGGAGGATAAGAATAGAAAGATAATGTCACGGGTGAGAGAAAGATGGGTTCCAAGGGCGAAGCCCTTGGTCGGTTGAAATTTGGATTTTGGGTGTTTTCTATGCTTCGGGACACGCTTTTCGTCCCGAAGCTCACCGCCAACCAACCAATCCGCAACCACCCCATTTCGTGCCCTTCGTGTTTCAACCCCGCTCCCCATCACAAACACCTGTTCGCTAAAATACCACAAAAATACCCCAGAAATATACCGCCAGTACCGATGTCAAAATGCCGTTTTCAGGTACATGTACATGGGAGAGAAAATAGTTGAGAGATGAGAGTTTAGAGAAGGAAGTTGTCGGCTGACAGCTGAAAGCTGACAGCTAAAATAAAAAAGTAACCTAAACAATTTCAATTCACGCTCAGATTTTGAGAATTTGAGCGTGAATTGTTTTTACCATGATGCCCGAATTCACCGTTCAAAACAGTTCGAAACAATTTAGCCGTTGAGCGTAGCTTCGGCTTCAAAGAACAAGCCGAAGCATATCAACCGACAACCGTCAACCGACAACCGTCAACCGACAACCGTCAACCGTCAACCGTCAATCGTCAACCGACTACCGGCCTTCGCCTTAGCGGCCTTCTCCGGCTTGCCATTATTCGAGCCTGCGTTCTTGAAACCGAGCGCGGCCTTGACCAATCCGGCGAATAGGGGATGGGCGCGGTTCGGCCTGGACTTGAATTCGGGATGGAACTGGGTCGCGATGAAGAACGGGTGGTTCTTCAACTCGACGATCTCCACCAACCGGTAGTCGGGCGAGACGCCGCTGAAGACCATCCCGCCGCGAGTCAACTGCGGCCTATAGGCGTTGTTTACTTCAAAGCGATGCCTGTGCCTTTCGGAGATCAAATCTTCGGCGTAAAGTTGATGGGCAAGCGTGCCGTCGTTCACCATACATGGATACGCGCCGAGCCGCATAGTTGCGCCCTTGTCCACCACGCCCTTCTGATCCGGCAAAAGGTGGATGACCGGGTGCGGAGTTTTGGGGTCAATCTCTTCGGAATTGGCGCCTTTGAGCTTGCAGACGTTTCGGGCGACTTCAACAACCGCCATCTGGAGTCCCAGGCAGAGGCCGAGAAACGGCTTCTTGTTCTCTCTGGCGTATTTGATCGCGGCGATTTTGCCTTCTATACCGCGCCCGCCAAATCCACCGGCGACGACTATCCCATCGGCGGCTTTGAGCTTTTCGGCGACGTTCTCCTCGTCGAGAGCTTCGGAATCAACCCAGGTGATCTTGGCGCAGCAGTCGTTGGCGATACCGCCGTGCCGCACGGCCTCGCCGATGCTTATATAGGCGTCGCCATTTGCGACATACTTGCCTACGATATTGATCTCGACCGAATGCTTGGGCTTTTTGACGATGGAAACCATCTGCTTCCACTCGTCAAGGTCAGCCGGGCCTTCGGGAAGGCCGAGCTTCTTGACAACCAGATCGGCCAAGCCTTCTTCTTCAAATTTAATAGGGATTTCGTAAATAGTCTCGCTATCAACGGCTTCGATAACGCCGTCGCTGTCAACGTCGCAAAAGAGGGAAATTTTCTCTTTCATATCCGCGCTCATCGGACGCTTGGTGCGGCAGACGAGCACATCGGGCTGGATACCGATCTCGCGCAGTTTCATAACGCTGTGCTGGGTGGGTTTGGTCTTCATCTCCATCCAGGGGCCGACCGACGGAACCAGGGTCACGTGGACGTACATCACGTTGCCCGCGCCAACGTCTTTCTTGAACTGGCGAATCGCTTCGAGGAACGGTAGACCTTCGATGTCACCGACGGTGCCGCCGATTTCGATAATAGCAACCTGGGCTTCGGCTTCCGCCGCCGCTGATTTGACGCGATTCTTGATCTCATCGGTGATATGCGGAATGACTTGAACGGTCCCGCCGAGATACTCGCCGCGCCGCTCTTTGGCGATCACGGAGCCATAGACCTGCCCCGTGGTCACGTTCGCGCGTTTGGTCAGGCTGATGTCAACAAACCGCTCGTAATGGCCGAGGTCCAAATCGGTCTCAGCGCCGTCATCGGTGACGAAAACCTCGCCGTGCTGAAACGGGTTCATGGTTCCGGCGTCAACGTTGATATAGGGGTCGAGCTTCTGCACGGTTACGTTAAAACCGCGATTCTTCAGAAGCCTGCCCAGACAGGATGTGGTGATTCCCTTCCCAATGGAAGATACGACGCCCCCGGTAACGAAGATGTATTTGGTCATTGTCTTCCATCCCTCTTTAAGTATTTTTGTTTCCTGTTTCGCAATCTCCCAATGGGTGATAGGTGTTGGGTGATGGGTGATGGGGTGCACGCCAAAATTGTGGTAGTCATGCCGCCATCCGGGCGTATTGTCCAAAGTCGGTATGAGGCGCGTCAAGCCAAAGTCGGCGCAGTTGGAGTATAGATTCCGCGCCGGTTTCGGTCCATCGCATCCCGGATTGCTTGAGCCTGGCCTGCACGAGGCATTTGCAGGAGGACTCGGCAATGCCGCTACCGATGTGCATCTCCTTTGCTCGATACTCGTCGTAGCGCATTCGTTCTCGGTTGCGCTTGAAGTAGCCCAGGTTGTTCTGTTTCGTCTTGACGGCTTGCTCCTCGACCGGCTTCCATGCCCTTATCGACCTCATCACGGTCTCCCACCGGCCTTCAAGGAAATCCACGCAACGATCCTCAAGCCACTTGTCCGCCTTAGGAGTCTGTGCGCCATACCATGCCTTAGCTACCTCCGAAAGATGCTCCGCGGCATGGTAGAAGTCCAGTATCTGAGTCGCCTTGGGGAAGTTACTCTTTGTTTGCTTCCATATCCAGCGGCCTCCGTCGCCGAGAGCTACTACATCTTTACAGCGCTCAACCCCTCGTCTAAAGGCAAGCGCATATAGTTTGTCTCCAATCGCCTCGGCGTCTCCAAATGTGCCCACATGCTCTATGTCGTGAGCGACTACCTCGCCCTTACCGTCTGCTCTCGCTTCATACACTGCCCCAACCTTGCACTCACGCCAGCCATCCTTCATCGGCGCCATCGCGCCGTCTACGGTTACATACAACCTCTGCGGCGCAAGCTCTGGCTCCTTTGCGTGTCCGCTTAGTATATGAGCCTCCATTCGCGCCGCTTCCTTGCCGATCTGCGATCCCACCAACTCCGCCACTCGCTCCACCGTCTTGGCTGATATCTTGATCCCGCATAAATGGTCAAGTTCTACCGAACACCTGCCAAAAGGAACCAGAGCAGCAAGTCTGGCAATCTTGGCTCTTACCGCTATCGTAGTGCAACCCCCATCAAGCTCAAGACCCCGGTCTATGGGGCAAAAACCTTTGCCGCAGTTACTACAGTGATAATATGACCGGTTTATCTTTCTCTCCCCGTGCAGGCTGATGACCCTCTTTTCGTAGTCCCTAACATATCTGGCTATCCCGCCACACTCGCATATGCTCCAACTCCCCGAATAGCCCCGGCTTTCCTGCTTGGTTGCATCTTCCTCTATCCGCTGCTCGATCTCGCGCCCTATTTCTTCAGTCAGTTCCTCGATCCGCTGCATTGTGCTTCCCTTCTCAGGAAACTTTTCCTCAAGCAACTTCCGAAACTCCTCAGTTAACCTAGATATCCTCTGCTCTCGGCTCTCTTCCATCTCTGATGAACCTCCATTCTGCTTCACTAATGGAGAATTCGACATTACATCATACCATTCATGCCGAACGCCTGTTCTATTTCATGAATTTGGCGTGCACCCTGGGTGATGGGTTCAGCCCTCGCCCTGCGTTCCGGTATAGAAAGATACTTTACCTTTGCCGAGCTTGACAGCATGCGCAATCGCCGACGCCACGAACTGCTTGGCGAACGCAACGGCATCTTGAACGCTGTGTCCCTGTGCAAGTAAAGCGGCAATTGCCGCCGTAAGCGCGCAGCCCGTCCCGCGCATCGGTGGTCCGGCTACTCGCTCGCCGCGATATTCACGCGCCGATTGGCCGTCGAACAGAACGTCAATCGGCTCGCCGTCCAGATGCCCGCCTTTTATCAAAACGTAGTCGGGACCGAATTTAGAAATCTGCTCAGCCGCCATCGCCGCGCTCTGCGGATCGGTCACTTTGATGCCGGACAGCAGTTCGGCCTCCGCGACATTCGGCGCGACTAAGGTCGCACGCGGCAGCAGGTCGTTTATCATTCTCGAAACGGCTCTGGCCGACAACAGCCTGGTACCATCTTTGGCGAAGACGATAGGGTCAACGACCACGTTCTTAATGTCTCGCCGTTCTATGCGCTCGGCGACAAGATCGACCACCTGCGGCGAGTAGAGCATGCCTATTTTGCAGGCGTCGGCGCCGATGTCACGGACGACTGAATCTATTTGCGCCGCCACGATCTTGGGAGCGACTTTGTAAATCTTCTGCACACCCCGGCTGTTCTGCGCCGTCACGGCGGTCACGGCGGACATACCGTACACTCCGAGTTGGGCGAATACTTTCAAATCCGCCTGAATCCCGGCTCCCGCGCTGGAGTCTGACCCGGCTATCGTAAGAACGCGCTTCACTGCAACAGCTCGCGAAGCGAATATATTATCCGCTCCGGCTTCATCTCGTCAGGGGCGTTATACGCTTCTTCTTCGGTCGTCACGCCCGTGAGTACTAAGACCGTATGTGTTCCAGCCCTCTTGCCGACCCAGATGTCGGTGTCCAGACGGTCGCCAATAATAACAGTCTCTTCCGGCTTTGCTTCCGCGAGAGACATTATAATTTCTAAGCTGTAAGTATGCGGCTTGCCTACGACAAATGGCTTCACGCCGGACGCGGTTGCAACGGCGCTGACCATCGATCCGCCTCCCGGACTCAGCGTTCCGCCTTCCAGCGGATAGGTCGGATCGCAATTGGTCGCGACGAACTCGGCCCCGCCAAAGATAGCCTGTTGAGCGTCATAGAGCTTTTGGTAGTCGAACTGCCGGTCGAGACCGACCACGACGAAATCGATCTTGCGTCCGTTCAGGCTTTCGGCAATACATATCCCGGATTCTCTTAACTCTTCTTTCAGCCCGCACTCTCCAACTACATAGGCGCGGCCATCCGTGGACTTGCGCTCTTTCAGGTATAGAGCCGTCGCGTAAGCCGAGGTCATGACTTCATGGGGTTCAGTTGGTATGCCAAGCCTGGTGAGTTTGTCGGAATACTGCCTGCGGGACTGAGTGGAGTTATTGGTGAGGAAGTAAACCTTGCGCCCTTGTGAGCGAAGGGTCTGAATCGTCTCCGCCGCGCTGGGCTGAAGCTCATCGCCGCGGTATATCACGCCGTCCAGATCGAAAATGTAAGCTTTAATCTCCTCGCCGGCCAATCTTTGCCTCTTTCGGCGGATGTTCTCTAAACGGTAAAGTCTATCATGCGCGGCGGCTGAAGTCAAACAAAATGTGGACCTTAACCTTGTAACATCTTACATCCAATCCTGCGGAGGAACCTGTTGCCCTCGTATAAAAGTGAAGATGGTTTTTCTGAAATCTAAAATCTGACAACCACAACCAGGAGACAGCGCTGACCCTGGCTAAGAATCACCGTTAACTAACAAAGTATGGCAGTCTACCAGTCATTGAAAAGAGCTGGCGTAGTAATTGAGGCATCTTCTACATCGGCCTTGTATTCTGTGTTCGGTAGGTCACGAGGTGTTCGGTTCATGCGCGGGTCAATTGAATCAAACATGTCGAACGGCTTTCCTATGCGTTCCCGTGACATTGCAGCATAATCGGGATTCAGATCAATACCTATGCAACGGCGATTAAGTGCGCTGGCTACGCGACAAGTTGTACCGCTTCCTACAAACGGATCTACGACGAGATCACCTTCGTCCGTCGATGCGCGCAGCATCCGTTCCATAAGCGCCTCGGGCTTCTGAGTCGGGTGCTGCTCACGCTCTGCGCTACAGTAATGAACGTGCGAGAACTGCCACACATCACCTGGGTTTGCCCCGGTCATGTTGTTACGGTTACGAAAATACTTCTGCGGTACCCGCACACTGTCCAAGTTGAACTTATATGTTGAGCTCTTTGTAAAGAATAAAATATCCTCGTGGCGTGGTGAGAATCCGTTCTTGCGCCCCATTCCCTGAGTATAGTGCCACGTAATCCATCCATTGAACTCCAGATGGAAGCGCTCCTCCATTATTGCAAAGAGCCGAGATATGAATCGAACGCCCATGAACACGTATATTGACGCAGTGGGTTTCATTATGCGTAATGCCTCTGCTAGCCAGTCTTGCGTAAACTGCTCATATTCGTGCCATGCCTTCAGATCCTTATTGTTGCCATAATCTTTCCCTAGGTTATATGGGGGGTCTGCAATCACAAGGTCTACGCTACTGGCCTCTATTTCGCGCATGCACACCGTTGCGTCGCCGCAGATCACCTGGCAATTGTGCACTTACTCATCCTCCTTTACCCACTTGAACTTTCGAGCCATCTTCAGCCACTCACTTTCACCGCGTGATCTGACGAATTTATCATCCAGCAGCTGGCAGAACTCCCAAGTGGTTCTTGGTCCAATGCTGACATAGTGAATATCACGTATTTGAAGTTGGCCAGTCCCAAGTGCGGGGTTATAACTGATATCCTGTGGCGAGATGTACTTCAAGTCATACGCCGCGCATGAGACGACCTCCATTATACCATTGGTCATGCCCGTCTCCGGAGCCTTCTCACTGAACACCTTGTGCTTCAATGATAGTATTACAAAGATGTAGTCGGCATCGTTTAGGTATTCCGATCTTATTCGCGCATACGATGTGATGTTTGGACTCCGTCCTGATGTAACAATATCCTCGGCTGTCGCTTTGACATCAACGGCTGCGGAAACATAGTCAGTGCCGTTGTATCGGCGACGGAACTGTAAGATTATGTCATATGGCGCTAAACGTTTCCCTGGTTCTGCGTGTATAAGGTCGTAGATGTTTCCCACTTCGTCTGCGATGCACTCGAACTGCTCCATTGCCCATGCTTCAACAAATGGGCCAGCTACCTTGTTTATGTTTTCGATGGGAAGTCCCCGCTTGAGGTTCGTGCGGATAAAAATACGGTTGTTGCCGCTGCTAATTGCTTGACCGATAATGGAGCATATATGGGTCACCACGAAATCAGATGCCCCGTTGTAGTCATTCGATTCTTCCGGGATTTTGCAGGTGACGCCGAGCTCCGTGTAGTCCAATAATCACTCCTACTATCATAGTTTTCAATTCACCTATGATAGCATGCGAAATGCCACTGTGCCAAGTTTCGCCGTTTCAGGTTACGCCGTTTCACGATTTGGGAGAGTTGATGGTTGAGGGAAGGGCAGCGATGAGCGATAAGTTCGTCGTCCTTCGTCCTTACATCAGCCATTCGATAAAAAGCCTCCAGACGCAATGCGTCCGGAGGCTTAACCAGCAAGCATAATAAGCAAGCTAAATATTGGCTGAATTTAGCAGGAACACGCAAATACGACTCTTGCCATAGGCTGGTCGAACGCGGATAATCCGCCGTAATTCCTGCGTTACTTCGGTATCGCTCCGGCTTCCAGACTAACCAGTCCGAGCAGTGTGGCGCGG
Source organism: Armatimonadota bacterium (assembly GCA_030650495.1). Lineage (GTDB taxonomy): Bacteria > Armatimonadota > UBA5829 > UBA5829 > JAUSEB01 > JAUSEB01. Next base: position 773 of record JAUSEB010000356.1, on the reverse strand, counting down.
CGCATTGCCTGGACCCTGTTCGTTACTTGCAGCTTCTCGTAAATCCGTGCGAGATGAAAATCAACCGTTCTCTTGCTGCAATACAGGGCTGCTGCGACCTCTCTACTTGACTTGCCCTCGAGAACCAGACTCAGAACTTCAATCTCACGTTTTGTGAGATTGATGAGGCAACTATCGGGGGCAACGAATTTTTCCTCTGCTGCCACCACTTTCCTCCTTTCAACTCCTGCCTGGCGAGTTTCGCCTCGTGCGCGGCTGTAAAACTAATCAGCCAGGCATTGACTGCGCAGCGTGAACGGAGAGACGACTATGGGTTACTTATAAACACATAGTCAGCAATAGCTCGAAAAGGCCAACAGACTATCGAGGGTTTGCTTGCCGCTTGGGCGCTGCGACAGCATTGGTACTTCGTAGATATACTGTAGGATTGTTACTCTATAATACTGAGATCTATACCTTGCCTTCCTCTCGGCTCAGTGTGATCCGAACCGCTTAGGCTCATCGAGAGCTTTTTATGCGAACTTCTGACTAATGAGTGAATGGATATCGCAAGCTCCGATTATCCGCCAATCTTTAACTACCTACATCTGCAATATATCAGTGTTATCACTGGTTGTCAATGGTAAATTTGGTAGTTGTAATTGCAGAGCGATTATGTCCCCATTAACTGCAGAGCGATAATGTCCCCATGAAAAGAGAGGGCATCGAGATCAGTCTTAGGGACATAAACCGTCATCATATTCTCAGGATGGCGCTAGAGAACAAACTAACAT
>JAUSEB010000354.1 GCA_030650495.1 Armatimonadota bacterium | reverse complement strand
GAAGGGTCGGCCAGTTGGTAGACGCCACTCAGGGACGCCGCACCAGAAGCGTGATTTTTACCGATAATGGATTGTTAGTTGCATCGGGCCTCAACCAGGAGACTTTAGCCAGAAGATTGTCGGACATTCGGTCAGCCGGAGACTCAGCCGATGACGATTTATAAAGGACGACGGACAAAGGGACTGCTGTTCGTGCTGTCAGGTCCGTCCGGCGTGGGCAAGGACGCTCTCCTCATTCATTTCCTTGAGACTTGCCCCGGCGTTACGAAGTGCGTGACCGCTACGACGCGAGACCCTCGCCCCGGCGAAACGGCTGGCAAGGACTATCAATTTATCAGCCTTGACGAGTTTAAGCGGATGATCGAGGCTGGAGAGTTTTTGGAATACGCGGAGGTTCATGATCATTTATATGGGACACCGCGCAAGTTAGTCGAGGAGACGCTGGAATCTGGAATCGACGTTATTCTCAAGATCGACGTGCAGGGCGGGCTGGCCGTTAAGAAGCTGATGCCGGAGGCTATTCTAGTGTTCCTTGCCCCGCCGAGTATAGAGGAACTGGAGCGGAGGCTGCGCAATCGCCTGACTGAGTCCGAGCCGGAGATTACGAAGCGGCTTTTGGACGCCGGGAGCGAGTTGGAGCGGATTCCCGAATACGACTATTTGATTGAAAACGGTGATTTGGCGGACGCGGCGGATAGGCTGCGCTGCCTGGTTATGGCGGAACGAAGCAAAATTGAACGCTAAAACTGAAGGACCGCTGTATGGAAAGCGGATAATTTTGGGTGTGACCGGCAGCATCGCCGCGTATAAGGCAGCCGATTTGGCGAGCAAATTGACCCAACTCGGAGCGCAGGTTTACGCGGTTTTGACCAAGAACGCCTGCGAGTTCATAACTCCGCTGACGTTCAGGTCGATTACCGCAACTCCCGTGCTCACCGGCCTGTTCGACGAACCGGACACGGGCAAAATAGCGCACGTGGACATACCGGCGAACGCGGACCTGCTGCTGATCACGCCAGCGACGGCCAATATCATAGGCAAGATAGCGCACGGTATCGCGGACGATTGGCTTTCGACCGCCGCGATGGTAGTCACTTGCCCGGTTATTATTGCCCCGGCGATGAACTGCAATATGTACGCGAATAAGGTTGTCAGCGGCAATATCGAGCGGCTGAAGGAGTTGGGGCATAGGTTCGTCGAACCAGGTACTGGGCGTTTGGCCTGCGGGACCGAAGGCGTTGGGCGTTTGGCCGATCTCGACAAGATCATCGACGAGGTTTTGGCGGCAATTGGCGCAAATAATGACCTTGCGGGGATGAATCTTTTAGTCACCGCCGGTCCGACGCGGGAGCCTATCGACGCGGTGCGGTTCTTGTCGAACTATTCGTCCGGCAAGATGGGCTACGCTATTGCTGAAGCGGCTGCTGGTAGAGGAGCGAAAGTAACCCTCGTCAGCGGTCCGACGGAGCTTGCGGCTCCATCAGGTGTGAATTGCGTGGAGATACAAACGGCGAAAGAGATGCTCGACGCCGTGAACCAAAATCTCGACGGCGTCAACACGGTAATATGCGCCGCCGCCGTGGCGGACTTTTCGCCGGTTGTCACGAAAGAGCACAAAATAAAGAAGAACAAGCAGCCGTGGAGTTTGGAACTAGCGCCCACGATTGATATACTGAAAAACCTCGGCGCTGATAAAGGAAAGCGAATCTTAATCGGATTTGCCGCTGAGACTGAAGATTTAGTTGAGAACGCCATAATAAAAGTTAGGGAAAAGAACCTCGACTTCATCGTTGCCAATGAGGTTTTTAAGGAAGAGACCGTATTCGGCGGCGATATGAACAAGGTTACGATCATCACTTCAAACGGCTCCATGCAGGACTGGCCGCGAATGTCAAAGCGCGAGTTAGCCGGCAAAATACTCGATTTGATCAAAGAAAACTACTGGGAGGGCAAAATTTGAAAAGTCAGAGATATTGTTTCACATCTGAGTCAGTAACGGAAGGACATCCAGACAAGCTCGCGGACCAGATTTCGGACGCGGTGCTCGACTCGCTGCTGGAGAACGACCCGGCTTCGCGCGTGGCCTGTGAGACTCTTCTCACAACAGGGCTAGTGGTTGTGGCCGGAGAGATCACGACAAGGGCCTATGTCGAGATACCGGAAATCGTGCGAAGAACGTTGGAGTCCGTGGGATATACTCGCGCCAAATACGGTTTCGATTTCCAGACTTGCGGCGTGCTTACATCGATCCAGTCACAATCTCCCGACATCGCTATGGGGGTTAACACTGGCGGAGCCGGAGATCAAGGGATGATGTTCGGTTTCGCGTGCAACGAGACGCCCGAACTTATGCCGATGCCGATTATGCTGGCGCACAAGTTGGTGCGGCAGTTGGCGGCAGTCCGTAAGAATGGTGATTTGGCCTACCTAAGGCCTGACGGCAAATCTCAGGTGACGGTTGAGTATGAAGGCTACAAGCCCGTGCGCATCGACAAGGTCGTCGTCTCGGCACAGCATCAGCCTAATATCCCCCAGGCCACGATTAAAGAAGATGTTCTGAAGCACGTGATCGAGCCAATGCTTCCCAAGGCGATGCTTGACGCCAAGACAAGGTACTTCGTCAACCCTACTGGGAGCTTTTCCGTTGGCGGTCCGCAGGCAGATACAGGTCTGACCGGGCGCAAGATCATCGTTGACACCTACGGCGGCATGGGCAGGCATGGTGGAGGTTGCTTCTCCGGCAAGGACCCGACCAAAGTGGACAGATCCGCCGCATATATGATGCGCTATATCGCAAAGAACATAGTCGCCGCTGGGATTGCCGACCGCTGCGAAGTGCAAATTGCTTATGCGATCGGCGAGAGAGACCCAATGGGCGTAGCGGTCGACACATTTGGCACGGGCAAGGTCGATGAGCAGAAGATATCCGAGTTGATTATCCACTACTTCGACCTTACCCCGGGCGGAATTATAAAGAAATTGCAGCTTCAGCAGCCGATTTACCGCCAGACCGCGGCTTACGGCCACTTTGGCCGGACCGACCTGGATGTTTCATGGGAGGATACGGATATGGCGGCGACGCTGCGAAAGGAAGCGGGATTGTAGTTGTATGTGCGGGTCGTTGTGGACGCGGGCTCCGCGTCAATGTTCGATGCGTATACCTACAGTATTCCCGAGTCTCTCGCGCAATCCGTAACGCCGGGGAGCTGCGTCCTGGCGCCGCTGGGTTCGCGTGAGGTCATCGGGTATGTTGTTGACTTTGAAGCGACCCCGCCCGAACGAAAAATCAAAGATATAATCAGCGTAGTGGACAGCCCTGTGAGGCTTGAGCCGGAGCTATTCCGGCTTGCTCAGTGGCTGTCCTCTCGCTATTTGTCCCCCCTGCCCCGCTGCCTTCGAGCCGTTTTGCCAAGAACTCTCAGTTCGAATACGCGCACAATGGTCCGAATAATCGGGACTGCCGAAGATGTCAAACTGACTCCGACTGAACAAGCGGTCTTAGACGCTTTGAACCAGGCAGGTGGCGAGTTATCGACCACGAGCCTCAAGACCCGTCTCCGTATGGCGTCTATCAGCAAACCGCTCAGTGGATTACAGAAGAAGGGCATTATCGAACAGATTACTCTTCCCGTTCTTGGCCAGGCCAAGCCGCGCACTGTTCGCGCTGTTCAGCTTAATTGCAGTCAAATCGAAGCCAAAGAGGCCGCGATTAGCATGGAAAGCAAAGCCAAAAAACGGGCCGCCGCGTTGCGATACTGCGCATCTCATCCCTGCCCTATTCTCTTGTCCGAAGTAACAACTAATTGCGAAACCGGGCCTGCCGTGATCTCCGCCCTTGTAAAATCTGAATTGCTTTCCATAGTGGAGATCGAAACTCCTCGCGCGCCTGCGTTCACGCGAGTAGCTTCCACGGAAGATTTGCAATTGTCGGAACGCCAGGCAGCAGCGGTGAAGTCCATTTGCGAGTCCATCGACCGCCATGACCACTCCACCAGTTTGCTCTTTGGCGTGACCGCAAGCGGTAAGACGGAGGTATATTTACGGGCGCTCGCGCATGCGGTGTCCAAAGGAATGGGCGCTATTGTCCTTGTGCCGGAAATTTCACTAACGACGCAAGTCGTGGATATCTTTAAGTCCAGATTCGGCGACACGGTGGCTGTAGCTCACAGCTATCTCTCGACTGGAGAGCGGTTCGACGAGTGGCGCAGGATAAGCTCCGGTGAGGCCAGGATAGTAGTCGGCGCAAGATCGGCCATTTTCGCTCCCGTGCATAACCTCGGTCTTGTGATTATTGACGAAGAGCACGAGCCGACCTACAAGCAGGATGTCGAGCCGCGATATAACGCCCGTGACGCCGCGATTTACCGGGCGGAGACAAATAATGCCGCCATTGTCCTCGGCAGCGCGACTCCATCGCTTGAATCATATTACAACGCTTTGACTGGAAAGTACACATTATTGCCGCTGCCGGAGAGAGTTACGCGGCGGTCGCTGCCGTCAGTCTTCATAGTGGACTTAAAGGAAGAATTCGCAAAAGGCATGACCTCGGTATTCAGCGAACAAATGGCGGAAGCGATTCGGCGGCGCCTCGAAGCCAACGAACAGATCATTCTTTTCCAAAACAGACGGGCTTATGCTTCGTTTTTGTTATGTAGAGACTGCGGATTTGTCATGCATTGCCCGAATTGCGCCGTGGCTTTGAAGCATCACCGATTTAGTAAATTGGTCAGATGCCATCATTGTGATTTCTCGCAGGCCGCGCCCGATTTATGTCCAAAGTGCCAGAGTCGCAGGTTTGGCGGATTTGGAATAGGAACGGAAAGAGTTGAGGAAGACGTGCGCCGCTGTTTCCCAGATGCTTCCGTTCTCAGGATGGACAGAGACACGACATCCGCTCGCGGTTCGCATGCGGCAATTCTCAACGCTTTTCGGCGGAAAGAGGCGCAGGTTCTTATCGGCACGCAAATGGTGGCGAAAGGGCTGGATTTCCCGGGCGTGACCTTAGTGGGAGTCATCAGCGCCGACACCTCGATCAATTTGCCGGACTTCCGAGCCGCTGAGAGAACGTTTCAATTACTGTCCCAGGTGGCGGGTCGCGCCGGAAGAGGCTCCGAGCCGGGGGAAGTTATTATCCAGTCGTTCAACCCCGATCATAATGCCATTCAGTGCGCGCTCAGGCACGATTATGTGGGATTTTATGAGCATGAGATAGCGGAAAGGGAGGAGTTGAACTACCCGCCGTTTTCGCATTTGGTCAGCATGGTTGCAAGCAATGAGGTCGAGCGCGACGCGCATGCGCGGATTTCGGAGCTGGCGGCGGTTTTGCGCGGGGAAATAGATAATGGAAAGATGGATGTAGAGATGTTGGGGCCCGCGCCATGCTCGATTCCGCGCCTGCAAGGTCTTTACAGATGGCAACTCATGCTCAAGGCTATTCATTTTGACCAATCTCTTGCGCTTCTGAAACAATTTATTGTTGGGCGTCACGCCTGGCGGGGTATAAGCATAGATGTAGACCCTGCTTGGATGCTATAATTATGTTATATGGTGTATCGGGAACTTTATTCGATGTTTCGGGATTTCCATTCCGCTTCCCGATTCTCGGGACAGGCCGCTCCATTCAAATCCGAAACAACCCAACATCGAGACTATAAGGGAAATCGTATGTCATCTGAAGAGATAGTCCTATATGGCGACGACATATTAAGGAAGCCTACCAAGCCTGTCGATCTGTCCAACAGCGATCTTAAGGAGCTAATTGAGCACATGATCGAGGTCATGCGCGAGGCTCCCGGCGTAGGGCTTGCGGCGAACCAGGTAGGAATTGATAAACGATTATTCGTTTATGACGTTGGCGAAGGCCCCAGCGCTATCCTCAATCCTAAGATTATCAAACAAAGAGGCAAGGAAATCGCCACCGAGGGCTGCCTCAGCATACCCGGGCTTCAGGGGGATGTGCGGCGGGCGGCGGCGGTTGTAGTGGAAGGGCTTGACCCGGACGGAAACGAGGTGCGCGTCGAGGCCGACGGCCTATTGGCAAGAGTCTTCCAGCATGAGATAGATCATCTCAACGGAACGCTTTTCATCGACCGCGCCGACCCAGACACCCTCGCATGGGTTTCTGAAGTAGAGACCGAAGAAGAATGACGAATATGGAACGCCGTTTGCGCGTGGTGTTTATGGGAACAAGCGGCTTCGCTGTTCCCAGCCTCCGCGCATTGAACAAAAACCACCAAATCCTTGCCATTGTGACGCAGCCCGACCGGCCAAGCGGACGCGGACGCCATGTCATCGAATCCCCCGTTAAGCAGGAAGCAAATAGTCTGGGACTCCCAATATACCAGCCTGAGCGAGTGCGCGAAGAAGGCTTTATCGAGCAAATGCGGGGCTTTGAGCCGCTTGATGCTATTGTAGTTGCGGCGTTCGGTCAGATCATACCGAAAGTCATATTGGACATGCCAAGACTTGGCTGCGTTAATGTTCACGGTTCATTACTTCCTAAATATAGAGGCGCGGCCCCGATACAACATGCGATTTTGCAGGGCGAGACTGTCACCGGTGTAACAACGATGCTGATGGACCCCGGACTAGACACCGGGCCAATTCTCCTTCAGGAATCTACGGATATTCTGGATGGAGAAATATACGGAGATTTGCATGATCGCTTGGCTGAAATTGGAGCGCGTCTTCTTATCAGAACTCTTGATGGTCTTGATGATGGAAGCATTCAGCCAATCCCCCAGGATCATTCCCAGGCCACACTCGCCCTGTCGATTAAGCGAGAAGCGGGAGCCATTGACTGGACTCTTCCCGCCGGACGAATAGTCAATCAGATTAGAGCCTTTACTCCCCGGCCAGGAGCTTATGCGTTTCTTAATAAGTCTATGGTTAAAATATGGCGCGCGGTTTCAACAGATGATACCGGCAAAGCTCAACCGGGAGAAGTTGTGAAAGTGTCTGACGAAGGCATTCTAGTAGCTACTGGAGATTACGCCGCGCTCATCACTGAGCTGCAGCCGGAGAACCGTAGACGAATGGGAGCCGCGGAATTCGCTCGCGGCGCCCGCCTTACGCCGGGTTCTTTTTTTCGCTCCGAACCAGGTTAATCTATCTCTCTACTCTCAATTGATTTAGCAGCATGTCATTCCCAACTTGATTGGGAATCCAGGAACACAACTCTTTGACCAAACTTCAGTTTCTGGATTCCCGCTTTCGCGGGAATGACATAGTAGAACGGGAATGACATAGTCAGAACATTAATTCGTAGTCTGAAACTCAATAAGAGCATTACTACATTTGCCCGCAATGG
>JAUSEB010000344.1 GCA_030650495.1 Armatimonadota bacterium | reverse complement strand
GCGAGGAGTTGGCGGCTGTTATCGTGGAACCGATGAACCAGGCGGCTGCGGGAATGCGGATTTACCCAGCCGGATACTTGGCAAAGCTGAGGGCGGCTTGCGATCGCAATAAGGTTTTGTTGATAGCCGATGAGATTGCAATGGGATATGGTCGAAGCGGGAAAATGTTCGCTTGCGAGCATGCGGGAATTGCGCCGGATATATTGTGTTTGGGAAAAGGCATGTCTGCGGGGTATTTGCCGATTTCCGCGACCGTGGTCACGGAGGAGATTTACTCGTCGTTTAGAGACACACCGGATGCTGATCGCACTTTCTACCACGGCCACACGTTTACCGGCAATCCGATTGCATGCGCGGCGGCTGTGGAGACGCTGAAAGTTTTTGAGGAAGAAAATGTTTTGGGCAATATGCGGCCAACGATGGGGGTTCTGGCCGATGAGCTTGCGGCGTTCTCCGAGTTGGATTGCGTTGGCGACGTGAGGCAAATCGGGATGGTTGGGGCGATTGAGCTAGTCGCTGATAAGCGCGAAAAGACGCCGTTTCCGTCAGATATGAGATTGGGACGGAAGATTTGCATTGAGGCGCGGCGCAGAGGGGCGCTGCTTCGACCGCTTGGAGATGTGCTATATCTCTGGCCGCCGCTTAATATATCAAATGAGCAGTTGCGTGAATTGGCGGGGATCTTGAGGAAGTCAATAGAGACGGCGCTGAATTAGTTTCGGCATTGAAATGCCGAAACACCGAAAACCCCTATTGGGTTGGGGTGGCTGTTCGGAAACAGCCACCCAGAAAGTGAATACTTACTCAACCTGATATGTCGCCGTAACCATGACATTCAAGACCATTTCGCCGGGCTGGAGGGTCAGTTCTTCACGCTCGGAGTTTGAAGCCGGTGTTCCTTCGACATTGTAGCTGGACTGATGTGGAATTGCCACATTTGAACGACTACTATAGTAGCCGACCCAATAACCATAATTGTAGTCTCCGGGGTACGACTCATTACAGGAAACGAGCTTGCCCAGCTTTCCACCTAATTTTGAAGCTAATTGTTTCGCTTTATCGCGGGCAACCTTTGCTGCTCTCTCACGTCCTTGCGCCCGAAGTTTGCCGACGTCATCCACGGTATACTGAAGATCGGATACTACGTTGGCTCCGCTCTTAACCGCTGCGTCAATTAACTCACCTACTTTATCCAAATCACGAATCCGAACCTGCATCATCTGCTCGCCGTTCCACTTCTTAGCTTCCCAATTACGTCCGCTGGTCCATATTGATTCAAGCCGGAATTGCTGCGTCTGGATGTCCTTTGCTGCTACGCCGCCATCCTTGAGGACTTTCGTTACTTTCCGCATAGTGGACTTGATGTAGTTGTGAGTAGATTTGGCGGATTTAGACGATTGTTTTATCCCAATCACAACTTGCGCAAGCTCCGGTTTTGTCCGAACAACACAAGTGCCTGTGGTGGTGACACCCTGGCCGTAACGGCCATACTCAACGCTCGACGCGGGTGGCTGACTTTTCGCCACAGGACGGGCCAAAGTCCATACTCCAAGCGCCGCGATGATTATTACTGCAAAATACAAAATACGAGTGAGTGATTTCTGAAAGTCGGTCATAATAATCCCTCCTTATTTATGCGTTACGTGTAGGCATACGAAAAGGTTCCTTGCTATTTTAATCGTAGTTAAAGGAAGAACGCTGATAAGCGCGTAACCGAGCGCTTCGAGGTAAAAAGCTTCCCTAAGCATAGAACCGGCTTCGGCTTCAAAGAACAAGCCGAAGCATTGGGATTCCCTTCTCTCAACTCCCAACTCTAAACTCTCAACTCACTCGCAACTCACTCGCTATTGCCAAGGCGGGGCGGCGTGGGTTATCATAAATATCGTTCAGCTAAATCCCTCTTTTGAGCAAGTAAACCCGGAGGTTTGATTGTGACAGATTCGTTGACCTTGCAAGCGCCGGATTCCCCGGATGTGGTACATCATGACGGAGGCGTTTATCTCCGCGTGCCTACGCCGCTTGGCAGGCCGGCGCTTTATTTATTGCCGCCTGTTCCTCAAGAGTTCGACCGGATTGACTCCATCGTTATGGATATGGACGGCTCCAGCACGGATACTGAGAAGCTGGTATTACGGGCGATGCGCGATATGATGTGGGAGATACAGCAAGACACACAGTTCAAATTCGCGGACAAAAATGAAACCGATGATGGCGATTATCCGCATATTATCGGAGACAGCACCACAAACCACGTGCGTTATTTGTTGAGCAAGTACGGCGGTAGAGTTGATGACCGAAAGCTATCGGCGGGTTATTTGCGCGCTTTGCGGCGGCATGGGAAAGTTAAATCGCGGTTCGAGTTTATGGAGCGCGACTTTGTATCGGGAGACCGGAAGGTTTTTGAGGATTCGAAGCTGCGTGAACTGCTGTCGTCGGAGTCAATGCCGCTGGAGGTCGCGGACAAAACGTCCCTTGAGTTGACTGACCAGTATAATGTACGAATGGACCGGCTGCAGGGCGCAATCGATATTTATTACGCTAATTATCATATCATTTTGGAAGGCATTCGCGATGGGTCAGTCCAGGAAGCGCTTATCGAACCGATGCCGTTCTTGGCGGAATTCCTGAGCGTGTCTAAAGAACTGGGAATCAAGCTGGGACTGGTTACTTCCTCGGTGCAAAAGGAAGCTGAAATCGTGATGCCTATCGTGTTCCAGGGTATGGGATTCGACACGCCGCTTATGGAGTATTATGACTGCATCGTCACGGCGTCCAATAACGAGATGGAGAATTATCTGAAGCCCCACCCGATGCTGTACGACATTGCTCTGACGAGTATGGGTTATCAGCATCAGAACCAGCGGAATGGATCGTTCGGCGTAGAGGACAGCACAGCCGGTCTGAAATCCGTGAGGGCCGCGGGAATTAGCGCGGTGGCGGTCATTCATCCTGGAACTAAGAACCATGACAAAAGCTTCGCGAACCTCGGCACAGCCAGGCTGGACGGCCAGGAGCGCGGCGGGCTTAGGGATGTTATGGTTCGGAGCAAGCTGTTCCTGAAGGAAGGTTCCGAACAGCGAAAGCAGTTGGATGAGATTTTGTGGAAGATAGAAAGAAGCTGTCAGCTGTCAGCTGACAGCTGACAGCTTTCTCAACTCCCCTATTGATCCGCCGGAGGCTTGTTTGGAAGAGTGACTGTGAAAGTGGAGCCTTTTCCGACCTCGCTGGAAACCGATATCTTGCCACCTAAAAGCTCGCACAGCTTCTTGGTGATGGCCAGACCTAGCCCGGTTCCGGGCGGTTTGTGCTTGCCGGATCGTGAAATCGTATGGAACTCCTCGAATATTTTATCCAGTTCGGACCTGGCTATGCCGATACCGGTGTCTGAGATGGAAATTCGTATCCTGCCATTGTCAGTCTGCGCCCCTATGGTAATCCGGCCTGACGGAGTGAATTTAATCGCATTGCTGAGCAGGTTCACCAGAATCTGGCTTAACTTATCTTCATCCGTATAGGCCATAGGAATGGAACCGGCGGAAGGAGGCGCTATATCGAGGTCTTTGTCTTTTGCCAGGGGCTTCATATTCTCTACTATATGATTTATTAGCTTGCCGAGTTCCACTTCCGTCACGTTAGCCACGTATCGACCTGATTCAGCCCTTGCAAGATCAAGCAGATCGTTTACCATTCCGAGAAGTCGATGGGCGTTTTGCGAGACTTTTAATAGCAGTTGCCTTTGTCCGGGTGAGATCGGATCTTCTATATCATCAAGAAGCAATTCGGTGAAGCCGACGATGGAGGTCATCGGTGTGCGAAGCTCGTGGGACATACTTGTGAAGAACTTCGCTTTCTGTTCCGTGGCGGCTTTCAGTTTATTATGCTGCGCTTCAAGCCGCTCCGCTCGCTTGCGAAGATCTTCTTGCACATGATGACGCTCTGTGATGTCGCGCGCAATAGCCAGGTAAGCCAATTGTTCGCCGAATGTGTATGGTATTACAAATAGATCAACGGGGACCGGAGATCCGTCTTTACGTAAATCAATGGTTTCTATCCTGGCTTCGCCGTTCAACTCTATCTGTCGCAGGCATTCATTTATATCTTCCTTGTGTTCGGGATGTTTGATGTCAGTGACTGTCAATTTCAGCAGTTCGGATCGGGAATATCCGAGTATGCGGCACATAGCCGGATTCGCGTCCAGAACGGCCATATCCCCGCTGACTATACAGATGCCGTCACCGGCGGAATTGAATATCTCTCTGTAACGAGCTTCGCTATCGCGCAAAGACTCTTCAGCGGTTCGCTGCTTGTTTGAGATATGAAGATATGCGTAAGTGACCGAAATTTCCTGTGAAGCTCGCCCGGCAACTGCTATCAGAGACTGTCTTAATGACGGCAGCCTGTCCGCCGGTCTTAGCCCCTGAAGCGTGGCCTCTCTCAATTCTTCAGCCTCGCGCAGGGACCATCCGTATGCTGAAGCCAACTCGCCGGCCGTCGGGATAGAGTCACGGGAGCAAATCATGAAGGTCACGCACGCCTTGGGCCAGTTCTGGCCGTTGCGTTCAAGCATAATAGGACAGCTCAGAAGAAGATAATCACCGCATGTGCAGCCGCCCTCAGTTATCTCACCGGATTGCATCGCGGCTATTGCTGACCGCCAGTGATGGCGCAGGCATTCGTGTTTGCCGTTACCTAAGCGGGCGCATATCGGTGAACCGTGCCAGATCATTTCGCGGCCATCCATAAGCGGAGTCGGCCCGGATTCATCATATCTAAAAGCTGAAACGGCGCCGCCTGTGATGTTACTCAGCTGCACATAGTGAGCCAGGAGGACGTCAACATCCACGAGGGACTGAAGGGGTATTTTCATAGGCGAAAGAACTTGTTCGCCTACGTACGCCTCTGACTTGGCTAAATTGTCGAAGTTATCATACATTTGCAACCTGCGCGTATCATTTTACCTACCGGTCAGAACGGTTAGTCAAACGAAGTCTATCACTACTGACAGCTTGTGTCAATAATGCGATGATTACGAGTGGTCGGTTCAGGGAAGAACGCGGATGGAAAAGGGAGTCGAGGGAGTTCCGGCGCCTTCGGTTCCGGCATCGGCAGCAGGCTACCGATGCAACAAGATTTAAGCTGTCAGCTAACAGATGACAGCTTTCTCTCGACCCTCGACCCTCGACCCTCGACCCTCGACCCTCAACCCTCGACCCTCAACCCTCAACCCACAACCTTCAACCCTCAACCTACAACCCACAACCTTCAACCAACTACCGACCAACGAAAAATGCGGTTTGGG
>JAUSEB010000343.1 GCA_030650495.1 Armatimonadota bacterium | reverse complement strand
AGTTTCCGACACTCTCGATGCTTTCACGGACGCCGATAAGATGAACTCGCTTGACCTGGTTGTGCCGATTTGGACGTGCGGCCAGATCAACGGCGAGCAGGCTGGCGGGCTGCTTAACGCGGTAAGAGGCGGAGTCGGCATCGGCGGCTGGCACGGCGGTATGGGCGACGCATTCCGCGACCACACTGAATACCAGTTTATGGTCGGCGGCCAGTGGGTCCAACATCCCGGCGGCGGGGTCAAATACGATGTCCATATTTCCAATCCGTTCGATCCAATAACTGAGGGAATTCCTGATTTTAATATGAACTCCGAGCAGTATTATATGCATGTGGACCCGTCAAACGTGGTTCTCGCCACGACTACGTTCACCGGAGAGCACATGTCCTGGATAAACGGCTGCATTATGCCGGTTGTCTGGAAGCGCATGTACGGCAAGGGCCGCGTTTTTTACAACTCCCTCGGCCATATAGCGACTGATTTCAAAGTTCCTGAATGTCTTGAGATCACAAAGCGCGGTCTGCTTTGGGCGAGTAAGTAGCCGTCTGAACCAGACTATTGATGTTTCGGGATTTTTGGTTATTCGCTATCAGATGCACCTTAATCAAACACGAGTTTTCCGTACACCTTGATTTGTAGCATATCTGAAATCCCGAAACATCGGAAGCGTTCAAAAGAGCGCTTCGCCTTTTTATTAAAAGTCAAACGCTGAGCAAAGCAATCGCAACGGCCCCGGCGATGATCCCCGCTAATCCATAAGGGCCGATCTTTTCCTTAAATACAACCCTACCCGTTAGCGCTATCAACAACAGCGTTCCGCCGCTGAAGACCGGGAAGACAATGTAACCGGGAATAAGCGAAGCCGCCCGTCCCGCCGCCGCTGTTCCAAGCGCGCTGCAAACGCCCGCCATTACGCCAATCCATAGGCTCTTTCCTTCCAGACGACGCTTTTCCGCTGCAACATGCGCCAGAGCGGGAACCGACGCAACCACATACATCAGGAACAGGCCCATAGGCATTGCCGCTTTCAGATGTTCCGCGCTGATCGCCTTTAGAAAGACCATAGAGAGGCCATTTAGCAAAAATGCCGTCGCTACAAGCCGCCTGTAGGTCATTCCTTCGCCCTTCCCATGTCTATTCCCAGCAGGACAATCGCCAAGGCGGTCAAGGCGAAACCGGCGTAATGACGTATGTGCGGAACCTCTTCCCATATAAGAACGGACCCGATGACCGGAACGACCAGCGATAATTGCAAAATCGTCCAGGAGGTCGAAATCCTGCCTCTGGCTATTGCTTCACGAAACGCGGCCACGCTGAAAAAGGTGATGACTCCCAGTGTAATGCCGATTATAACAACTGTCTTGATTGGAATCAGCCCAGCCGTTATGTAGCCCCAAATCAGAGTAACCACAGCTCCGGCCAGGAACATAAACAAGTTGACCTGCCGCTTGTTGCAGCCCAACCTGTCCGAGAGTTTATAATTGATTCCCAATGCCGTCAGCCACACTATTGCCGACGCAAGATAGAAATACTCCACGCATAATCCTTTCGCGATTTGTGGTTATCGGTTGTCGGTTGACGGTTATCCGATACCATAACAGAGTCCTATGCTTCGGCTCGTTCTTGGGAGTGTTCAAAAAGTCCCACATACCTGTAGCCTAGGGCCTTGTGCCCGTCAATTCACGCTCAAGTTGACTGCAATTTGACGCCCACAAGGGGCTGGGCTACGGTTTTTGAACACTCCCTCTTTGGAGCCGAAGCTGACCTGACGCTTAATACAACAACAGAGTTCTTTTCCGCGCGGCTCTACTCCTTCGCGCCGGGTCCACACATATCAAATCGCCCGGAACTAAGAATCTCCGGGCGATAATCCGAATGATCTATTATCGGCTTATATCTATTGAGTTTCAGGTATTGATTTAGCAACATGTCAGTCCCAACTCGATTGGGAATCCAGGAGCGCTACTCTCTGACCAAACTTCAGTTTCTGGATTCCCGCTTTCGCGGGAATGACATAGTCAAGAGCGGGAATGACATAGTCATAACGTTAACTCGTAGTCTGAAACTCAATAATACCTGAAAGCCTCCTCTTCAGCCAGGTCATCTTCGGTAACAAAACCCCTGACCTTCTCGCCTGCTTCCTCCAGTTCGGCTGTTTGGTCCGCTTCCAGATTGGCTTTCAATGCGTCTTCTTCATGATAAGCGAATTCAGCGGCTTCGCGGGTCAGTGGTTTTGTTCCGTGTCTATTTCGTCCTTTCTCCGCGTCCTCGCCCGCCGGAGTCCCTATCTCAGCCCGCTCTTGTGCGGGAGTTTTGTCTTCTGTCATAATGAACGCCTCTTCCGCTTTATTCTCACATCTCAACTTTACCTAAATCAGCGCGGAATTATGTTATGCGGGTGGAAACATAAGCCTATTCGCGCGCGTCTGGAATATGTGGCCAATTTCAGGCTGGAAGGTCATCGGTGCGCGTATAGCTAAAAATAACATGACAGGAGGCTTTCCTTGATGCATAAAACATCCCTTCTTGTTGCTGTTTTATTAGCAATTCTCTGCTCCACATGCGTTTTTGCCCAAGTTCCTAATACACCCCAATCGGAGTGGGAAAGACTTGACGGCAATAAGTATAAACGTCGTGATGGGCCGCAACCGCCGGTTTTTAACTTGAATGTTCCTCTTACCGATTCGCATGCAATTGATGTTGACGAGTACGGCCGCTGCTACCTTGCCGATTACTATCGCAAGTCCGTTATGCGGTTCGGCGTGACCGGCCAACTTGAGAAACTCTGGCTGGAGGGTTTCGATTATGGAGAGGAAAAGTGGAGCTGCCGCGATATTACCGTAGCCCCAGGCGAGCAGGTATACGTGACCCCGCTTAATTATAATAATCCGCTGGTAAAGGAATCTTCTCCTGGTAAACCCAAAACATGCTATGCATATTACATCTCATCTGATGAAGACGGGGCATATTACATAGGTTGTGGCTACCGTTCTTCTTACAATATCTCTGGATACTCCCCAAACGGGGAGCTTAAGGCCAGTTGGGAAGTCCCCAGGATAAGAGGGATAGATGTCGGCCCCGACCACAATATCTACGCTCTTCAACGGGAAAAACAGAGCGTTTTGGTTTACTCTCCCAATGGCCAATTGGTTCGAGAGATAGACCTGACGAATTGCTCGCCGCAAATAGACCTCAGTGATTCAAACATAGCTGTAGATACCAACGGCGACATCTATTGGCGATACATAGACGAGATAGTTCGCGTAAGCTCCAAAGGTAAATTGTTGGGTCATTGGAGCGGATATGCTCCTAGGACGCCTATGGGAGGTTCAGCATGGATTCGTGATTTTACCGTGCGCAACGGCCTGATTTACGCATTGGTAGGCAGTATGAATAGTGTCTTTGAAATCCAAGCATTCACACCTGATGGCCATATTGTCGCCCGTTACGTTTCGCGCAAGCTCGAAATCAATATGCCCGCCGCAATAGCCGTTCAGGCTGATGGAAGCTATATTGTAGACCAATACGGCTCGAATGGGTACTTGTTTTTCGATCCTCGGGAAGAGAAAATTAGCACACCTAGGTTTTCATCCTATGTTTCTTCTATTACGGCAGCCTCGGATCGTGGTTATTACATGGCAAATGGGAATTCCGTGATCCAATTGGATACCAACGGTAAATACATCGCGGATGTTCATAAGTCTAAGATTGAAGAGATGAACGGAAATAAAATCGTTAAGGAAATACCATACGGTACAACTATTGATCCGGGTACCGGCAATCTCTGGGTAATCACATGGGATGGTGGAGATAATATAATTTTTGTCTATGGCCCGGACAATACGCTTATAAAACGTATGCCTCTAACGGGCTATTCAGTGGGCTACTCTCCCGGTAGTATTGCCGTTGATCCCAGCGGTTTTTTCTATATTTCAGCTCCACGGTATAATCGTATTCTTAAATTCGATTTCAATGGACATTTGGTGTCTAAACTCGGCGGTAAAGGGGACGGGCTTGGCCAGTTGCGCTACCCCACCAGTATGGTTTTGGACAGTGAGAGGCGGCTTTATGTCGCTGACACCGGAAATAGCCGGATACAGGTGTTTTCGCCCGATGGCGCTCCGCTTGGCTGTTGGGGTAAACGCGGTTCAGGTGATGGCGAACTCGACCGCCCGCTTGGACTGGCCATTGGGCCGGGAAATGTTCTGTGGGTTTCGGATACGCACAACGACCGCATAGTCCTAATCCCTCTTGACGGATTAGACTCTAAATTGACCAAGGATATAAAGCCCGCTCAGGTGGCGGAACGGCCCAAGAGAGAATCCACGCCTGCCGCCGGAAGAGTTGACATCGAAGGTATAGTCGTTGCAGGGACCGATGAGTTCACAGATTATGTGTATATCGAGAGTCCCAATCGCATTTGGGGCGTTAGAGCCGTTCTGCCGCAAGGGTTCCAGGCAAAAATCGGTGAACGCTGCCGTGTGACCGGCAGGCTGGAGTTAAGCGCTACGGGTTCAAGAAGTATAATAGCCGAGGCGTCGTCGCATCTATCTTCGGATATACAGGTTCTTGAACCTCTTGGAATGGCCAATATGTACGTCGGCGACGGTTTCCGGCCTGATGGCAAGCCAACTGTCTCCAATCTGAATATACTGGTTCGCACTTGGGGAAGTGTGGTTGCCGTTGACCCGGTTAAGAAACGCTTTTTCATTAATGACGGCAGCGCAGCCGATGACAAATATAGCTTGATAGTGTCCGTGAAGAACCTGCGTAATCAATTTGAAGGCTGGCCACAAATAGGTGACTATGCCAGCGTCACGGGCATAAGTGAAGCAAGTTCCGGACCGGATGGATCGCACATTCCGGAAATCCGTATCCGTTCAGAAGCTGACCTTGAGTTATTCGAGATAACGTCGTCAAAATAAGGCCGGTTCTCAATCCTCAATCAGTGGCGCGTTTGGGTCAACCGTGACGATAATCCGCTTGTAGCTTCTCAGCGCGGGCTGGCCGCTATCGGTTACGGTCAGGATGATGTGGATTGTCTGTGGCGCTAAGACATTCGGCGCGACGAACATGGCATGCTTTTTGTCGCTGTGTTTAATGCTGAGCGGGCCTTCGTAACTGCCCGGCTCAGGGTAATAATCCCAATTATATGTAACGTCGCCGCCATCCGGGTCGTACGATCCAACCGCGCTGAGCTGCACCATCTGGGTAGGAGCGACGGTTTGTGTCAATTCGCCATGCACTTCCGCGACCGGCTCGTGATTGGCCTGGTCTGGCGGCATTACGCACCAATCCAATCTAGCTCTAAAACTTGATTGGAAAGCCAAACGCCAGCGGTAAGTGGTTGCGCGTTCACTTGTGTCCGAGCCGACTGTGTCCTTTGTGTCGAAAAACTGCGGGCCAGCGCCCAGGAAACGACCTCCCCAGCTTCCCCACGATGGATTCTCCAGCGAACCAAGGCCGTTTGGAATCAAATAGAGGAATGAGGGAGTGTCACCTTCCTTTATACCTTTGACCTGCCCCCAGGGATCGCCACCTTTATAGTTCGGATACACGGCTCCCAACGGTCCATGTCCAAATCTGATATTAGTGTCAACCCACGCGGGCGTGACAAGAGACGTGTCGCCGTCCCTGTACATCCCTCGAAAAGCGTAGTAGTTGGTGATATAGAATACCGAAGGATGGTTGGTTCTTATCCACGGCGGGGTTGAGTCTTGATCGGCTATCGCGTAGATGCGAATTTTGTTTCTGAAAGCTTTCAGTTCCGCCGCGCTTCGAGTGGTCTGGACTCTCCACAGCGCCTGCGCGACTTCCCTCGTGCCGCCCCAGGCGATAAACCAGACGGGCCGCGGGTCAGGATTGTCCACAACGGAGATGATCCAATCGGAGGCTTCCGTATCGAACCCTATGCCTATTCTATTGCGGGTGGGATAGCCCGCTTTCACTCTATCCAGCAGGTATTGCGCGGTGGGGTAGCGCGGGTCGTGCAGCGCAAGATTATCGCGCACTTGGCCGTAAAGATTCACAAGCGCCCTGATATAGTCGGGGTTGACCCGGCTCTTATAGTTCGCATGGCTGGCGATAAGCCCCTCGACATCGAACTCGTTGGTATAAAGCAGAAACCGGACCATTGACTCGGTGTCGTCCGGCTCTCCTTCAGTAGCCACTAAAGTACTGATGTCCGTTGAGACGATGACCCGTGTCCTTGTCTCGTCAGGAACCTGCGCGGAAGCGGCGGCGCACATAAGCAGCGCGAGTAACGCTGAGAGAATAATCGACATAATTGGGCAATTACATTTGAGGTCAATCATTACACAACCCCCGGTCTTCTTATACCACAATACGCGGCAACTACCAGAAGTAAACTACGAGCGCTGGGCTGTAATATCCTGCATGAGTCAGTCATTCCGAGTGACGCGAGGAATCTGTTTTTTTTATAAGCTATCAGTGGTCAGCTATCAGCTTTCAGTTGAAAGCTGACGGCTGATAGCTGAAAGCTATTCAAAAGCAGATTTCTCGACTCCGCTCGAAATGACGTGTCTAGGCTGTAGTTATGATGATTTTCTTGATGCGAGCGTTCTGTCCATCTTGGCCAGAATGCGTTTGCGGAATCGCAGGGCGGCGGGGGTGATTTCCAGAAGCTCATCGTCACCGATGAACGACAGCGCCTGTTCAAGAGTAAACGGCCTGGGCGGGGTTATGAGCACGGTTGCGTCTTCGGTCGATGAGCGCATGTTCGTCATGTGCTTCGCCTTGGTTATGTTCACGACCATGTCTTCACCGCGCGAGTTCTCGCCGACCACCTGGCCTTCGTAGACTTCTGTTCCGGGAGAAATGAAAAATGACGCCCGCTCTTGCAGGGGAGCGATAGCGTAGGCGGTCGCTCGTCCTGTTTCTTTCGATACAAGGCTTCCGCGCGTGCGCGTGAATATCTCGCCTTTGTGCGGGCCGTAATGCTTGAAGACATGCGACATCAGGCCAAGTCCCTTTGTCCAAGTGAGGAAATCCGTTCGGAAGCCTATTAGCCC
>JAUSEB010000342.1 GCA_030650495.1 Armatimonadota bacterium | reverse complement strand
ATGTTCGACGTATATCGCTCCAACTTTATCACCCTGGTAGGCATAATGGCGGTCGTGCAGGTTCCAATCAACATAGTCGGAATGCTTATTACCGAATTGCCCAGGAAACCAATACCCGGAGCCGGCTTGTTTTATATACTTGTTGCCTTGGCCGCAGGTTTTCTGACGCTGGCCGCCGCGACCTGGGCCGTGTCTGAGGTCTATTTGGGACGCAGGGTGAGTATCAGAACGGCTTATAAAAGTATATGGCCAAGAGCCGCTGCTTTTATGGGCACTTATGCGCTTTATTTGGCTGCCGTATCAATCCCGGGTATTATCGCCGTGATCATAATATTTATAGGAGCTGCGGTGACAGTCGTGGGCGCAATGAACGGAACCACTGTAGCTATGCCGGCAATGATAGTTGCGGCGTCAATAATTGCCATACTGGCGCTCGGCGCGTTCGCGCTTGCGCTTATTGTTTACGTCTGGTTTGTATTTAGTTCGTCTGTTTTCATAGTTGAGGACAAACGGTACATCTCCTCCCTGCTGCGAAGCAGACAACTGGTTCAGGGACATTGGTGGAGACTTCTAGGAATTATCCTGCTGGTAGGGTTTATTTATATATGTGTTTATGCTGCCTTTATTGTCCCAACATGGTTCCTGTCCGGCCGGCCCAGTATTGAGAGTCTGATGGCAAACACCATAGGCTCCAAAGCCATTGTGTTAAGGGTGGCGGATATTCTGATCTCTATGATCTTGTCACCGATCATCGTAATCACCACAATACTTCTCTACTACGATCTGCGAATACGCAAAGAAGGGTTCGACTTGCAAGTTTTGGCCGCTGAGATGGGGTATTCCGAGCTTCCGGTGGCAGATGTCTCTCATCCACTTCCCGTTAGTGAGAGCGCCGCTGAACCGGCATCCGGCGAACAGCCGACCATCGAGTGAACAACATGCGACTCGGCGTCCACGTTCGCATCGCAAAGGGATTGGCATCCGCGGTCACTGAAGCAGAACGCATCGGCTGCGAAACCATACAAATATTCGCCGGCAATCCCAACGCCTGGCGGGAAAGCTTCCCCACCCTGGAAGCAGTGGAGGCTTTCCGAAATGGAATCTCGCGGTTAGACATAAGACCCGTAACACTGCACACCGCCTACCTGCTCAACCTGGCCACATCTAACGATCTAATCTACTCGAAAAGCGTTCAGGCTCTTAAGAACGCTCTTGAACGAGCCAAACTCTTGGGCGCGGAATATGTGGTCACGCACATCGGCAGCCACGGCGGCGCCGGATTTGCCGCCGGAGTTAAACGGATTCAGGAAGCGGTAACGTCGGCGCTGGCGGCGTCACCAGGAAGCCATATGCTGCTATTGGAAGGGGGGTCCGGCGCGGGCAACACCATTGGCTCAACTTTCGAGCAAATGGCTGTTCTTCTCAATAGCCTAACGAGTGTCGGAGAACGGGTTGGCATCGCGCTGGATACGGCTCATCTTTGGGGAGCCGGTTATGATGTCTCTACGGTTCATGGAGTCAACCAAACGTTGGATGAGTTTGACAATATGGTGGGACTTTCCCGCCTGCGCCTCGTACACTGCAACGACACGCGGGTGGAATTGGGTTCACACCTTGATCGGCACTGGCATATTGGCGAGGGAAATATCGGAATCGAGGGATTTCGGACGCTTGTAAACCACCCGGCGCTGAGCGATCTTTCAGGAATACTGGAAACGCCGATGGATGAACCCGGTTGGGACGTAAAAAACCTTAATCTACTAAAATCCCTGCGCGGCCTCGACTCACGTCCTCAATAAAGCCATAACACATACAGAATCTACGCAAACCCGGCAAATAAAAATATATTCCAAATATATTAAAAAACTCTTGACAAAATACCAGCCTGCCTGCTAGTATACAGTCGTTTCCTTTTTTTCTCCTTTCTGACTCCTGTTGGGCTTGGCTGGCCGCCCAGCGGCCAAGCCGTCTTTTTTCGCATTTAGTTGTCGGTTGGTTTCAGCTGACAGCTTTTCCATCTACCGGATTATCTTCATCGCTCTCAGTATTTCTACCGCGAATTTGTCTGCCTTTGTCTGCTTGAAGCGGCCGTTTCTGCCTTCCATGTGGTCTATATAGTGGGAGAACTCGTGCAGAAAGATGGCGAGCATCAGCTCCTCCGGCTTGCGGAACTTCTCATATCGTATTTTCTGGTAGATGACTTCCCTACCCTTCGAGTCGGTGCGAGTGTAATAGTCGGAGGTCTTGAACGCCACACGGACAGGATATTTGTTTCTCTTGTTTATCCTGAGCCGAATTAATCGGCCTTCCGGGTAGCCCGGCGCCCGCCTGTAGTACGTGCCGGAAATATATCTGCGGGAGCCTGCCGGGCAATACTTGATCTCAATAAATAAGCCGCTATGGTCGAAACCATCCATAGCGGCGTTGAAAAGGCTATCGACAGGGTATTCGGTTTTGTTTGTGATTCTCATTGTATTGCATTTGCCTGGGTTTCGGGGAAAGGGTTCCCCGAAACAACCAAGGACGTTCGGAGCGCCCACTTTGTAGCTATTAAAGATTCCCATTATTTGGCTGCTAATATCTTTACAATCTTATAGTGCTTTTCTTGGAGAGCCCAGTCCTCAGGCATCTCCCCGTGATCATCCTTAATCGTGGGATCTCCTCCCTTTTTCAGAATGAGACGAACTATTTCCTCATTACCCCATGATGCCGCGTAATGCAGTGGCGTATCTCCTGTGGTGTTCCTCACGTTAGTGTCTGCTCCATGCAATATCAGAAATCGAGCCACATCTTTATGTTCATCCGCAATTGCTATATGCAAGACCGATAGTTTGTCTGGAAAAGGAGGGTCCGTATAAACGGTATTCACAAGCGTAGGGTTCCTTGCAGCCATCCTTTTGATTTTTGATATATTCCCGTCTCTGCAAGCGTCAATAAACTCCATCTCAGCCCTATAAGCACAGCCCAAAGTATGGAGGACTATTATGCAACACAGTGCAACCTTCAGTGGTTTCACCGCACATCTACTGCGAACTCGATCATCCTTATATATGCATTGCATAATTACCTGTCGTACCATATCAGGTCACCATTCTCAGCTTTCTCCTTACATGCCTCATAACAATTCTTTTTGCCGATGTTTCGGGATTTCGGTTAGATCAAACTCGTAGGGTACGGTGAGATAAAAATCCCGAAACAACGGCAACACCTAACACCCAACACCCATCACCCAACACCCATCACCCTACCTACGTTCCGAGTTTGGGAGCTCCCGCTTTGCGATAGATTTTTGTCAATGCGTCGACCGACATTCTGGCTTCGCGTCCGGTTACGACCGGATCGCGGTCCTCGCGAATCGCGTCTACAAAGTCCTGGAGTTGATAGCCGTGTCCCGTGAGCGCAATGGCTTTTGGATCGTCGCGACCGTCGGCCTTGGCGGATTCTCCGACTATGTCTATTTCCTCTCCCAAGACTTTGAACGTCGCCAGGTTTGGCCCTTCAAATGTAGCGGAGCCTTTTTCGCCGTATATCTCGGTCCTTGTGGTCATTCCCGGATATGAGCAAGTGGTCGCTTCTATCACGCCTATTGCGCCGTTTTCATATCGAAGCACGGCCATACCGAAGTCTTCCGCTTCTATGTTGCGGGCGAGTGTGGCAATGCGCGCCCATTCTACTTCCGCAACGGGGCCGCAGAGATAGCAAAGCTGGTCTATGCTGTGTATCGCCTGGTTCGACAGCACGCCGCCGTCCAAAGCCCATGTGCCTCGCCACTCCGCTGTGTCGTAGTAATTCTGGTCACGCCACCACTTCACGTATGTGCTGCATGAAATGATCTTGCCCAGCTTGCCTTCATCAATCAGTTGCTTTGCGCGCAAAGCTTCGGGACTGACTCTATATTGGAAAATGCAGGCCAGCTTCACATTGTTTGCTTTGGCTGTTTCAATCAGCTTGTCTACTTTTACGAGGTCTATATCTATAGGCTTTTCGGTCAATACGTGCAGTTTAAGTTCAGCCGCTTTTATACCTTGCTGGGCGTGCATGCCCGATGGAGTGCAAATATCCACCGCGTCTAAACCGTCATGGTTCAGCATTTCAGTGTAGTCTGTGTATGCCTTTGCGCCGGCCAACTCCGCGGCTTCCTGCGCTCGTTCGGGAATAACATCGCAGACCGCGACGACCTTTACACCCTCAGTCTTAGCCCAGAGGTCCAAATGGAATTTACCGATGACCCCATAACCGACTAATCCGATACGTACCGCGCTATCCGTCATTTTGAAGATATTCCTCCCGTGCATATTGGGGCGTCC
>JAUSEB010000340.1 GCA_030650495.1 Armatimonadota bacterium | reverse complement strand
GAAGGTGATTATACGCCCGCCTATGGAGGACATCAGCGGGTAGTGTTCGCTGAGTTTCGTAAGGAAGCTTCTTAACCTCCGCGCTGATGACAGTGTACGGCAAACGTCCAGCAGTTCCAGCGGCTGCAGCATAGCTTCCAGTCTTGCTTTTTCGATATACGGACGTATATCGCGTATACCGTCGAGAGGGATTCTCCCTTCGTTTTGGAATATCGACTTCGCTTCCGAAGTCTCCTTCTGTCGCCTTTGCGCCGATTCGATGTCAGACGCGGGATGTATGCCGGAGACCGCCCACCTGCCTAACTCGCAGGCCGCTTGATCTTTAAGTTGTTCGACGATTCTGCGGAATTCGAGAATCCTGAGAGAATGATCATTCATATCTCGTAAATTATACCAAAGCCGCCATGCTCAAGCAAGAAAACAAACGGAAAAGTAGAGGCGAAGCATCTGCACAACGACTCCACACTCTGCATCAGATACAAATGCAGATGCTTCGCCCCTACACCGTCCAACTGCCCCACCCTAATGCCTAAAGAATTATTGACCGATAATAGTACCTGGTTTGTCAGTTTATGACAGTCCAAAGCGATAAGGGATGGCTAGGTGTATGGTTAACAGACAGGCGTCTGAGGTAGGAATCAATTCCTCCGCGGATGCGGCGCATCCAGTTGGCGCATCCGTGTCCAATAAAGGCGTAAGGTCAAAATTAAGCTGGAAACACACCAGTTACCACGTCAAAATCGGGGCGCGATACCGCCTTGCCGCCTATCTGGGCGGAGTGGTTGTTGGAGCCTTGACCTATATAGCTTACCATTGGATCAGCGCCATTGAATTTATGGCGGCGCCGCAAATTATCACGGCAAGAATCCCCACATATGAGATACTCGAAATGCATCCGCTAAGCTTCGTCCTTTGGCAAACCGCTTCCGTTGGCACAACCTCAGCGCTTCTCTATCTGTGGGCGCGCATGCGACGCTTGGGCAAAATTGTCGAACAAGGAGCAAGAATAGATGGCCTCACCGGCGTTTGCAGCCACGGCGCCCTGCAGGAAATTCTTGGGAACGAAGTTACCAGAACCAACAGATATGGCAGGCCATTGTCGGTTATCTTGTTCGACATTGATGGACTCCACGACGTTAATGAGAACTATGGCCATCAAGAAGGAGATGAGCTGATCCGCTGGTTTGCACGGCTGTTGGAATCATCCGTTCGGGGCTTGGACACCGTAGCAAGATACGGCGGTGATGAATTTGTGCTTGTTTTGCCCGAGACAACGTCGGAAGCCGCCGGCAACGTCGCTGAAAGAATTCGACTCGCGGTAGAGCGTGAGGCGGATCCAAGCCAGGCAAATGACAAGCCAAGATGCACGGTAAGCGCCGGAGTGGCCACCATAAGCGATCTGACGATAACCCGGCAAGCTCTCCTGTTGGCGGCTGATGTTGCGCTATATCACTCTAAAGCCGAAGGCAAAAACCGTGTGCGAGTCTATATTCCTGAAATGCAAAAAGCTTACCGTACGAGCCCGTCTCGTTTGAGATCGATGCTCGTGCACGACGGATTCGGCGCCATTGAAGCCCTGAGCGCGGCGGTAGACGCCAAGGACCACAACACCAAAGGACATTCCGACAAGGTTATGTTATATTCATTAGCTCTTGGCCGCAAATTGGGCCTTCTGGAAGCGGAGTTGGAAGATCTAAAAGCCGCGGCGCTTCTACATGACATAGGCAAGATAGGTATGCCCGACGCAATTCTCAAGAAGGCGGGGGCGTTGGAAAAGGATGAGTGGGAAGTAGTTGAAAGCCACACGATTGTCGGATCGCAGATACTTGAGAAAGTGCATCAGCTAAAGTCGATAGTGCCGGGTGTGAAACACCACCACGAGCGCTATGACGGGATGGGATATCCGCATGGTCTTCAGGGAAAAGACATTCCCCTGCATGCAAGGATCATTTCTCTTGCAGATGCCTACGACGCGATGATTTCCGACAGGATTTATCGAATGGCAATCGATGGCATGTATGCGCTTGATGAAATCCAGAAATGCTCCGGGACCCAGTTTGACCCTGATCTCGTGGTGATATTCGTGCAGGTCATCATCGAGCAGTTCCCACCGGACGAGAAGGCGCAGGCGGCTTAGTTGTCGGTTGACGGTTGACGGTTAGGGATTTAAGGGATACCTCCCCCTAACCCCCTCCTTCGTAAGGAGGGGACTACTCCCTCCCCCTTCTAACTCCTAACTTCTAACTCCTAACTCCTAACTTCTAACTCCTAACTTCTAACTCCTAACTTCTAACTCCTAAACCCCCACCCTATTCCCGATCTCTCTCGCCGCAAGCAGTCCCGAAGCGGATGCCTGCACAAGGCCGCGCGTTACTCCGGCGCCGTCTCCAATCGCGAACAAGTTCTTAATGGCGGTTTCAAGACACGGAGACAGGTCAAGCCGGGAGGAGTAGAACTTCACTTCAACGCCATAGAGCAGCGTGTGGCGGGAACCAACGCCGGGAGCGAGTTTGTCCATAGCTTCCAGCATTTCCAGAATCCCCGCCAAATGCCTGTAAGGAAGAACGAAGCTGAGGTCGCCCGGAACCGCGCACTCAAGAGTGGGTCTAACTATACCTTTGGCCATTCTGCTCACGGTAGAGCGGTGTCCGGCCAGCAAATCTCCCAATCGTTGAACGATCACGCCGCCGCTCAGTAGATTGGCCAAAGTCGCCAGATACCTTCCATAAGTTATCGGCTCCTTAAACGGCTCTGTAAATGAAGTGGAGACTAATAGTGCGAAGTTGGTGTTATCCGTCTTCTTTCGCGCGTAGCTGTGGCCATTTACGCTCATCACGCCATCGCTTTGCTCAAGAGCTACCTCACCATGGGGGCAAACGCAGAACGACCGCACACGGTCATCGAAAGACTTGGAATTGAAAAGTAGCTTTGGTTCGTACACCACGCTGGTAAGGTCTTCCATTACTGCCGCCGGGAGTTCCACTCGCACTCCCACGTCGACGGGATTGGTTGCGGTGCGCAAGCCCAACCTGTGGGCTTCGGAGGCGAGCCAATCCGCTCCTTCCCGTCCAGGAGCGACTATGACATGGTTGGCTTCAATTACTTCTCCCGCCGTGGTCTCTATACCTACGACGGTCGAGTCTTTGGTCAAGAGAGAAGCGACGGCCGTGTTGGTATGGATGTCTACTTTGTTCTTCACAGCGTCGCGCATACTGCGAAGGATTTCGGGGCAGGCGTCGGTCCCCATGTGACGGATTTGGGATGGAACAAGCCTGAGATTGGCGAGCATAGCCTTGCGTTGAATCTCCGCAATGCCGTCCTCATCCGTGCCATAAACCCTTTCCGGCGCGCCGAAGTCGATGTATATCTGATCGACCTCGTGAATGATATTTACCAACTCCTGTTCAGGGAGGAAAGACCCGAGCTGGCCGCCGACGTCGGGAGACAGAGTAAGTTTTCCATCCGAAAACGCTCCTGCTCCGCCCCAGCCGATCAGAAGCGACTGCTTTCTGTCGCGCTGATCGATGTCGGGGCCTTTCTCGAACATGGCTACTGAGAGACCTTCGCGTTTTGCCAATTCCAGCGCGGAGAATATGCCCGCTGGCCCGGCTCCGACGATCACTACATCGTATTTGGTCAACCTTGTTCGACCTTCCCTTTAATGGCGGTAAGTATGTTGTCCACGTTCTCTTTCATTTTCTTGGCTATCAGCCCTTTGATTAGCGCCCCAATTAGCGGAACGTCGTACTCGAAGTTGAGTATAGATGTGAATTGCGCGCCGCCGTCAACCGACTCGAACTTCCATATCCCTGAGTAGCTGCTGTAGTCGCCGCGCAGCATATTGAACTCGCACGTCTTAGCCTCATCGTTCCATAGGTCTTCTTCGACCCATTTGACCGTGGTCTTGAACTCTTTTACAATTCCCACCCACTCGACCACCGTTCTGTCGCCGGAATCGCTCTTTTCCAAAACCGTAACGCTCTTCACATCCGGCATAAACTCAGGGAACGATTCGATGTCCTTCGCCAAAGCGTAAACGCGTTCTATATCTCCATTTATGAAAATGGAGCTTTCAACTGTCGGCATTATGCAATCCTCTATTTCGTTTAATATAGTAGCTTTCAGCTATCAGCCGTCAGCTATCAGCTGATAGCTGACGGCTGATAGCTTATTTGAAAAGCAGATTCCTCGTCGTTTCTCCTCGGAATGACGTGGTCTGGACGTAATACCATGACGGTGTTTCGGCATTTCAAATTCCGAAACATGCTTCACCCCCGCTTCCCCGAGTAGCGAAGCGTATCGAGGGGCGGAACACATTACAAGACAGAGTAAGAATTACATCTTCCGCATCAGGCCGACGACTTTTCCGATAACCTCTACATTGTCGAAGTACATCGGCTGCATTTGCGAGTTCGCCGGCTGAAGGCGGATTCTATTTTCTTCTTTATAAAATCGTTTAACCGTGGCCTCGTTGTCCACCATCGCTACAACCGTATCGCCGTTATCAGCGGCGGGCTGCTTGCGGACTATCACGTAGTCTCCGCTGTGAATCCCGTCATCGATCATGCTATCGCCCTTGACCCGGAGCATGAAGCCATCTTCGCCACTCATGAAGTCCTGGGGGATCGGGAAAACGTCCTCTATATCTTCAACCGCAAGTATCGGCTTTCCTGCGGCAACTTGTCCGACTAATGGCAGATTCAGCATCCTTTTCGGTTTGTGCGCCGAAGCCCCACCAGTAACGACTTTAATTGCTCGCGTTAGAATCGCGTCGCGCTTAATTAGCCCCTTGTCTTCTAATTTACGCAGATGCGCGTGAACAGTGGAGCTAGAACTAAGGCTCACCGCCTCGCCTATCTCGCGGACCGTAGGCGGATAGCCATGCGCCTCGATGTGATGCACGATGCACTGCATAATCTGCCTCTGTCTTTGTGTTAGCTCTTTCCGCAATTAGCTCACTCCTTCCGTCGAAATCATACGTCCACTATTGCCTGAACCCGGTATCCATGCTCAAACTTATCGACTTCCATCCCATGATATGTAACTGCTTTTACTTGAGACCCAAGCCACTCTATGTCCGGCCCGAACGGCCTTACTCGAACCTCAGCCAGCAGCCTCCCATCGGCAATTTCCTTGACACTAAAATCAACCGGAAGAACCCGCTCGACCTCGAACGTGAAGAGCAGTTCTTTTAGCCATTTCCGCAATAGCGAGACCTCATCCTCCGCGGAAATCTCCACTTTAAGAACATCCGACGGTTGGTAACTCGCCAGATCGGCCATCAGCGAGAACATCCCGTAAGCGATATTCTCGAACGCCTCTTCCAGCGTATCGCCGTATGCCAAAACGCCCTTATCCGCCGTATGCTCAATGTGTTCGAACCGATGTTCGTTCATTATTTTACAAAATCGAAACCAACTTTGCAAGCGATTTTTTTTGGGTGTTGGGTTATAGGTGTTGGGTATTGGGTTGGGAATCCTGTCCCAACACCTATCACCCAACACCTAACACCCGATTATTTCCCGTCTTCGTCCTCGTCGCCGGTTGACGGTATGCGCTCTACGCTCGAAATCTTATCGCCGGCTACGAGATTTATCAGCCTGACTCCCTGCGTGCTTCTGCCGCAGGAGCGTATATCGCCGACTTTCAGCCGGAGCATTATTCCCTGCTCGGTGACGATGATAATCCTGTCGTCCTGGCTCACGACCTTGGTATCGACTATCAGTCCGGTCTTCGCCGAGATGTTCATGGTGCGAACGCCCTGGATTCCGCGGCCCTTGGCCCGATAATCGTCGAGGGTAGTGCGCTTGCCATGGCCTAGCTCGGTAGCCACCAGAAGCTCGGCTCCGGGTCGGACAAGACCCATTCCGACAACGATGTCGCCTTCTTTAAGCCGCATTCCGCGAACGCCTCCGGCGGGACGGCCTCTTGACGGGACCTTGCTCTCGTGGAAGCGGGCTGACAACCCGCTGCGCGTGACCATTATGACCTCGTCGCCGCCGGTTGAAAGCTGGACCCATTTGAGCTTGTCGTCCTCTTCCAGGTCGAACGCCCTAAGCCCGTTGCTTCTCAGGTTGTGGAAATTCTCCAGCTTGCAGCGCTTGATCTCGCCTTTTTCCGTGGCCATAACCAGGAAACGGTCGGCTGCCGTCATCTCTTTCAATGGCACTGTCGCGGTAATCATCTCATCCTGTTCTTTATTGATTAGGTTGATGATCGCCGTGCCCATTGCCTGGCGTGAAGTTTGGGGGATTTCGTACGCTTTGAGCTTGTAAACCCGGCCTTTGTCGGTGAAGAAAAGGATGTAATGATGCGTAGTCGCCACGAATAGATGCTCTACGACATCCTCCTCTTTCGTGCTCATCGCGATAATACCCTTGCCCGGACGCCGCTGGCTACGATAGGTGTCGATAGGCACTCTTTTGATGTAACCGTCCCGGCTGATGGTGACGATTGTCTCCTCATCGGGGATCATGTCCTCTTCGCCGATCTCTTCGGCCTCGACCGCCACGATGCGGGTCCGCCGCGCATCGCCGTGCTTGTCTTTGAGCGTCTTCAGTTCCTGCTTGATAACGCTTAGTATCTTTAACGGATCGGAGAGCAAATCTTCCAAACCGGCTATGCGTCTGATAAGCTCGCGGTACTCGTCTTCGACCTTCTGCCGCTCCAGAGCGGTCAACTGGCGAAGCTGCATATTGAGAATCGCGTCGGCCTGTATCTGGGACAAGCCGTACCTGCGCATCATCTCAGTTCGCGCCGCATCAGGACTCTTGGAGTTTCTGATCAACTGAATGATCTCGTCCATAAAGTCGATTGCTATGCGCAAGCCTTCTAATATATGCGCCCTGTCCTTTGCGCGGCGAAGTTCATATAGAGTCCGCCTTGTGACGATCTCGACTCTGTGGTCGATGTAACACTGCAATAACCGCGGCAGCGGCATTATTTTAGGCTGGCCGTCATCCAATGCCAGCATATTGGCGCCGAATGAAGTCCGCAGCGCCGTGTGCTTCAGCAAATAGTTGAGGATTTTCTTAGGATAAGTGTCGCGCCTAAGCTCGATGACCACGCGCATTCCCGTACGGTCGCTGTAGTCATCCAGACCGGTGATGCCCTCTATCTTCTTTTTGCGGACCAAATCCGCTATGTGTTCGATCAACCGGGCTTTATTTACCTGGAAAGGCAATTCCGTTACGACGATTGCCGACTTGCCGCCTTCTATGCTCTCGATGTTGGTCTGAGCCTGCATTATAATCGGCCCCCGGCCTGTTTCATACATCGATCTAATGCCCTTGGTTCCCAGCACAAAACCCGCCGTCGGAAAATCAGGGCCCTTTATGAACTGCATAAGATCGGAGGCGGTGGCGCTTGGGTGATCGATCAGGTGAACGATGCCGTCTAACAATTCAGACAAGTTGTGCGGAGGGATATTGGTCGCCATACCGACCGCGATACCCGTGGAGCCGTTCGCCAAAAGATTTGGGAACCTGCCTGGAAGCACGATTGGCTCGTCTCGCGTCTGGTCGTAATTCGGACGCCAATCGACCGTGTCCTTCTCCAGATCCTCCATCATCTCCATGGCGAACGGAGACATACGCATTTCTGTATATCGCATAGCGGCGGGAGGATCGCCGTCGATAGATCCCATATTCCCTTGGCCGTCTATCTGCGGATAGCGCGAGTTGAAATCCTGTGCCATGCGGACCATGGTCGGATAGATGACTTGCTCACCATGCGGGTGGTAGTTTCCTGAGGTGTCACCGGCGATTTTGGCCGACTTCCTATGCTGCGCGCCCGGTGAAAGGTGGAGGTCGTTCATTGCGACGAGAATTCTGCGCTGCGCGGGTTTCAGGCCGTCGCGCACATCGGGCAATCCTCTCGCTACGATATTGCTTATCGCATATCCAAGGTACGAACGTTTAAGCTCGTCCTCTATATTGATTCCAAATATTTCTCTAGCTATATGACTCAAACGTGGCTCCTCTCGTCAACTCAAGCACGTATGTTCTTTGGTATTTTACTCTTGCCCCCCCGCCATGTCAACCAAGCGTACGGACTTTAATCGCGAAAGGCATGGTTCAGGGAAGAACGCGGATTAACACTGATAAGCGCAGATGGAAAAGCTGTCAGCTGTCAGCTGACAGCTGACAGCTTAAACCAACCCTCAACCCTCAACTCAGTTCCCCATTGACCCATATTGCTCATCATCGTAGAATAATGCCTGGTCAACAGCCGGCTTTTCACACAGTTCGAAGGAGAAGATATGAGCATAGAACCATTGGAAGCCCTCGCTGATTTGGGCAAACCGAGGATCATACCGCCGCTGGACGATAGTTTCCGCCCGGCCGCGCTCGTAAATAGGGCGTTTCGCGCCGCCGTTATGGAATCCGGAAAAGCCGTCCCGCTGGTTATCGGCCTGGAGCGTGGAGACGGAACGAGATCGCATCATGAAACACAGGTCTTCGCCGACGATCATCCAATGGCCGCGCTGAACTTGCCGTACGTCGAACGGCTCGTGAAATTCTTGCTCTGGCAAAAGGGAGCGTGGAAGGTCACGGTCGGCGGTCCAAAGAATGTCGGCGAGCATATAAAGGCAATCTATTCTCCCACCGGCGAGAGGGCATTCGATTGGGAATTTATGGGCAACACTACGTACGAGCGTCCATTTGAGGTCGTAGTCACCAGCGTGGACGGCGCGCCGGAGGCGCATGAGATCTCCGTGCCGCTGGGCCGGCATCTTGAGGGCTGCCGGATCGGTTTCGACCTCGGCGCCAGTGACCGGAAAGTGGCCGCCGTGGTGGATGGCGAAGCAGTGTTCACCGAAGAAGTGGTTTGGGATCCAAGAAACCAAAGCGATCCGCAATATCATTACGATCAGATAATGGACGGCCTGCGGCGGGCGGCGTCCCAAATGCCGCGCGTTGACGCAATCGGCGGTAGTTCAGCGGGAGTAATAATCAACAGCCGTCCGATGGTGGCGTCGCTGTTCCGGGGAGTGCCCAAAGATTTGTTCGAAACCGGAGTCAAGAGCATTTTTCTGCGAATGAGGCAACAATGGGGCATTCCATTTGAAGTGGCAAACGACGGCGATGTTACGGCGCTGGCGGGAGCTATGTCGCTCAACGATTGCTGTGTGCTGGGTGTGGCGATGGGTTCCAGCGAAGCGGCGGGATATGTAAACGAAGACGGCAATATAACCGGCTGGTTGAACGAATTGGCCTTCGCGCCGATCGACTATAATCCAAAAGCTCCGGCTGACGAGTGGTCGGGCGACATCGGCTGCGGCGTTCAGTATCTCACTCAGCAAGCGGTGTTCAGATTGGCGTCGGTGGTCGGGATTTCGCTGGATGAGGCTGATACGCTCGCCGGAAAACTCGAACTCGCCCAGAAGCTGCTTCAGGCGGGAGATGAGAGGGCCAGGCGGATTTGGGAGACCATCGGCTGCTACACCGGCTATGCTATCGCGCACTACGCCGACTTTTACACAATCCGGCAAATGCTTATATTGGGACGGGTGACGTCCGGCGACGGCGGCGCTATTATCCTGGAAAAAGCGAAGGAAGTTCTAAGCGCGGAGTTCCCCAGAGTGTTGTCGGCGATGGAATTGCATCTTCCCGATGAGAAAACCCGGCGCGTCGGCCAGGCGGTCGCGGCGGCAAGCCTTCCGGCGATTGATTAGTGTATAGTAAGAACGCGGATTAAGCAGATGTAAAAGCTGTCAGCTGACAGCTGACAGCTTTCTCTCAACTATTGGAGGTATTATATGGAGTTCACAAACCCAGGCGGGGAGATATTCGTTCCCGATGGCAAGACGGTCGATGAGGCGCTGTCGCGCACAACACATATGGCCATCGGCGCTCACCAGGATGATTTGGAAATCATGGCCTACCACGGGATTTTGGAGTGTTTTGGAAATCCGGACAAGTGGTTTGCAGGCGTTGTCGTGACCAATGGGGCCGGCAGCCCAAGAGATGATCTTTACGCGAACTACACTGACGAACAGATGCAAGTTGTACGAAGGCTCGAACAGAAGAAAGCGGCTTTTTTGGGTGAATACACGGCGCAGGTTCTGCTAAATTTCACCAGCTCAGCCGTAAAGGACCCAGCCAACACGGATGTTGTCAACGATCTGAAAGCTATTCTCAAGGCCGCCAGGCCTAAGATTATATACACCCACAATCTCGCCGATAAGCACGACACGCACGTCGGAAGCGCGCTGCGCGTCATTCAGGCAATCAGAGAGCTTCCTGATGATATGCGTCCCGAAGCTCTATATGGATGCGAAGTCTGGCGCGACCTGGATTGGATGAACGATGATGATAAGATCGCGCTGGACGTTGCGGCGCACGAGAACCTTGCCGCGGCGCTATTGGGGGTATTCGACTCGCAGATATGTGGAGGAAAAAGATATGACCTTGCGACAATCGGCAGGCGCCGCGCCCATGCGACTTACCACGCTTCTCATGGCACGGACGAGACGACTTCTCTCAATTTCGCTATGGACCTGACCCCTCTTGTCCGCAACACAAGCCTGGACGTGATGGATTACACACTGGGATTCATTAAACGATTTGAAGACGAAATCGCTACGCGGGTTCGGAAGCTGAAGTGAATTTGAAGCATCCTCCACTAACCCGGATTATTAATGAATACTACGCTGTGCGCCGGACGGTACAGCCTATCGCGGACACACCACTAACGACTATCGACTAACGACCACCAACTGATTCTTGCTTGTTTTTCGGATTATTGGGTAAAAATGACGGTGAAGCTTGCGCGGAAGCAGCAGTTCGCACTCATCTGCCCTGGCGACCGCTTGTTCCGTCAATAACGACGCGCACGGGAGGTGTAAGTCATGAGAAGCAACGTGCATATACGCAACCATCCTCTGCATCCGATTCTGGTGCTCTTGCCGGTTGGTCTGTGGATCGGATCCTTGATATTCGACATTGTCTACTTCTCCACGGGAAACGGCTTTTGGTTCAGAGCAGCGTTTTGGAACATATTGTTCGGTGTGATTACCGCGTTGATCGCCGCAATCGCCGGTTTTATCGACTTGTTTACACTGCCGATGAGCGAAGCCGCACGAAGAACCGGCTTGACCCACATGACGCTTAATCTGGCGATTGTAGTCCTATACGTGATCAACTTATTCACACGAGGCTATGGAACGCCTGTGACCAC
This sequence comes from Armatimonadota bacterium, assembly GCA_030650495.1. Classification (GTDB taxonomy): domain Bacteria; phylum Armatimonadota; class UBA5829; order UBA5829; family JAUSEB01; genus JAUSEB01. The sequence goes on along the minus strand of JAUSEB010000340.1, from coordinate 1,599 downwards.
AAGCGCGGCTATGACGCCATTCGTCCTGAATATTATCTCGGTAGCGCTGCTGCTGATTTCCGGGTGGCTTGGAGGGGAGATGATCTATCGCCACGGAGTAGCTGTCCCAGAGGCCGCCGCCGAGGAAGCGACCCGATACGCCCGCGCCGTGCCCGGAGCCGGCAGACCGGGTATTGCCGGCGCCAGAGGCGGAGAAGCAGCTTTCCCTGAGGAAGAAGAGCGCCATCAATAGGGAAGTTGATGGTTGATGGAAGGTCTCCATCAACCATCAACTCTCCCTTAATATGAATTAGAAGTTACATACGCGGCTTGTTTCGGGATTTCCATTCCGCTGCGCTCCATTCAAATCCCGAAACACCGGCGCTCTTCTAACTTCTAACTTCTAACTCCTAACTTCTAACTCCTAACTTCTAACTTCTAACTTCTATCTTCCCTTATATGAATTAGAAGTTTATATCCAATTGGACGGTCCACTTCATATCGCCGTTGATTCCCTTATCGTTGAACCAGACAGGGCCAACCAATAATGATGTGGATTTATTGAAGTAGTAATACAAACCTACTCCGCCGCCACCGATGGCATTATCACCGCTGGCGTAGTCCGCCGCAAAGATGACTTTATCGGGAATGATGACTCGATCATAAGCCAACATAAAGCCGGTGTTCTCCTTTTCACCGGAGCTTGAGCGAAGCTCGCTGCTGCTTCCTGCATAGTAGGCGGCGGTCAACCGGCCCTGCCCGTTAGGAAGGCTCTTGCCGATTAACAGATCAACGATGTTTTGCTTCAGGCTGCCGAAATTGAAGAACCCGACCTGAACAGCGGGCGCGTTGGCCGACAAAGTGTTCTCAGGATAACCTACCTTAGCATTTAACAACCATGGATCCGAACTCGGAGCCAGGTAGTCGAATCCGAACTCCGCCGCCAGCTTAGAGCCGAGCTTGGCTCCCCATGTCAGCCCATAGGTGGTCGGGAAATCCTCACCTGGGTCCTTACCAATCGTAGTGTAAGTGTCGTACGTGACGTGAGTTAGACCAACCGGCTGAATGTCCAACGTGGCCGGGGTCCAATAGGTGGTCGAAGGCGTCGACCAAACCATTCCCGATACAAGGCATAGCAGTCCAATAACTGTGAGTACGTGCGCTGCGATTCTCATTTTGTCCTCCTGTCCTCTGTGTGATTGATCGCTGGTAATATACTACAGAGCTTGTATTTCAAGAAGGTTTCGAGGATGTTAATTGTGAGTATCGGGAAAAGGGTTTCCCTATACAACAGAAAGGTCTATTTCAGGGAAGAACGCAGATAAACACAGATGGGAGAGGGAGTCGAGAGAGAGTTGAAGGTTGAATGTTGAAGGTTTAGGGTATCGCTTCCTGCACACTCTCCTTCAGCATTACATCCGTGGCTTGTTTCGGGATTTCCATTCCGCTAACGCTCCATTCAAATCCCGAAACAACGATGCATTCAACTTATCTTCGGCTTCAAAGAGGGAGTGTTCAAAAAGGCATAACTTAGCGCGACCCGTCATTTCGAGCGAAGCGAGAAATCTGCTTTTAAGCACAATGTATGGTCTCTGAAAAGCAGATTCCTCGTCGTTCCTC
>JAUSEB010000327.1 GCA_030650495.1 Armatimonadota bacterium | reverse complement strand
TACCATGTCGTGAATGATCTTGAGATACTCGCTCCCGCCCAAGTGTGAAACGTCCCCAATCAGCCGCCCCCCGCTAAGCAGGGCAACTATATCACCTTCCGCCTTGAATCCCTGTTCGCATCGGTGGTCGCAATCTTCGATAAGACCAAGCATCCCGATAACAGGAGTCGGATATATTGCCGTTTCAGGAGTTTCATTGTAAAAACTCACGTTGCCGCTGATGACCGGCGTGTTGAAGAACTCGCACGCTTCCGCCAAACCCTCGACAGCGCGTTTGAACTGCCAGAACGCTTCCGGCTTTTCGGGATTTGCGAAGTTGAGGCAGTCCGTGACGCCCAATGGCCGGGCGCCGCTGCAAACGAGATTCCGCGCAGCCTCCGCAACGGCAATCTGCGCGCCCACGAACGGATCGAGATAGCAATATCTGGCGTTGCAGTCGGTCGTTATGGCTATGGCCTTATCTGTTCCGCGAATTCTGAGCACGGCGGCGTCTGAGCCGGGCAAAATCGCCGTATTCGTCTGTACCATGTGGTCATATTGATCGTAAACCCACTTCTTGCTGGCAATAGACGGAATCGCCAAAAGGTCGAGCAGGACTTTGTTGTAGTCGTTCGGTTCAGGCAGAGCCGAAAGGTCTACTGATTGCGCTAGCCGTATGTATTCAGGCTCCTCGGTCTCCAACGCGTACGTCGGACACTCGTCAGCTAAGGATTTCGCCGGTATGCGAGCCACTAAGTTCTCGCCTTCGTAGACATGCACAAATCCATCGTCCGTGACCTTGCCAATAACGACTGCATTCAATCCCCATTTCTTGAAAACCTTGGCGACATCATCCTCATGGCCTTTTTCGATGATGCAAAGCATCCGCTCCTGCGACTCTGACAGCATAACCTCATAAGGCGTCATGTCAGCTTCGCGCTTGGGGACTTTGCGGACATCCACTTCCATGCCAGTGCCAGCTTTTGCCGAAGTCTCGCAAGTTGAGCACGTAATTCCCGCGGCCCCCATGTCCTGAATGCCGACTATGTAGCCGGTCGCAAGGGCCTCCAGCGTCGCTTCGATCAGCAGCTTCTCCTGAAAAGGATCGCCCATCTGGACGTTTGGCCGCCGGGATTCCGATTCCGGTCCAAGCTCGACCGATGCAAATGTCGCGCCGTGAATACCATCTTTTCCAGTGCCCGATCCCACGAGCATAACGGGATTTCCAACGCCTGCCGCTCTTGCGTAAGCTATGTTATCGGTTTCCAAAAGCCCGACCGACATCGCGTTGACCAGCGGATTTCCGGCGTAGCAGTCTTCGAAATAGACCTCACCACCGACGGTCGGCACGCCGACGCAGTT
>JAUSEB010000033.1 GCA_030650495.1 Armatimonadota bacterium | reverse complement strand
GGCGTCTCTGCTTTTACGCTAGGTTTCGGCGCGTCAACGATCTCGGAATTGCAGACAGGACACCGGGTGAAAAAGCGCGCCTCATCAACCACTAGATCGAACTCCCGAATCACCTGCCGCAGTTGCGCCCCTGTGTCTTCTTGTTCCACAAAATAGTGACGATCTCGAACTAACCTTCTTCCGGCGAGTGAACGGTCGTTTGTCAGCAGTATGCGCTTTTCCTGAACAGCCACACGGACCAGCATATCGTCAGTGGCGTCCCTGATATAAACTGTGTCATAACCTATCAGCCTCAGCCATTTTGCAAGTTTACCTAACATGCAGTCGGCCAGAAACTTTGGCTCAGATTGGTTTTGCCGCGCTGAATTACACATGTGAGCATACGCCGAATATTCGCGCGGCGTTCTTCCACATTACGAGATCATGCTCTTCGGGAGTAAGCTCGGAATCTTTAATAGCTCCAAAACAGATTGCGGGATCGACAAGAGGCATGTCCGATCCGAACAAAACGCGCTCCGGCCCCAGCGCGTCTATCGCCCGGCGGACCCTCAGCAGGTCCCAGGCGTAATGCTGTCCTGCGTTTTCCCTCCCAGCGGATATTTCCAGGCTGAGATTCGGACCGCTTGAAGCGCACGCCTTTATGCCGCGAATAGGGTTGCCGCCCATGTGCCCCATGACGATCTGCACATCACGCTCCTGTGCCACCCTGGCAAGACGCTCAGGGGCGGACGGGCTCATATTGTCCGGTGTAGGGTCGTAAGAGTGCGCAAGAATGGGGAGTTTCATCTCCTCGCACCATTTGAAAATCGAGGCGTAAGGCTTGGAGTTGATCGGGCAGGAGTGCCATGCCGCGTGCAGCTTCACGCCCACGAATTGGGGGTTCTCAGTATAAGTCTCCAAGTCGCGTTTCCAAATCTCCGGGTAGTGCGGGTTGAGCGTGATGTAGCCGTACATACGGTCGGGATATTGCGATATCCATGCGGCAATCTGCTTATTTGCGTCGCGGCAGTCCTCCATAATCGCCCTGACCGACGAGAAAATGGCCTTGTCGATCTTCCACTTGTCCATAATCGGGATGAGGTCGGCGGCGTTCTCCTGCCGTATCGGGAAGAACCACCAACCAAGATGCGCGTGGCAGTCGATAATCATATCGCCACCCCCAAGATTCCGGCCAAATTCCCGCCCATAATCTTGCGTTTATCGGCGTCTGGTATATTCGCCTTCTCTACCATCAGCATTGCGGACGAGGGAGAAGCCAGCGGTATTCCTGTTCCAAAAACCAGCTTGTCCGCCGAACACTCTTTGACTAGAAGCTCGACCCCATCCTGAATGTCCATGGCCATAATATCCAGCCAGATGTTGGGAGCCTCGTTTGCGGCTATGATCGCTTCAGCAGCGTTGCCGTAGCCAACTCCTGATGCAATGAACTTGATATTCGAGTAAGTCTTCGCAAATGAGAGTATGAGTGAGAATGGAAAACCGCCGTCGAGATAGACGGGAATCCCGCGCTGGCTGGCTTTCTCCAAGAGCTTCGCGTGCATCAGCCCGCTTATTCCCGCGCCCCAGCCTGAGGTGAAGTTGGCTTCGTTGTTGAATATGCGCAGAGCGGTGAGCCCGAGGCCGTCAACACAGCGGTCGATTTCCTCGACTACGCCGAAATACCGCGCCGGATTTGTCGCGAAGAAGCCGATAAACCTATCCGGGCGCTGCTTGACGATCCGAGCCGTTGCGTTGTTCCCTTCGATAAAGTCCTGGAATTGGCACTGCGTATTGGTGATGCAGGCTTTATCTATTCCTACCTTATCCATCAGGGAAAGGACAAATTCCGGCGACATATCGCGGTTATCGGCCAGCGAAAACCCGACCATCGCATGCGCGTCTATTATCATGCTTTGAACTCTATCCTTTCACCCTCACCCCAATTATGGGAGTCGAGGGAGTCGCAAGAGTCGAGCGAGTCGAGGGAATAAAAAGCTGTCAGCTGTCAGCTGACAGCTGACAGCTTTTCCCTCACCCCTCACCTATTTGGCTGAGATGAGGGGTTATACTTTATCCTTTGTAGTAGTGGTTGAATACTTTTGCAAGCCCGGCGGCAATGTCCTGAAGATGCCGGTCAGTGTAGCGCTCGCTCCACGGCAATACTATCATCTCCGTCAGAATCTTCTCCGCGTTGGGACACAACCCAGGACTGTAAGCATACTTTTTGCCGGTAATACCAGATATTGGCCACCCGCTCTTGCCGAATGTCCGGGGAACTGTGAGAACGTCATATTGGTAAATAGGCGCCTTGGTGTATCCCGCCCATGACTGTATCCCTTCGGCTTTCAGCGCGTCGGCTATCTGCTGCATATCGGCGGAGAAGTTGGAAATGTCTACTAAAATGACGTATTTCCAATAAGTGTGGGTGGCCCAGGGATACTCCGCCGGAGGCGTAACGCCTGGGATTGCGCTCACGAGAGGCCGCATTGTCTCGGCATTTGCTCGCCGCGCTTCGACTATCGACTCCAATTTCTTTAGTTGCGCAA
>JAUSEB010000320.1 GCA_030650495.1 Armatimonadota bacterium | reverse complement strand
AAGTTGGCGATACGAGCATTGACGTTGCCAAGATGATGGCCCGGAAGGACAAAGTAGTTGCCCAGTTGCGCGGCGGAGTCGAGCTTTTGTTCAAAAAGAATAATGTCGAGCACGTGCGCGGAACAGCCCGAATTAAGGATGCGCACACTGTCGATATAGCTCTGAATGATGGCGGTTCCCGCAGCATAACGGCGCGCAACATCATCATTGCCACTGGATCCGTGCCCTCATTGCTTCCCCTACCCGGCTTTGAAATTGGTGAGTCGGTCTGGACAAGCAATGAGGCTCTGGAGGTCAAGGCAATCCCCGGCAGCATGCTCATCGTCGGCGCAGGCGCAATAGGTCTTGAGTTCGGTTACACGTTTGCAATGCTCGGAACACAGGTGACGATAGTCGAGCTTATGTCCCAGGTCGTCCCGGCGGCAGACACCCAAATGGCTAATGAGCTTGAAAAGAGCCTCAAACGAGCCGGTATTAAAATCATGACCAAGACAAGCGTCAGCAAAGCCGAAGACACGAAAACCGGCAAGCGGGTGTTCATCAAGACGCAATCCGGCGAGGAATCCATAGAAGTTGAAAAAGTTCTTGTCGCTGTTGGGCGCAAACCTGTGAGTGAAGGCATTGGCATAGAGTCCCTTGGCATCAAGACCGAGCGCGGCAAGATTCTCGTTAATGAGCGCATGCAGACCGCCGTGCCTAATATCTACGCAATCGGGGACGTTATCGGCGAGCCGATGCTTGCCCATGTTGCCTGGACAGAAGGTGAAGTGGCCGTTGAGCACGCCATGGGGCAAGACGTTCGCATGGACTATCGCGTTTTCCCCGCCTGCGTCTACACCGCGCCGGAACTTGCTTCGGTGGGACTTACCGAAGAGCAGGCCAGGGAGAAATATCCCGAACTGAAGATTGGGACTTTCCCATTCAGCGCAAACGGCAAGGCTATGGGAATGGGAGAGCGGGAAGGCTTCGTAAAGGTGATTGCCGAACCTCGTTATGACGAGATATTAGGCGTCCACATCCTCGGCCCGCACGCCACGGATTTGATCAGCGAAGCCGTTGTGGCGATGAAAAACGAAGCCACTTTGGAGGAAATCGCCGCCGCGATTCACCCGCACCCGACGCTTTCGGAGCCGATACAGGAAGCTGCAATGGACGCGCTTGGCAGGGCGATACATAAAGCATAGCGCATACTATCAAATTAAATATTGCATCTTAGCCCTGGACGAATCATCGCCCAGGGTTTTTTCTTATCCACCGAATCATTTTTCAGAGGTATGCGTTCGCCTTTCGGATAAGTGGGGCTTGAGCGCAAGAGAATAATTGGAGGTCGAAATGAGCCTGAGACGTATAGAGTGGGAAAAGATTAAGATAGATAACGGAGCTTATGAGTCCGCTGGGGTCTTCGACGTAAATAACGATGGGATTCTCGACATCGTCTGCGGCGCCTATTGGTATGAAGGTCCTGACTGGAAAAAACATAAGATTTGCGATGTTCGGCAGGAAGACGAGTATTACGATGACTTCTCCACGATCCCGATAGATGTCAACGGAGACGGTTATCTGGATTTTATCACCGGCGGTTGGTGGGGTGGAACGCTGGTCTGGAGAGAAAACCCCAAAGGCCGGCCTGTCGAGTGGAAGACTCACGACATAGCTCAATGCGGCAATATCGAGAGCACACGCGCCTGGGATGTTGACGGCGATGGGGAGCTTGAGATCGTGCCGAATACGCCCGGAAAGCCTCTTGCGATCTATAAACTGGTCAATGGCAGCTTCAAAAAGTATGTTATCTCCGAGGAACCGCAAGGTCACGGACTCGGCTTCGGCGATATAAAGAGCAACGGCAAAGGGTGTTTTGTCACGCCCAAAGGGTGGTGGGAACCCCAAGGCGACCCGTTGACCGGCAAATGGACCTTCCACCCGGAGTTCCAGACCGGCAACTCCAGCGTGCCGATGCTTGTTGTCGATTGCAACGGTGACGGCGTGAACGAGATCATCGTCGGCCAGGCCCACGGTTACGGTCTGGACTATTACGCGCAGAGCCTCGACATCGACGGTAACGGCCTGCGGAACTGGACCAAGCATCCAATCGACCCCTATTTCTCCCAGTATCACGATATGATCTGGGCGGATATTGACGGTGACGGTGTGGGCGAATTGGTCACCGGCAACCGCTACCGCGCGCACTGCGGCCGTGAGCCGGGCGAGACGGACATAGTCGGCCTTTACTATTTCAAATGGAACGGTGAGTCGTTCACCAAAGTCGTCATCGACCACGGCAAAATCCCCAATTGCTCAGGAACCGGGATAATGTTCCAGGTCATAGACCTGGACGGCAACGGACGGCTGGACATAGTAGCTCCAGGCAAGGAAGGGCTGTTTATATTTAAGAATTTAGGGACGGAGCAGGTGGGAGTGAAGTAGAGATTGGTTGAGGGCGCCGCGCTCCGTCATTCTGAGGAGTGAAGCGACGAAGAATCTAATCGGTTACTATTACCACAACTATTGGTGTATACCGATACCTGAGTAGATCCTTCACTTCGTTCAGGATGACTTGTTCGAGGCGTTATTTTAGAGGATGCAACTTTTGTATTTCGCGGGAACTAGCCCCGTCTCAATCAAACGTCAGGCTTAAGAGACCGTTCCGCAGCAAAGGACACTGCCTGAGGAAATCAAAAATGGAAGAATTGGATACTAACGCACAGCAACGACGTGAGACATTTGCCCGTTATGGTCTTGCGATGTACCAAGCGCAATGTGTTGAAAAGAGCATAGCAATTCTCGTCTCAAATGTCTTTAATGAAGAGTTTCTACCAAGCGGACCAGATCATCGAGAGATAATCCAGGAGAAGGTGTTCGCTAAGACACTCGGCCATCTTCTAAGTTATCTTAGAAAACAGATCGCTGTACCCCCGAATCTTGATCATAATCTTGCCGAGGCACTCCGAAAACGAAACTGGCTTGCTCACGAATACTTCTGGGATAGAGCTGCAGAATTGCTAACAATACCAGGGCGAGAAAAGATGATAGATGAACTTACAATGCTATCAGAGTTCTTCTCAAAATTGGATTCCCATCTCACTCTTACATACGAAAAGTGGGCAAGGAAAGTCGGTATCACAGAAGAACTCGTAGAAAAAGAGTTAAAGGCACTTATCCAAAGTGCAGAGGAGAAATAAAATGCCCAAAATCGCACTAATTGGCGCGGGGAGCCGTCATATTCGCAAAACCAGCTACCGCATCAGACCTTTGATAGCGGCCACAAAACCCCCAGCCGCCTGAATGGCCTGTTCCGCATCTTCCGATGAGACGTGTACAGTTACGCCATAGTCTCCCACGTTTCGCAGCTCAAATAACCAGTTCAGATGTTTTCCGTGTTCCTTGTCCAACCGTCCCGTCTTAACCAATTGCTGATGGACAGAGGAAATCACCCCACTATGCTTGCTTAGCTCCAGTCCCTCACCTAGTAAAGCAGCGGTGGCTGCATAGAAAGCCGCGTAATACGCCCGCGAAGCTGCGATATCGTGAAATCCAGCAGTGGCAAGCTCCCTGGCGGCACAAAGTGATTCCTCGGCTCGCTCAAGGTTCGCGGCTATCTCTAATTCGTATCCGGTCACACCTTTAATCCTTCCCGCCGCGCGTTGCGGTAAAGCTGCAAACTGCCGCGTTCATACTCATCAACTGGGGCGGGTTTTGCGGAAATCAGCCGTTCAGTCTCCAGTTGTATGGGGTACAGCAGGTCCACTATCAGGCGAAGCTCACGAAAGTAGTCAAAAGGATCATTCAACAGAACAAGAAGATCGATGTCGCTGCCCGGCTCACTCTGATTACGCGCCAGGGAGCCGTAGAGCACAAGCCCCTCAAACCGTGGGCCGTAGTGCGCCCGAAGAGCAGCCTTGCTTTTCTCAAGAGATTCCGCTATTGTCATCCGATGTCCCCGCGCCTTTCGCTAAATTACGTAACGGTCGATTTTTCCCTAAGCGTCACAGCAGATTGTACCCATGCTCGCCCTTCCCTGTCAACACATCTTGACAATCACTTCCCATTCCTGCGATTATCATCTGGATGGAGGAGACAACTAACATGCCTAAAATCGCAATGATTGGCGCGGGGAGCGTCATATTTTGTAAGACTCTTATGATGGATATTATGGCGACGGAGGGGTTGGAAGACAGTACTTTTGTCCTTATGAACCGCACGGAGCCTAAATTGCGCAAGATGGAGGCGTTCGCCAGGGAGGTTGTGAAAGAGAACAATCTGCCGGCGAAGATAGAGGCGACCACCGACCGCCGTAAGGCTTTGGACGGCGCGGATTATGTGGTTGTGATGATTCAGGTCGGCGGCGTTGACGCTTTTCAGCTTGATTATGAAATACCGATGAAGTACGGCGTGGATGAGTGCATCGGCGACAGCATGGGGCCGGGCGGTATATTCAGGGGGCTGAGGTCTATCCCCGTGCTTTTGGATATCGCAAATGATATGAAGGAGCTTTGCCCGAATGCCCTGCTGCTCAACTATGTCAATCCGATGGCTGCAAATTGCTGGGCGCTGGGCACGGTCGAGGGTTTGAAGTTCGTCGGCCTTTGCCACGGCGTTCAGACCACGATGGACCTCATCGCGGGTTACGTCGGCGAGAAGAAGGAAGACATCGATTACCTCTGCGCCGGTATCAACCACATGGCCTGGTTCCTCAAGCTGGAGAAGGACGGCAGGGACCTTTATCCGATTCTCAGAGAGAAGTTCGAGCTTCCCGAATACTACATCAATGAGAAGGTGCGCGGGGAGGTTTTCCGCCATTTCGGTTACTTTATGACCGAGAGCACGGGGCATCTTTCCGAATACGTGCCGTGGTTCAGGAAGAATAAGAAGGCTCTCGACCTCTATTGCGACCAGCCCGATTTCGGCGGCGCAAGCGGGGCGTATTATCATTATTGCCGGATGATTGCGGAGAAGTTCGAGCAGAAAGATTTGCTGAGTATGGAGTCGAAGAAGCTCGCGGCCCGAAGCGCGGAGTATTGCTCGCATATAATCGAAGCAATAGAGATGGATAAAGTCTTCAGGCTCAATGGTAACGTCAGGAACGACGGTCTGATCTCCAATTTGCCGAACGGCTGCTGTGTGGAGGTTCCGATATTCGTGGACAGCATGGGTCTGCACCCGACGGTCGTGGGTAACCTGCCGTCCCAGTGCGCCGCGCTGAATATGACCAATATCCTCGCTCAGGGTTTGACGGTCGAAGCCGCGATTAAGGGCGATCCCGAATTGGCGTTCCAGGCGATTACGATGGACCCGTTGACTTCGGCTGTGTTGACGCTGCACGAGATACGCGAGATGACGCGGGAGTTGTTCGCCGCCGAAGCCCAGTGGCTGCCACAGTTCGCGGGCAAGAACTTAGAGCCAAAGCCGATTATCAGCACACCGTCCGGCACGATCCCGGCGGAAGTCCCGCTCGACCCGGCTTTGGCGATTGCAAATAGGTTTGGGAAGTTGGCGTCGAGTTAAATGATAGGATTGAGCTGTCAGCTGTCAGCTGACAGCTTTGAGAAAAGAGAGGAAAGGTATGGACAAGGTAAGAATCGGTTTTGTTGGCGTTGGCGGGATGGGGCAGTGCGCCCATTTGAGGAACTACGTTATTTTGCCGGATTGCGAAGTCGTCGCGCTGGCGGAGATTCGTGAGGGGCTTGGCAAGAAGGTCGGTGAGCGTTATGGCATCCCAAAGGTATATAAGACACACCAGGAAATGCTGGCTAATGAGAAGCTGGACGGTATTGTGGCGTCGCAGCCGTTCAACCGGCATGGAGTTTTGGTTCCCGATCTTTACAAGGCGGGAGTTCCGGTTTTCACCGAAAAGCCACTGGCCGCGACGATTGAGACGGCAGAGAAAATCTTAAAGGCGTTGAAGCAAAGCGGGACGTGGCATATGGTAGGTTATCACAAGCGCAGCGACCCTGCCACGATATACGCAAAAGCTGAGATCGACCGGCTTACAAAAACCGGCGAACTTGGTAAAATGCGTTACGTGCGCATATCCATGCCCGCCGGTGACTGGAGAGCGGAAGGATTCTGTGACTTCATAAAGTCTGATGACCCATGGCCTGAATTAGAACGCGATCCGAATCCAAGCGATATGAACGATGACCAGTTCAGGCAATTCTTTGAATTCGTGAACTATTATATTCATCAAGTCAATTTGATGCGGCACTTGTTTGGCGAACCTTATAAAGTCACATACGCCGACCCTTCCGGCGCGGTGTTGACCACGCAAAGTGAAAGCGGAGTCGCCGGTATTATCGAGATGACGCCTTACAGCACAACGATAGACTGGCAGGAGTCGGCGCTGGTCTGTTTTGAAAAAGGCTACGTAAAGCTCGAACTTCCGGCTCCGGTGGCGCTCAACCGGCCCGGCAGGGTCGAAATCCTTCGCGATCCCGGCAATGGCGCCACTCCCGAAACGATTATCCCGCAGATGCCCTGGATACATGCGATGCGCCGGCAGGCTGTTAACTTCATAAGCGCTATAAAGGGCGAATCCAAGCCGCCCTGCGAAGCCGAAGAAGCGCTGGAAGACCTCAAGGTGGCAAGGGAGTATATGAGACTTTGGAAGGGAATATAGGATTTCGCCAAGCGTGAACATCCTACTCATACAAGCAGACCAACTGCGGCGGGATATGCTTGGCGTTTATGGCAACAAAACCGCCAGGACTCCAGCCATTGATAGATTGGCAAGTGAAGGCGTGGTCTTTGACTACGCCTTCACTCCCACCCCAATTTGCGCCCCCGCAAGAGCTTCACTCATCACCGGCAAACGCCCGCTGAACCACGGTATTTTGGTCAACTGCGAGTCAGGACTGGCGGCGGGCAAAGACTTTACTGGTAATCAAGCAACGGTTGCCCAGTTATTGTCGGAACGAGGGTATCGCTCCACCCTCTGCGGCAAATGGCATGTCGGAACTGATCTGACTCCCCAAGATTGTGGTTTTGAGGGCGTATTCTATCCCCGCTATGGCTACCCGGACCAGCATCCGCATTATCAAGCCTATTTGAAAAAGCTGGGAGTCGAATTCAAGCTGCGGGACCAGATGTGGTCGAGGCGGCCTGACGGTTCTCCGAAATACTGCATGTCGGCGGTTCAAGACGGCCCGGAAGAGGCGACCGTCCCCTACTACCTCACAACACAGGCCATTGACGCCGTTAAACGCGCCGCTGAGACAAACACGCCGTTCTTTATCAGATTGGACTTCTGGGGACCGCACGTTCCGTATATCGTAACTGAGCGTTACGCGAAAATGTACGATCCGTCGGACATACAACCCTGGCCAAATGCCACGGACGATCTGGCCGGAAAGCCGGAAATCCAGAGTGTTTATAAGCGTTATTGGGGAATTGAAGATTTCACCTGGGATGAATGGGCGCGGCTGGTTGCGATGTGTTACGGAGAGATTGCGCTGATGGACGATCAGATAGCCCGGCTCAGAACCGCTCTTGCGGAGTTGGGCGTTGCGGATGATACAGCCTTATTCTTCACATCAGATCATGGAGGAATGACCGGCGCGCATAGCCTTGAAGACAAGGGGCCGTATTTATATGACGAAATTTGCCGTATACCTCTCATCGGCTATATGCCAAACTCACCCGGAGGCAAGCGGTCGAACGCGCTGACTTATAACATGGACTTGATGCCGACGATACTCGATCTGACCGGGGTAAATACTCCTGACGATCTCGACGCGGTCTCACTTGCGCCGATTCTGAGAGGCGAGCGAAAATCCGTAAGAGACGAGAATGAGCCTGTCTATGTGGAGTTCCACGGCCATCAGGCCCCGTACGAGCAGCGGATGATTCGGACGCGGACAGCCAAGTATATCTTCAACGTCCCGGATGTGGATGAGCTTTACGATCTTCAAAATGACCCGTATGAGCTTAATAATGTGGTTGGCGCTCCAGCTTACGTTGCATTGTTGGCTGAAATGAGGCAAATTTTGCGTAGACTCCTTGTTGAAACACATGACCCCCTGTTGACCTTCTTCGAGGGAAGTCGTTTACCAGGAACCGAAGACTCACCCATCCGCCATTCCGCAACCGGGCGGATCGATTGGTGTAGGGGCGAAGCATCTGCCCAATGACGCCATGCCTTGTATCTGATTCACGAGCAGATGCTTCGCCCCTGCTTCTTCAACCGATGCCGGTAATGATCTAGTATAACCGCCGCTACGATGACAAGGCCGGTTATCAGCCTTTTGGTCGGCTCCTGCGCCCCAACGTGCGTTAGTCCCGCTCCCAATACCGCGATGATTATCACACCGAAAAACGTGCTGATGATAGAGCCGCGACCGCCCATCAGGCTCGTCCCGCCGATTACGCAGGCGGCGATTGCTTGAAGCTCAAAACCGCTGCCCGCGTTTGGGTCTGCCGCGCCCATGCGAGAAGTATTGATGATCGCGGCAACCGCGCATAGCAGCCCGGACAGAGAAAACACCGCCAACTTCAATGATTTCGTGTTTATACCGGACAGCCTGGCGGCTTCTTCATTTGCCCCAATTGCGACCACATGACGCCCGAATCTTGTGCAAGATAGTATAAGTTGTCCACAAAAAACTATTACAATAGCCAATAGGAATGGGAACGATAGTCCGAACAATGAGGTCTCGGCGATTCTCTCAACAACTGAACCTATATACTTTGTCTGTGAATTTGTGACAAGATAAGCTCCGCCGCGGGCGACCTCCATCATGCCGAGTGTGACGATGAAGGAAGGCAGCGCCCAGCGGACAGTTACAAATCCATTTAGGAGACCACAGCCCAAGCCCACAACCAGGCAAGCCAACACAGCCAAAGGCAGCGGGAGCTTAAACTGAACAAGGATTACGCCTAAAACAGCGGCGGACAGAGCCAGCACGGAACCTACCGAAAGGTCGATCTCGGCGATGATAAGAACAAAAGTCATACCGACTGCGATGATGATCGCCGCCGGTATTTGGTTGGCGCTGGTCCTGAATGTGGTGAGCGTGAGGAAATTCTCCGCGCTGAGACTAAAAACGGCTATCAGCCCGATGAGGACAACCACCATGCCGAGATAGTCGGCGATCAGCGAGCGCAGCTTTTCCCTTTGGTCTTTAAGCGACTCTCTGCCCATATAGCTTTACTTAAGGCTCAGTCTGGTAATCAGGTCAACCGGCGTCTCACGGTCTGCCGGTTTGCTCTTCGCCTTGACCATTTCGAGCGCGTATTCTATGCCGAAGACAGCCAGCTTATCCGCGTGCTGATCCACAGTCGCCAGTATTTTTCCGTCTTTCACCAACTGCCGAACGGCTGAGATATTGTCAAACCCTACGACGAAAACTTTATCAGACTTGCCCGCCGCTTTAAGAGCCGCGACAGCCCCAAGAGCCATATTGTCGTTAGCACAGAGGATGGCCTTTATATCGGGATGCTCGGTGACCATGCCCGACACAACCTGATTCGCTTTATCCATTTCCCAATTACCTGTCTGAGAGGTAACTACGTTCAACTTCGCGGACTTCACCGCGTCCTCAAAACCAAGTTTGCGCTGAGTGGCGTTGAATGCGTTCGGCACTCCTTCGACAATCGCAACCTTGTCCCCAGCCTTCAGCTTTTCGGCCAGCGTTTTACCCGCCAATTCTGCGCCTTTTCGGTTATCCGGGCCGATGAACGGTATTTTAACCTTCTTATCAGCTAGCGCGCCCGCATCGAACTTGTTATCTATATTCACGACCACAATCCCCGCGTCAATTGCCCTTTTACAAACCGGCACAAGCGATTTTGAATCAGCCGGAGCGATTACAATGGCGTCAACGTTTTGCGCGATCATCTGCTCTACTAAGTCGATCTGTTTAGCAACATCCTGCTCGTCTTTTATCCCATTGGCGATCAGTTCATATTCAGACTCATGAGATTTTTGATGCGCTTTGGCCCCATCCTCCATCGTTTTGAAGAATTCGTTTGCAAGCGACTTCATCACCAAAGCGATTTTGGGCTTCTTGGCC
Source organism: Armatimonadota bacterium (assembly GCA_030650495.1). Classification (GTDB taxonomy): domain Bacteria; phylum Armatimonadota; class UBA5829; order UBA5829; family JAUSEB01; genus JAUSEB01. Next base: position 23,373 of record JAUSEB010000320.1, on the reverse strand, counting down.
GTCGAACTCTTATTTGTCTTGCCGCAACCGGCTAGTATAACCGAAGCTGCCAATATGCACGTTAGCAACAGGAAAAACAATTTGCGGTTTCTTTTCATTTTCTGGCTTCTCCTACCTGGATGGTTTTCATTTCTTCGGGGCTATATACGCTGTTCGTGATTGGACCCGGCTTCCAGCATTGCTCCAGTTTGCTTGTCTTTGGCGCAAGTTCCGGAATCACGAAGAAATCTTCACCATGGGGATCCTTAACGACCATTCCACCGGCTTCGACCACGGCTTGACGCGCTATTTTTTCGCATACATCCAACAATGTCGTGAAGTTGTAGCTTGTATAGCTGAACTTTTTCTGCTCTTTCAAGTTCGTTTTGAAGCGGGCAGGCAGGTTGGAGTAACCCACCGTGGTGAACAGCACGCCACCCGCGCTCGAAGGATTGCAGTCGGAATCCTGCCCGCAGCGGCAAGAGATGATTATCGTCTGGTCGAGATCACCTTTGCCGTAGAGTAAGCCCATTACAATGAACGCCCCATTGATCTTAGCGTCTATATTGAACTGATCCATTTTGTCGTTCTTGCAGGAAGCTTTGCGGTAATTGGGGTTTTTCTGATACTTCTCATTTATGAGATTCCACGTCTTCTCCCAATCGTCGGGGTTGGCCTTATACCATCTGAGCACGTCGCGGATTGCCTCTGCGTACTGGCTGCCGACCGGGATGCACGTGAGACCAGCCTCGACGATTTTGACCGGGTCGTTCTCGAAAAATGCCGCCGCGTACATTCCGCCGACGAACTGGCCGCCATACAGGCCGTCACCATAGTTCATCAGCCGACCGAACTTCTCGCCCATCGCGATAGCAGTGTTGGGCAAACCCGGCGCAACCAGTCCTGAAAAATCGGCTTCGATCTGGTAGTCTATATCATCCGCATGGCCGTTGAACTTAGGATGTCCGGAGTCAGGTGGCGCAATGCCTTTTCGCAGGTTGTTCCGTCCGAACTTATTGGCATGCCAAAGATCGTATTTACTGTTCGCGAAATCCAGACCCGCTTGTTTGATCGACACACCCAAGCCATACTGTTCCAACGAGCGCAGGAAAGTCATCTCCACATACAGGTCGTCCTGATCGAAGGCGTTGTTGATCATGTCGCCGGTCCACGCAGACATTCTGTCTACCGGCATAATCACGCCTCGGGAGCTGAATTCCGTAGGACCTCCCCACGACACTCCCGCGATCTGGCCGATCCACCCGGCCATCATCTTGTCCCGGTACTCTTTGACGGAAATGCAGCGGTAGTTGGGTGATGGTTTGGCAATTAGAGGCTTGACCGCCGTCTCAGCCATACAAGCCGGCGTTAGCGCGATAGTCACCAACGCGCATAAGACTGCTCTTCGCATTGATTTCTCCTTCAAGTGTCTCTCGACATATATTCGGCGCTACATAAACTTTAACTATTGGTTGGAAAATAACCTGCTATTTCCTCGCGGAATAACGTGTCTTGTTGCTTCGGCAGCCTGCTGCCGAAGCCGGCGCCGAAGGCACCGAGTCCACGACTACCGCATAGCTTCCTCTCGCCCGATCAGGATTATTCCGGCTACGACGAACGCCGCGCCTATTGCAATACTCGTGGTCAATGGCTCGGACAGGAAGACATTTGCCATTATGAGCGTAAAAATCGGCAGCATGCATGTCACAACACCGACCGTAGACGCCGTCAGCCGGTCGAACGCCCTGGCGAGAAGCACGTATCCGACGCCGGTGCTGATCACTCCCACGATAAAAAGCCACACGAACACCGCTGGCGCCGGTTCCACATGCAACCCTTGCGAACCCAATCTGAAGAAAGCCGGGACTGCCGCAACTACAGCCGCTATGGCGAAAATATACATCAAACCGTTTGTATTGGAAATATCTTTCTTGGACAGCAGCTTTTGCGCCAGTCCGTAAAGCGGCCAGGATAAACCCGCGAAGAATATAATTATATTGCCAAGGAGATGCTTCGATCCCAGCAGCGCCGCCATACTCTGCCCGTTCCAGAACACGATTGCAATTCCAGCGAGGGACGCGAGCATACCGGCGATTTTCACCCATCCGATGCGCTCTCCCAAAATGAAATGGCTCAGTATGACGAGAGCTATCACTTCATCTTGAACGATTATGTTCGTCGCGGACGCCGTGGTGTATTGTAGTCCGACGGAATAGAGCGAGTAGTTGCCGCCCATACCCAGTCCGCCGAGCAGCAGAAGCGGCAGCGCTCCGCGAGTGATAGGCTGGACTTTTCCTCTTGCCCGTGAGACCAGCCATAGGAACGCCGACGCCAGGACGAATCGTGTAAAGGCGATGGCGAACGGCTCCATCCCCCGGCCAAGCAAATACTTTATCCCGACCGGGACTATGCTCCATACGAAAGTTGCCAGTAAGACATATATAAAGCCCGCGAACATGCGCCGGAGGGCTGTTTGTTCTCTATTCATATCAAACGCAGCCAAACCATTTCTATTGCGATTTTGTCAACGCCCGCGCGCGGCTTGCCGCAGTTGTTCCACTATCTCTATGTCAACGGTTACAATACCAATTGAAACCGGCCGCTCTCCGTGACAGTCCGATCCCCCCGTTGGTATCAGTCCATACTTGTTTGCCAGCTTTTTGTAACGCCTGGATACACTGCGTTTGTGGTCAGTATGGTATACTTCCAGAGCGCGAAGCCCGGCGTTCATCAAATCTAAAATAATGCCGTCATTTCCGATCTTGCCGGGATGCGCCAATCCGGCTGCGCCGCCTGCGGCGATGATAATCTTTACGGCTTCTTCCGGCGTCATCTTGGACCGAGGCACATAAGCCGCCGCGCCACGGGCCAGATATTTCCCAAAAGCGGCGGCCATTCCACTTGTTGCCCCTGATTCGCAGATCGCCTGGGCTATATGCGGCCGCCCAATTGACCCATGCCCGGCGATTTCCAGCACTCTATCCATGGTTACCTTCACGCCAAGGCCGCGTAGCTTTTGCACGATTTTATCTGTCCTCTCAACCCTGGCGTCTCTAAGTCTGCTGAGGGCTTTCGCCAGTTCCGGGCAATCGGGGTCGATAAAGTAGCCCATTATATGCAGCTCAGTGTCGCCGAAATCCGTGTTGATCTCAACGCCTGGAACACACTCGATTCCAGCCGATTTAGCCGCAATTGTCGCTTCCCGCAAGCCGTCTACTGTATCGTGATCGGAAAGACAGATTGCGGCAAGACCCACTCGCGCCGCCTCTTGAACAACTTCGGCAGGCGTCATAGCGCCGTCTGAAGCGGTAGAGTGAATATGCAGGTCCGCTCTACCACTAAGCAAGATTTATACCCGCCTCGCGGAGGGCGTCCCTGAATCGTTCGCGTGCGGCCATTTGCACGGTTTCCACGGATTTGGCGTCGCACTTGCCGGAAAATCTAAGTGTCACCTTGCCTGCGTCAGCGGCTATTATACCAGTGTATTTAAGAGGAGAAACCAAGCCCTCGCTTTCGGAAAGTCCGGCATTGTCCAAAACCGAAGTGACCTTATCTATATCGGTGTCGGCAGGAACGGATATGTCCATGAACACGGCCACGGCGCCACGGGAATGGTTGCAGATATTCGTGATGTCGCCATTTGCGATGATGTTCAGCTTACCGGCGTCATCGATAATACGTGTGATTCGCATCCCGACCTCTTCCACAGTCCCAGTGACTCCGGCGGCGGTTATATACTCGCCAACAGCAAACTGGTTTTCCAGCAGGATGAAGAAACCCGCGATAACGTCTCGGACCAGCCTCTGCGCTCCAAATCCGACCGCAAGGCCGACAACCCCGGCTGCTGTCAGCACGGAGGCCGTTTCTATTTTGAAAGCGTTTAGCGTCATCACGACTGCAATGAAGAACAGGACATAGCCTATGACGCTTTTTAGAAGTCCCTGGAGCGTTCTTGCCCGCGCGGCGCGATGCTCGTCGCCACCCGCGACCTGTCGAGCTATTACAGGCGCAATCGATTTGTCTATCAGGCTGAAGATGACGGCTCTTGCTATTAAATACAGCAGGACGATCTTAACCAGACCGACAGCTGAAACGAGAACGGATTCGAACAAGTTCTTCCAAAATCGCACAACTAAGTCATAAGGCATAATTACCGCGCACCTCACTTGGTAAATTACAGACCGCACTCCATAAAGATTTATGGCCGGGAGGAAAAACTCCTGCCCGGCCATTGGTAACCCGTCATTTCGAACGAAGTGAGAAATCTGCTTTTAGGAATAGCTTTCAGCTATCAGCCGTCAGCTATCAGCTGAAAGCCGATAGCTGACGGCTTGGAGAAAGCAGACCCCTCGACTTCGCTCGGGGTGACGGTGTAATTACTAAGAGTGAACTCCCCCGACTGTTATACGGGAACTCCTACTTTTTCCTCTTCCAATTCCCCTACAGGCTCTTCGGAGGATTTCTCGATACCGCCGCGCTTGCTGAACATAACAGCGATGGTGAGAGCGATCACAGCGGCGATAACTATCGCGGCGCGGATCGCAGTTGGCATTTTCTGAATAACCACCGGGGCGATAAGAATCGCGACCAAGTTCATAACCTTAATCAGCGGGTTTAGCGCGGGTCCGGCTGTGTCCTTAAACGGATCGCCGACCGTGTCGCCGACGACTGTAGCCTTGTGGGCGTCGGAGCCTTTTCCTCCGAGCATGCCGTCTTCAACCTTCTTCTTAGCGTTGTCCCACGCTCCACCAGTGTTGCTCAAGAACACCGCCATGAGCTGCCCGGAAAGAATTGCGCCCGCAAGGAATCCGCCCAACGCGGCGGCTCCGCGAAGAGGCTCTGTGAATCCAAGTCCGAATCCGACCAGAATCGGAGAAGCGATTGCCAGAATCGCCGGGCTGAGAAGCTCCTTCTGCGCCGCCGAAGTTGATATTGCTACGCACCGCTCATAATCCGGCTTACCCTTATCGGAACCGGAACGAGGATCATATTCCATAATTCCGGGGATCGTTCGGAACTGCCTGCGGACTTCTTCAACCAACTGGAACGCCGCGCGGGAAACTGCCTTGATAGCAAATGAGCAGAACAGGAACGGAACCGCGCCTCCGATCAGGAAGCCAACAAACACCTCAGTGATGTTCAACTGGATTCCGTTCAGAGCTTCGGCAAGGACTCTCGTGCCCTCTACTGGAAGCAGACCGGCGTCCGCCAGGAACGAACGGAATAGAGCCGTTGCCGCGATGACCGCCGTGGCGATTGCAAATCCCTTTGTAAGAGCCTTGGTGGTATTGCCGACCGCATCCAGCTTGGCGACTATCTTGTGCGCGTTGCTGTCTTCGCCCACGTCCTTGAGCGCGCCGGACATCTCGAAGATGCCGTTAGCGTTGTCGGAAATCGGTCCGTAGGTGTCCATCGCAAGGATGAAGCCTGTGGTAGTCAACAGGCCAAGACCTGAAAGAGCAATTCCGTAGGCCGCCATAGCCGCGTTGCCCTGGAACAGAAGCATTGAGCCTAAAATCGCAATGGCGATGGCGACTATTCCCCAAACGCTGGACTCAAGACCGTGCGCGAAACCAGTCAGAATGACCGTCGCGGGGCCGGTTCTGGCCGCATAAGCGGTCTCAATCACCGGGGGCTTGGAAGTCGAAGTGAAGTACTCAGTCAGCCTGCCAATAACCAGCGCGAGTAGAATACCCATAAAGTTCGCGCCTGCGAACTGCCACCACTGGAAACCTGTCTCGATCTTATTGAACAGCCAATAGCTGACGCCTGAGAACATAATGGCCGCGATAATGGCGGAACCCCAGAAACCTACGTTGATCGGGCGCATCGGGTCCATATCCATCCGGTCTTCACCGCGAACCATGTAAACACCGATGATGCTCGCTATAACGCCGACCGCTCTGACAAGCAGCGGGTAAACAACCAGTGATAGGACAGCCGCATTTGCGCTTGCGATCTTGCCTGCGGCGGCCATGCTCTGGAACATCGGGAAGGCCGCGGCGCCGAGTATGATCGCTGCCACCAAAGTGACTTCGTAAGACTCGAAAACGTCCGCCGCCATACCGGCGCAGTCGCCGACGTTGTCGCCGACGTTGTCGGCGATTGTCGCCGCGTTTCGCGGGTCGTCTTCGGGAATACCTTTCTCGACTTTACCAACCAAGTCCGCGCCAACGTCAGCGGCTTTGGTGTAGATACCTCCACCGATCCTCATGAAGAGAGCGGCGAGACATCCACCGAATCCGAATCCGATCAGAACCTTCATCGACTGTTCCTGGAATATGAAGAAGACTATGCATGCGCCAAGAAGTCCGAGGCCGACGGTAGCCATGCCCGAAACCGCTCCGGCTCTGAAGGCTATATACAAAGCTTTCTTGAAACTGGTCAGGGCAGCGTTCGCGGTTCGTACATTTGCGCGGACCGCCATCATCATTCCGACGAATCCCGCAATATAGGAAGCAGCGACACCTAATATAAAAGCGACGCCAACGCCCAAGTAAATCGGAATGCCGCTCTTAGTGACCTGGAACTCCGGGATGCCTTTATACAGTAGCACAAGGCCCACGAACACTATGGCAACGAAGACGCTCATCGTCTTAACCTGCTTCTTCAGATAGGCCAATGCCCCGTCTTGAATCGCGGCGGCGACACTGCGCATCCCCTGTGAACCCGGATCCTCCTTCAGAATTGCCTTCAACCACATACCGCCTACCAAGAGACCAAAAATGGCGGAGAAGAAAACAATCCAGATGGCGGGCCTTACCAGGCTAAGCTCGTTAAAACTTGGCAGATCTATCGCCTCTCCTGCCAACGCCGGAGTGGACGACAACGCCCACACCGCCGCAACACTTGCCGGCGCCAATAACCATCGCCGGAACCCGGCTGCCAAAGATGGCGCTTTTCGCATACTCACTAACTCCTCCCTGTTGATTAGGCCGCTTTTCTTAACCGGCCACACAATCAAAACGCCGCCTCGCTCGCCCTTTAGCGAATGAAAGCGGCTTCCTTAAGATTATAGTTCCCACCAGTTTGTGTGTCAATGCGCGTGGATATTAAGAAAGTTTGACTTTAGCAGGTAACCGATAGCCCTGGATTTGCAATCCGGAGCCATCTAAACTCTCCCTTAACCATCAACTATCAACCAATAACAGTAAATTTGCGGGGGATTACAAATGAATTAAGCCCGGCCTCGCTTTAAGCGAAGCCGGGCAGGAATCCGTTACAATCCTAAGGACTAACTATGCCGCCTTCTTAGACTTCCTCAGAAACATACGCCTAGGCGCTACCTCAAAAGGTAGAGGCGCTGCCTTTGGCGCGGTGTTCGTGCACTTCTGGCAGACCCACGAAACCAGGCCGCGAAGGTGTTCCGGCACGTTAGTTATCTCATTTCCACACCTGCAAAGCATCTTTGGTTCCTTCTTTCCAACGAGCCGCCGGGATCGCCGACAGCCTTGTAGCTGCGTCGGATATAACACTCCCAAATGAGCATATTTGTCTAAGCCCATCTAGTAAACTTATACCCTACTGCGCGCGGTACTTAATATACGTGTGTTAATGCGGAGTTGTTCCAAAAGAGTTGAGGGGTGAGTTGAGAATTGAGAGAAGGGAATTCCTATGCTTCGGCTTGTTCTTTGAAGCCGAAGCGAACGTAATTTCTATGCTTCGGGAAGCTTTTTACCCCGAAGCGAGCAGCTATGGGCCTAAAGCCAGCGTCGGTGTAAAAAGCCTTCCGACGCATAGGTTTACTGACAACCGTCAACCGGCAATCGTTTTCTTGTCAATCGCGGCTACGTGCTCCTTTACCACATCCTTTGGGATCAAGCGTATGAATGCGCGTAGAGCCAGGGCAATCACCGCCAGATCATCGATTTGCCCCACAAGAGGAGCCCAATCGACTATAGCGTCCAACGGCAAAAGCACGTACAATAGAGCCAGGATCAGCATCGATCTTGCCAGCCATGACACGCGCGGGTCTTTCCAGAGCCTCCAGTAAAGGCTGGCGAAGTTTGGTAAATGGTATATAAATCGGACTATGTCAAATACACCGAATTGCCTGCTTATTTTTCCCAAATCTACATCTCCTCGATATTCTCGGAATCATTCATAGACCGTAGATGACATGTGTCATTCACCGCCAAAACCAACGAGGGACAGCCTGAAGCATTTGTACGTATGGTTGTTATGCCGGCGTTTTCCAGCCTGACGCGCCTGTACAATTCAGGTCCGGCGTCAAGGCTCCAGCACAAAGCCCCGCGGATGATACCCCCATGCGCGACCACTACAATTCTTCCCGCCGCTTCGCGCGCCGTAACCATCTCTATGAACCGGCGCGCTCGATCAATTACACTTTCTATACGCTCCGCGCCCGGTGGACGGTTCAAAACAGAGTCAGTGCGGTACGCCGCGTACTCGTTGGGATACTGCTCCTGTATCTCCGTTGTGTTTAAGCCCTGCCAGAAGCCAAGGTTTACCTCTCGCAAGAGCGGCGTCTTAACTACCGGCAGCTTATGCTCTTCGGCAATAATCTCAGCGGTCACTGACGCGCGTTGAAGATCGCTGGAGTAAAATGCCGAGATGTCCTCGCCCGCCAAAACCCTGGCAACCTGTTTGGCTTGGCGTAAGCCAAGCTCGCTCAATTCAGTATCCGATTGGCCTTGCATTCGGTCTTCGGCGTTCCAGACCGTCTGGCCGTGCCGGACAAAGATCAAATCCACTATATTTCCCCAGGCCTGAGTTTCGCCAGTTCCGTTCCGTCCGGCTTCACCCGCATCAACCCAAACTGTATTATGCGCACCGGCGCAATGGACTTGAGCTTCGTGATGATCGACACATACCGCTGCCGGAATTCTATGGCCTGCACGATTCCTACATCCATCGTATTCGCGCGGGAGTCGGCGAGACCAATATATGCGTTTGTAAACGTTGAGCCTGGAACAATGCTGATCTCTCTTGTTCCCAATTGTTCCTCGATCAGCGCCGCTTCAGGCGGTTCCGGCGCGCGGTCAACCACGATATAGAACCCGCGTCCGACGGACTCCGCATGTAAAACTCGCGTCTTCAGAACCCGCTCCAGAAAGCGAACACGCTGCCATGGTAGAGGTGTTCCGGTGTTCAGCCAGGTTCCCCAGCAGCCCACGTCATCGAGCCTGATCACGTGCGACTCCGCGCCCTCGAAATGTTTCGCATACCTGAGACGCCGCCGGGCGGCCCTGAGTTCCAGTGATTTCTGCCTGACGAGCGGAGGAACACTCAGAGTATGGATGACATTCTTTTCCACTTTGCTGAAGGCCGTGATCAGCGGTTCTATCTCGCGATCGCGTTGAATGGCGACTATGTGCTGAGGCGCAAGAAGGTCGATTTTTAGTGTTTTCAGCTTCCGCGCGATAATTCCCCGAACCAGGCCGGTGGTGTCGACGACTATCAGACTTGCTCCGTGTTCCCGGGCTTCGTCCGCCATCTTTTTCGCGCCGACCACGCTTGGAAGCATGTTGCCAACCGGCGATGTGGCTCCGGCGAAGTACATCCGCCGAATATGGAGATCGCTCAGCCTTTCGACCGGTTCAGTAGGAAGAGCCAGGCCGATTGTGCCGGGAGGGCCGATGTCCGATTGTCCTATGTCGGCGTCGACAAGCGCGGACTTCAAGCCCAATGCCGCCGCCGCGTTCACAAGCTCCATGCAAAAGGTAGTTTTACCCGTGTCAGTGTTTCCAACCACAACTACCAAGCCGGGGTTCTCGATTATCGACGATATACATTCTTGCCACTGCGGAGTTGACATCACACTATGCGTTTTGCCTTCTGGGCGCTAAATTCCTGCTTGCGCGCTACAAGAGGACGGTGTACAATCCAGAAGATGAGAACAAGAATAATATTATTGGTCCTTATGGTTGCCGTTGCAGCCGGTATTATATACCAAGTTTCCCTGAATCGGCAGAGACTGCCCGACGATAGGCAGATTGCTGAGCTTTTACAATGGGGGATTGGCGGCGTTGAGAAGAACGACCCCCGGCAAGCAGTCTCAATAGTCTCCAAAAACTACAAAGACGATGCCGGGATGACTTACACCTTTCTTCGCATCCGCACATACGACGCGCTTCGGTCTGATGTGCAGCCCGATGTAACCATCCTGAAACCGAGCATTAGAATCAACGGAGACAACGCCACCCTGGACGCCCAGTTCAGTGTAATAGATCGCAAGAATGATGAAGCTATATTCACTCGTGATCTCACGCTGCATTTACGAAGAGAAAAGTTGAGGAGGTATCTCATCTTTTCCACTCACGAGTGGCGCATAGTCAGCATCGAGGGCGTCGGGGAGATTATAGAGAATATGTAGAGGGAGTCCGAGGGATAGTTGAGGGTTTAAGGTCCGGCTTCGGCTTCAAAGAACAAGCCGAAGCATAGGGACTCTCTTCACTCAACCCTCAACTTTCCTCTTATGTTCCCGGAACTGGTTGTATATCCGACTGCTTTCGCACCCTTAATAATCGCAGGTAATTCTCGCCGTCCTTTTCGATGGAGCTTATCCCTGTTACTGTCACCCAGGTATTCTCATCCGGAAGGTCGGTCACGCTCGCGGGAACGAGAGCCTTGACGTTGACGGAGCCATAGGAAACATAGAAGCATGTCGTATTATCGATCGGAATCACTTTGCCAATCAGCGTCACTAACAGGCCCATGTTATTCAGGCCGAAGCCTCCGGTGACACCAACCTGCCCCGAGCCTGTAATGTCATTGTATTGCCAAGCGCCACCGCCGAGTTGGGTATTCGGCAGCATGAAGGGATCGACGCTACCTGCGTCATTTGGGGGATCGCTCTGAACGGCCGTGGACGCTTCAATATACTTTTCGCCGGAAGGATGGGTCTTCATTACGCCAACCACGTGCGCTCTCATTACATCAGTCAATGTGTGTCCGGTCTTATCCACCCTGATTCCTATCGTACGGAGGTCGTTCTCGATATAGAAGAAATCGGTAAAAGAAGCGGAGACTGTCATCCCGTTTATATCCACTTCAAGATCATCCCATCCCTGCTTTGCAGACGCGATTGTGGTCGCGGGCCAGTACTCGTCTGCTCCTATATCCACATTAGCCCCTTGAATTCTCACCTGCCCATCCATGTCAAGCAGAGTCATTCCCGAAGCAGTGTTAAAACCGGCGTTTTTACAGGGAGATAACGCCATAATATGGTAGTCTCCCGCCGCCATGCCAACGAACAGTGGATCCTGTTTTATATTGCCATTTGTTCCCGTCGGGTCGGTGATGCCGGTATAATCAATGCCGCCGTTGGAGAAAACGTCATTGTTCTTAAGCACGGGAGCGCCGCCGGTTTTGCGAATTCCAGATGAGTTAAAGGCCACGATATTATTGGAGATCATGGGAGAGCTGTTGTAGGTATCAATACCGCCGGCCTGTGAAGACGTATTGCCGGCAATCGTATTGTTGGTTACAACCGCCGAGGAGTTAGAGAGATAAACTCCGGCGCCCATGGAGCCGTCAATAGAAGCGATATTTCCGGTTATTCTATTGTTGGAGATTACCACAGGTGAACCGTGGCAGTATATCCCAGCGCCCGTAGCTGAGTAAGTGGCGTCTCCGGTAGCGGTGTTCGCGTTTATGATATTGTTTATCACAGTAGAAGAAGAATAAGCGCAATATACTCCGCCGCCCCGGGCTGAGCCGGTTGTCGCAGGATAGACAGCGTTGCCGGTAATCACGTTATTCGCTATGGTTGGAGATGCGCCAACCAAGTAGATTCCGCCGCCGCGTACGGCGTTTCCATTTTTTATTGTGAATCCGTCGATACGGCTCCAAATATGGCACACTTTCGATGTTACCACGCTTCCTCCCTGCTGCCCATCCAGAATGGTCGGGGAGGAAACCCAATCTCTTTGCGAAATCTCCACTTCGTGCCCGTCAAACCCGCCATACACATAGACATAGGGACTCAGCGCGATCCGTTCCCTGTATAGCCCAGCCTTGACCCAAACGTTTCCGCCCAGCGCCGCCGCCGCGTCAATCCCCGCCTGCACCGTTTTTTTCGGGCGAATCCAGGACAAACCGTTATTGGCATCGTTGCCGTTGGAACTGACATAGATGGTGACATACGGTCCCGCGGACCAACTGCTTCCGTTCGACTCATCGGCGCCAATATCGACTTGCGTTCCCTGAATCCGGTTCTGGCCGTCCATATCAAGAGACCCCGCTTCCACCGCCGTGTCGTAACCCGTTTCACGGCATGGCGATCCCGGCTGGATGTGCAGATTGCCGTAATCGGCGCTTGCTAATAGAGGGTCAGTCGTTATATCGCCGACGCCGCCGGACAGTCCCGAATAGGCGAAATTAACGTTCCCATAGACGCAGTTGTTCCTGAGCGTCGGAGTTCCTGAGGATTTGTATATGCCGGAGGTATTGAGGGCGATTATATTATTTGATAAGCTCAGCGAAGAGTTGTCAATGTGAATAGCTCCGCCATTGGTTGAGGAGGCGCTATTTCCGGCAAAAGTGTTGTTCACAACCTTGGCCGCGGACATATAGCAGTACAACCCGCCGCCCTGGTTCGATGCAACGTTTGATGTAATCACATTGTTGGATATGGTCGCGGCGGAATTCCAGCAGAGAATACCTGCGCCTTTACCGGCGTCAGTCCATACAGCCAAGTTGCCAAGTATCAAGTTATTCTTAATAATGGCGGGGCTGTTATAGCAATAAATCCCGGCGCCGTATACTGTTCCGGCGTTGTCAGTGATTATGTTATTTGAAATAGTTGGAGCAGCATTGACGCAGTAGATTCCTCCGCCGCAGGGACTCTGGCTCATGTAAGAATCCGGCGTCCCCTTTCCATTCCGAATTGTGAATCCGTCAATGCAGCTCCATGAAGCACAGTCATACGCGGAGACTACACTGCCGGCGCCCTGGCCGTCGAGTATCGTTCGATTTATCTTCCAGTCTCTCTGATCCTTTGCTGTTTCACTGCCGGCAAATCCGCCGTATACATAGGTAAAAGCAAGAAGCCTTATTCGCTCATTATAAGTTCCGGCTTTCACCCACACCTCGCCGCCCTGCCCTGATACGGAGTCGATCGCCGCCTGCACCGTTCCTTTCGCCAGACCCCAGGATGAACCGTCGTTTCCGTCATTCCCGGTCGGGCTTACTCTCACAATCTTTTGCGGACCCGTTTCGCCGTGCAAACCATCCGACTCATCGGCGCCAATATCGACTTGCGCCCCCTGAATACGGTTCTGGCCGTCCATGTCCAAATCTCCGGCTACCACCGCGCTGCCATATCCTGCATTAAAGCAGGGAGACGTTGGCTGAATGTGCAGGTTACCATAACCAACATCAACAAACTGAGGGTCTTGTTGAATGTCATTCAGGCCGGCGGATATTCCGAAGTAATTGTTATCGAGGTTGTTATAAACGCAATTGTTCTTGAGAACCGGGGAGCCGGTTCCGCTCATCTTATTCACGCCATATTTACTGTTGTTCACGATGATATTGTTGTATATTGTCGGAGATGAATATGAAGCCTTGATTCCGCTGCTTATGTTTCCCAGTATGGTGTTGTTACATATAGCTGAGCTGGAGTATAGACAGTTCACCCCATCTCCCGTATTTCCAAGTATAAGATTATTTCTAATGGCCGGAGTAGCTCTATTACAGTCCACACCCGGGCCGACGTTTCCTATGATCGTATTATTAACGATAGCAGGAGAAGAATAGGAACAGGTGACTCCGCCAGCCGAGCCGCCATTGCGAATTGTAAAACCATCGATGCCGCTCCAAATGTGGCAGGCTTCAGCGGTTACAACAGGTCCACCCTGCTGGCCGTCCAGTATGGTTGGGTTTGCCGTCCAGTTCCTTTGGCTTTTCAATGTCTCCACGCCCAAAAACCCGCCATAGAGATAAGCGAACGGACGAAGCGTGACGCGCTCGTTATACACTCCTGACTTTGCCCACACTTCTCCACCAAGCGCCGAGGCCGCCTCTATGGCGGCTCCCACGGTCCTTTTCGCAAGAGCCCATGATGATCCGTTGTTTGCGTCGTCCCCGTTTTCATCGACTCGGACTATCACATACGGCCCTTGCGAGCGTATTTCACCATAGGATTCATCCGCCCCTATGTCAACATGTACGCCTTCGATGCGGTTCTGATCATCCATATCAGTTGAAGGTAGCTGAGGCGCGGTGTCATAACCGGTGTTTCGACAAGGGGAGTCGAGCTGGATATGAAAGTTCCCGAAAGCCGCGTCAACGAATTTCGGATCAATTGAAATGTCATCAGTCGCGGCGGATACCCCCGAGTAGTTCATGGAAGTATTCTGGAAGACGTTGTTGCAGTAGAGCGTTAGCGTGCCGCCTGACTTGGTGATCCCGGCATAGTTGGAGGTTATGATGTTGTTATAAATGCTCACCGTGGAGCCGCTGCAATAGATACCATTGCCTAATGTTGAGCCATTGCCTGATATGGTGTTGTTAGTGACTATTGCTGAAGCGCTGGAGTAAAAAAGAATGCCACTGCCTGGATTTGCGACGATTACATTATTAACTATCTTCGCTGAAGAGCTGTAACAATAGATACCATCAAACGTGTTGCCACTGATGGTATTATCGAGTATCACCGCGGTGGATGATTCACAGCGAATTCCTTCCGGAAGGTTGTTAATGATTCTATTGCCTTTTATTGTTGGAGCGCCGCCTGAGCAGTATATTCCTCCGCCATAGTCGGCGTCGTTACCGGTGATTATGTTATTCGATATTACCGCCGAGCTTCCACTTGAGTATACGCCTCCGCCGTAGTAAGTGAATGAGAAACCATCCCATACAGGCCTTCCAATGCCTCCTCTGATCGTGAAGCCGTCCACTATAGTATCTTCGTCAGCGACGGATGGAACCGTTACAACGCTGTTGCCATTCTCTCCGTCAAGAATTGTAACATTTGCGACTGGGTCCCTCGATCCCCCGCCTCCGGAGTAACCGCCGTATACGGCGACATCTGCCTTGAGGGTGATGCGTTCCAAATAAGTCCCGGCAGCCACCCATACTTGATCGCCCGCATTGGCTGTATCAATGGCGGCCTGGACTGTCCTTTTGGCGGAACCCCAATCAAAGCCGCTGTTCCCATCATCACCGGTAGGGCTTACATAGATGGAAATAGAATGGGCCGGAAGAATTGCGCAGGATAGAAACAAAAGGCAAAGGAATGTTAATACAACCACTTCCGAAAGGCGGCGCATTCTCATTAGGGTCTCCTTTTGGTGGTGTGAAAAACGTATAGCGGATATTGAAGTATAAAGCATCCAAGCTTGCCTGGTCAAGACATTTGACGTGATTTGGACGAAAACAGGTATTATTACCAGAGATTGCGCATGAATGTGACATGATCCCATCATCCGCTGAAACCAATGGCGCTAACCCGGATTACTCG
Organism: Armatimonadota bacterium; assembly: GCA_030650495.1. Lineage (GTDB taxonomy): Bacteria > Armatimonadota > UBA5829 > UBA5829 > JAUSEB01 > JAUSEB01. Next base: position 7,967 of record JAUSEB010000320.1, on the reverse strand, counting down.
CGAATAGAGCAAAATCACCGCGGACCGTCATTCCGAACGAAGTGAGGAATCTGCTTTTTAGCTTCAGGAAAAGCAGATTTCTCGCTACTCTCGAAATGACGTGAATAATTCAGGCTAATAGCAAGACGGCGCCCAACCTTTTGGTTGGACGCCATCATATATCTCTATGTTCCTTTATTAGAATGGCCTGGCGACGGTTACGGACAGTCGATTAGCGAGAAAGTAAATCGAACCGCGAAGCGAAATCTATGCGGAATTCCAAGTCGTTCTCACTTTGGGTGATCGGATTTACGCCATCCCATCGAGTCGCCAAAACGGAGAATTTGAGGTAATTCTCTTGAGACACTTGATGGTCGTACCTTAGCCACAGCGTCTTCCCGTCCACATCCCCCAAGGTAGATAGCGCTACGTTTTGTCCCAGACCGGCTGCGACCGACGCCCCGGACTTGAGCTTGCCGCTCAACGCAAGGCTGTAGGAATTTACACCATATCTATAGCTCAAGTACTCATATCTCTTGAAGTATCCCATGAGGCTGTAGCCGTTCTTGAGAGAGCTTGTTAGTTGGAGCGTCTCCAGCGCCACCGGGCTGACGATCTTCGCGTCATAATACTCTGTGTTGGTGGAATAGTTATAGCTCAGATTCGTTCGGTCATTGATCTTGGCGGTGGCGTTATAAGCGCGGACAATTACCGGGCCGGCTACTCCATCCCGGCGAATTTTATACAGCGCATCATAGTAGAGCCACTTGTTGGCGGTTCGGTCGCTGATAAATCTCAACCCTTTGGATTCGACTTGAGTCCCGTAAGAAGATTGAAGATCAGCGTAATCTATTCCCATCGTTCCGCGCAGTATTCCAGCCTCGAATGTGGCGGACTTGTTCCTGCCTGAGCTTTGTTCCGTGGAGACACGCGCTTTCAATTTGCCGTTCGTGAGTCCGGCGAAGCTCTTAAACAGGCCGCGCTCCATCCCCGCTTCCAGGGTAATCGTATTGCCTTCTTCGTACGCCAGGCTGCCTGTCGGTATCAACTGTGGGACCGGAGGAACTACGGTGTCTATCCGGGTGACATCCTTGAAGTTGGCTTTCACATCCCAGGTCTTGCCCTTAACGCCAAAACTCTGCGTGGCGACTGAACCGTACTGATCGGAGAAACTCTCCATTGCGGCTATCGCGTCCAGGCCGTTCTTCAGCTTGTATGAGCCGCCTATGTCGAGCCTTTCCGTGCCGGGATAGATACCGAACTGCTCCTTTTCGACATCGATCAGATAAGGCAGCTTGGTGAATGTCTTGTCTACGGACTGCTTGAAGCCGGATAAGCTGTATTTTTCTCCCGCGACCTTAAAGCCGTAGCGTTCTATCTCGCCGTAATGGTCGCTGATATTGACCGCCTGCAGCCATCCGGTTGATGGTCCTGAACCGAACTTCAATCCATATCTGCTGCGCTCTATTCCGGGGGCGTAAATAGTCTGGTAGATGTCCATATACGCGACATTCCCCGCCGCGGCGTTGGGGTCGAACTGCCGCCTGATCTGCAGAGCAGTGTCCGACCACTCCGTGCCGTAAGCCAGGTACGCGAGTTTAGCAAATGTGGGATCGGAGCCGCGGGTTTCAGCGAAAAGACCGAGGTTCTTTGTATTGAAATTGAAGCCCTTTGCCCGGAACTCACCGCTTGTGTCCTGTATCGTGTTCCAGAAAAAGTCGCTTACGGGAAGCGCCGGGTTGGCAGTTCCACCGGGAGCGAATTGCATGGCTATGTTGGTTCGCTTCATGCCCTTTTCGTATTCAAACCTTCTCAGCATGGCGTCAGGCGCGGCGTCGCTGTCCCTAAGCTCCAGGAACCCGCTGAAATTCGGGCCGACATCCTGGTAACCAAGCTGGAGTTTGAACTTGCCGAAAGCCAAGTCAGCGTTCTGAACTATTATCCGGTCGGATTTCACGGCAGGCGCAATCGGCGTAGTCGGCAGAAGGCTCAACACACCAAGCCCCGACGTGTCAGGCCGCTGCGGGTTGGATGTATAGAACATACTCTTGATAGTGGAGTTCGAGCCTATCTTGGCGGTTGTGTTCAGGCCGTAGGTGGCTATGTTCGGAGTGACGCTGTTTCCAACCCTCTGAACCGCGCGCGAGCCGTAGGTCAAATCCACTGAGAGTTTACCATTCCCCGTCAGCGCAAGGCCGGGAATATTCAACAATTTTCGCTCGCCCGTGCCGCCCTTCGTATAACTGTACCCTACGACAAAATACTCGCTGGTTCGGATAGGGCGGTTGAACATAATCATACCGCGCTCGTAGTCGATATGATAGTCCACATCGCGGATTTGCGAAATGCCGCCAACGACGGCGTAATCGCTGTTCGGCACGAGCTTGGTGTGTGCGAGGAGATATTCTGTTGCGGTGCCGTTGCCGTATATGATCTCGTAGTCGGATTTTGCCTGCTGATTCCCTGTTGGTAATGGATCTGTGAGAAGACGAGGATCGCCGAATGCGCCTAAAAACCCCTCAAGCCGGCCGGACAGAGTCTTGGCGACTCCTTGTCCGTCCGCCCACAGAGGCACGGCGCTTATCAACAAAACCACCGCAATTATCGCGGCAAATCTTTTCCCGGCGCTTACTATCATATACTGCTCAATCCGCTCTCAGGCAGCGGAATACCAACGTTATATTAAAACTTAACGTCAAAAAGGCTGACGGATACTCCGCCATCCCTGTTCTTCATCTTCATCTGCCGCTTGATGTTCTGAATCATCGCGGCGTCATCCTCAGCCGTGAATATGCCCTGGCCCGCGACTTTCACGGGAGCCGGCTTGGCTGACGTTCCCTCGCCTGCTTCTTTCTTATTATCCGCGGAAGCCTTTGCCACCTCCTCGGATATTTCAGAAGATTTTGCGGCTTCGCTTCCGTCGGAGTTCGCGGGCATATTTGTCGTTACCACGCTGGAAGCCACAGCTTCCGGCGCTGTATTCTTTGCCGACGTCTTCACGGCAGCGACCGAACCTGGCACATGCGCAGCCGATTTCGTTGTCCTCGGATTTGTCAATATTCTGCGATGCGACCTGCGGCGAGATTGATCGCCGTTTGCGGCAGCCAATGTAGTTTTTTCCACATCTACTTTGGCAATTGATGGACTTTCGGTTGCAACCGGCTTAATGGATAGCCTGGGTGTCTCTACAACAGGAGTTTTCGCAACCTTGCGGACCGGAGTTTGCTTATCAGGCAATGCGAACATAAGCACAAGAGCCAGCGCTAAGGCGGCGCTCGCCGCCCACCTCATACCCACGGGCCTGAGGATTTGGGCTGCCACTCCGGCGAGTCTTTGCGCGGAAGACGGAGTCTCAACCGTCGCTGCTATGATGCGGCTCCTCAGCCCGCCTGGAGGCTCGACAGTATCTATCGAGCCAACCAGTCTCACTGTCTTCCGCATCAAAGCTAACTCGGCTTCACAAATTCGGCAGGATTCGAGATGCTCGCTGACAACGGCAAGCTGCTCATTCGCCAACTCTCTATCCAGGTAATTCGAGAGCAATACTTCGATCCGCTCGCAATCGGCCGACGGCGCCTTCGTTGCCCGGTCGATTGCGTCACGAATCGAAAATTTCAGATCGGCTGGAGATTCGATTTCCTCGACATTGCGAATTGTCCCGGTGATAGCTTCCAAAGCGGCCAGTTCGGCGCGGCACTCGGCGCAATCAGCCAGATGCCCCTCGATCATCTCCAGGGCCGCCTCATCCACCGCCCCGTCCATATAACTTGAAAGTTTTTCCCGAACGTAATCGCAATCCAAGAACCACGCCCCCTCGGGTAAGCCGCCTGCCGGCCCACCTAGGAATATGTTCCGTTTATTCAGACAAATCTCACGAGGGAAAGTTACAAATATTTTTGCGTTATTTTTTGAATATCTTGCCCTTTAAGAAGACCGTGTCAACGCTCAGACCCGGGTTGAGCAAAACGATATCCGCGTCAAAGCTCGGCGCAATCCTTCCCTTACGATCAGCCGCTCCGGTAGATCTCGCCGGCGCGATTGTCGCCATCTTGATTACATCCTGAATTGGGAAGTACTTAGCCGCGTTCCTCACGGCTTGATCGAGGGTAATCGTGCTTCCGGCAATTGTGCCGTTCATCAGCCTTGCAAGTCCGCCTTCGACGCGTATCTGTTGCCCGCCGAGGAAGTAGTTGCCGTCGCTTAACCCGCAAGCGCTGACTGAATCTGATATAAGCGCAACTCTATCCGGCCCTTTTACTTTGACCACTAAACGAGCGACCGCCTCATGAACGTGGAAATTGTCCCAAATGAGTTCTGTGATCACACGATCATCATGCAGCGCCGCGCCGAGTACTCCCGGCTCGCGGTGGTGCAGTGGGCGCATCGCATTGAAAATGTGAGTCAGGCTGGTCGCTCCGGCGTCGAAAGCTAATTGGGCTTCCTCATAAGACGCTTCGGTGTGGGCGATTGATACGTTGATTCCCATGGACACAAGCTCGCGGATCAAATCCATAGCGCCCGGCAGCTCGCACGCAACGGCAATGTACTTGACGATCGACGTCAGGTCGCCCAACTCCCTGGCAAGTTCGCCGCACAAAGGTGGCCGCAGGCTGTCCGGCGGCTGCGCGCCGGTTTTGGATGGGTTGAGATATGGACCCTCCAAATGGGCGCCGAGAACCTCCGCTCCGCCACTGCCCTCTTGCATTGCCTGAGCTATGGAGGATACCGCGGTCCTTACGGTGGGCCAGGGATTAGTAAGGACAGTCGGAAGCCAGGAAGTCACGCCGTTCGCCGCAATGTGCGCCGACATCCCCCTGATCGCTTCGACCGTGCCGTCCGTAACCTCATGCCCGGCGGCTCCATGGATGTGAATGTCAATGAAGCCCGGCGCTGCGGTCTTGTCCGGCGCATCAATATCCACAGGCGACCCGTCAGCAGGACCGACTCCAATCACTTTGCCGTCATCAATAGTAATGACCGCGCGGTCTATTACCTCGTCAGGAGTTATGACCTGCCCGCACAATATTCTCATAGCTGCCATCTCCATTCTGATTTTCAAGCGCCGGAGCGCAGTAACTTGTAAGCCATCAGCAGCCCACAGATAGACTTGGCGTCCTTTATCTGATCGGAGCCAGTCATCGCTACAGCTTCATCAAGATCGAATGTGACGACTTCAAGCAGTTCGTCCTCCTCCGGCGCCGCTGTGACCTTCTCCAAATCCGTAGCTAAATATGTATGCAGCATCTCGCTGGAATAGCCCGGAGCGAGATACGACCTGAACATCTTTTGCAGATTGCCGGGCTTGTAGCCTGTTTCTTCGATAAGTTCTCGCGACGCGCAGTCGTCCGGGTCTTCATTCTTGTCGAGAGTCCCCGCAGGTATTTCAAGAAGCGCCTCACCCGTCGGCTGTCTGTACTGGCGAACCATTACGACCACGTCCGTATCGATCAACGGCACAATCGCCACGGCGCCCTTGTGCTCGACGATCTCCCTTGTAGCCCTGCGCCCGCCGGGCATCTCAACCGTGTCAATTCTAAGATTGAGTATCCGGCCTTCGTATATTCTTTTGGATTCGATTGTTTTCTCACGCAGTTCCATAACTAAAGTCCTTATTAGACCCCAACCCAAGCTGACAGCTGACAGCTTTCTCTCAACTCTCAATCATCAACTTCTCCTTGCCGCCCGTTCCACGACTATCTGAGCAGCCGCCGTGCCCGCTGCTGCGGCTGCCAGGAAGAACTCTTTATCTTCTTCGTAACTCCGGCCCATCGTGCTTAGTTTAATCCCCTTGCTTTTCAACTCATCAATTGCCGCTGAGCCGTCAAAGACCCTTGCTCTGTGCTTCAACGTTGCGCCGCTGTGAGCAAGCTGCTCTTCCAGCAAATTCAGCTTCATTTCCTCGATGACCGGAAGCGCGATCATCGCCGGAGTCAGGGCGATTTTCGTCAATGCGGTAATTGTGTGGTGGCTCACGCCGCGATGCCGTGGCCGGGGGTCGGCAAAACTAACCCTGGGAATTGCGATAGCTCGCCCGCCCAAAGTATTGACCGCGTTTATTATTTCACCCTGCTCGATTGCCGAATATCCGTAAGTTGTCCCTGTGCCGACGTTTCCGGGCCCCTGGCAGACTATCACAGCGTCCGCTTTGGCAGCCTCTTTCGCCCCGATTAGCGCAGTGTAGACGTTCACCGCCTCCAAATCTCCCCCAAACGCCTGCCCCGCAGTGATCGTCACATCGATTAGTCCGGCTGACTTCAGTTCCGACACCAATTTACTAAAGCCAATAGGCAAAGCCGCGCTGTCGGTCATGACGTACGCTACCTTAGTGGGAACATGACTCAACCGCTTGACCGCCGCGGCGGCGGGACCGATCTGGCTGTGCAGTTGGCCGATCATAACAGGCAGGCCATCGAGAGATTTGAAGCTGTCTATCGCGGCGCGATGAGGGCTTTCCTCTTCTTCAACGGACAAGACTGAGTTCTGTAGAGGCGTATAACGCAGTTTCATTATGTGGCCGGGCGTTGATGGCTCATCCTCCGGTTCGCGGGATAGATTTGCAATTACGAAGTGATAACCGCCCGTGCCTAGGCCAAGTTCGACCGCTGTGGTGTTCAGCAGAACGCGGTCGCCAGTTTCAACTTGGCCGGTCAGTGATGTGTAGCAAATGGCGCGGGCGCCGGTTCCGTGGATATCCACTTCCAGTTCCAAAGTGTCCCCACGTTCGGTGGTTATCGAGGTTACGGTTCCAATCGCTTTTTTCAGCACGGCGGCCTCTAGCTCACTTCCGCGCTTTTGCGGATAAGCGCTACGGCAAATTCGGCGCACTTTGCAAGATCGTCAATTGCTATTTGCTCGCTGGTCGAATGTGCGCCTTCGTAGCCTACGCCAATCAAAACTGTTGGAACGCCGATCTCATTCAAGATATTGGCGTCGCTTCCGCCTCCGGCTTCGATCAACTCCGGCTCGATTCCGATGGACTGGGCAGCGGAAGCGGCAAGCTTGATTATTGGGTCATTGGGACTCCACCGGAAGGAGTTATATTCACGTTGGACCTCTATCTCGACGGAAGCCCCGACTTCGGCGGCGCCCTTTTGGAAAGCATCAACCATATGCCGGCTTTGCGCCGCGAGCTTGTCTTCATTACGGCTGCGAGCCTCAGCAAGTACTTCGACTTTGTCCGGCACTATATTCCGCGCAACTCCGCCATGGATGACTCCGACGTTCGCAGTGGTCTCGAAGTCTATCCTGCCGATTTTCATATTGGCGATGGCTTTGCTCGCGGCGACGATGGCGTTCACTCCCGCCTCCGGTTTCATGCCCGCATGCGCCGCCTTGCCCGTGAAAACGGCTTTTATGTTTTCGTGCGATGGTCCGGCCACGACAATCGACGCGACCGGCTTTTCTGTGTCAAACACGTAAGCGTAGTCGGCTTTGATCGAATCTTTCGGGATCAATTTAGCCCCAACCAACCCAATTTCTTCGGCAATATCAAAGATGACTTGGACACTGCGATAAGGAACTCCGTCCTCCTCGACCACGCGCAGCGCTTCGATAATCGCGGCCACACCGGCCTTGTCGTCAGCGCCGAGTATGGTCTTTCCGCCACTCCTGATGACTCCGTCCTGACCTATAATCGGCTCCAAGCCGTCCGTTGGTTGTACCGTGTCGATGTGCGCGCTCAGCATCAATCGAGCGCCGCTTTTGCTCGAACCCTCTTTGTAAGCATAGATGTTACCCGTATCGCCGTCCGATTTGGCTCCCGCGTCGTCCTCATAAACCTCATAGCCAAGGGATTTCAACTGCGGGATGAGCAAATCAGCCACGCGCCGCTCGGATTTCGACGGGCTGTTTATCCGCGCCAAATCAAGAAAAAGTTTCAGGAGCCGGTCACGGTTTACCACGCTTCACCTCGTCAAAGTCACTTTGGAAAGCCCACGCGGACGGTCGGGATCATAGCCTTTGGTCAGCGCGAGATGATACGCCAGCAA
>JAUSEB010000316.1 GCA_030650495.1 Armatimonadota bacterium | reverse complement strand
AAAGTACAAATGAAAAGTATAGCTAAGTTGGCTTCCCAGTAATCGGAATTTGAGGTGTTATGGGCTTACTAATCGGTCTTGATATAGGCACGACAAAAATCTGCGCTGTTGCGTTGGATGCAAGTAACGGCCAGCTTACCGCGGTTGAGGATACGCTTAACGACACGCAATTATCCTCTCAGCCCGACGCGGCGGAACAGGATGCGCAAGGGATTATCGATAAATCGCATGGGTTGTTATCCCGACTTCTTCAGCGTCCCGAATTGAAAGGTCAAGAGATACTGGCTGTTGGCGTAACCGGCCAAATGCACGGTGTTGTGATTGCAGACCGCGCGGGAAAACCAATCACGCCGCTTGTAACCTGGCAGGATGGCCGGGGCGCAAAACCGTACAAATCGACGAGTCACAGTTACGCTGAGGAATTGGCAAATCGCCTGGGAGAAGATGCTCTAGCCGCAAGCGGGTGCCGCCCGGCAACAGGTTATGGAGCGGTCACCCTCCTGCAGATGAGCGAAGAAGGAAATATACCAAATAATGGGAAAGCGCTGACGATACACGATTTGCTCGTACAGTCTCTCTGCGGCTCCATTGTGACCGACCCGACAGACGCTGCAAGTTGGGGTATTTTCGACGTGCGTGACGGAAGCCGCTGGCTTCTTGAAGCGCAGTCAGTCTTAAAGTTGCCGGAAGGTATGCTGCCGGAGGTAATACCTACAGGAAGCATAGCTGGTCAAATAACAGCCGAGGCGGAGTTGGCGACAGGGCTTCAAATGGGTATACCTATAGCGGTTGCATTCGGCGATAACCAGGCGTCATTCCTCGGTAGTGTACCGTCTCTTCGAGAATCGCTTCTGATGAATCTGGGAACCGGCGGGCAAATGTCCGTTCCAACCAACCATTTCAACCGCGCACAGGGGTTGGACACACGCCCGTTGGTAAAGGGCCAATGGCTGCTTGTCGGCGCAAGTCTCTGCGGAGGCCGCGCATATCAGATATTGGAGTCGTTTTTCGCCAGTATTGGTCAGGATTTGTTCGGAATCTTATACAAAGCTGCACTCTACGATCTTATGAATAAATTGGCGGCTCATGCGGATGATGACTGCGGTGGACTTGCTGCATCAACTCTATTTGAGGGCACGCGAGTAGACCCGGCCAGACGCGGCTGCATAGGAAATATAGATTCGAAGAATTTCACTGTCGCAAATCTCACGCGCGCTGTTATCATAGGGATGGTGGAGGAACTTGCAGCGTTCTACGAAGTCGCGAGGCAGGCCGGCGCGGCGCCGAAATATCTGGCCGGTTCGGGCAATGCTATTCGGCGAAACGCTGTGGTCCGGCAGGAGATAGAGAAACGTGTAGGTATGCCGCTGCAAATGCCGCCGCATCCTGAAGAAGCGGCTGTCGGCGCGGCCCTGGCGGGCGGCGTAGCGGCTGGGGTATACTGTGATTGGAACGCGGCTGGGAATACTCTATATCCATGGCAGTGAAACGATAGGGTAGGAGGAACCGGAATGGCTCTCGCGGAGCAAAAACTAACGGCTTTTAACGCTGACCGGCTGGCGGCGCGGCTTCTGTCCGTGCAGGAGCAGAACCAGAAGACCATGCGGCTGGACGGTTGGTTTCTGATACAAGAGATTCGGATGAATGCGCTCAAAGAACTCCGTGCAAGCGGCGCAAATCTGTCTCGCGTGATAACCCATGCGAAGCTGTTCGAGGCTTGCTGCAAGAAGATGAGCATCACAATCCGCCCGGATGAGGTCTTTGCCGGAACGCAGGACGACGCATTTGCGCGGACTTACGCCCTAATCAATCCCGAATTTCGAGTGGAGACATTCGCCGGTTACTGCGACCCCATGGCGGTTTATGGCGACATTACTCCCGCTCCGGAACTGGGTTTCCCGGCGGAGCGCATACAGAAAGTCCGCGACTTTTGGGCGAAGGAAGAATACGCCCAGGCTCTGAACAAAGTCTACGCCGAAACCGGCCTGGAGACCGCCGAAGTCGTCTATTTCGTGGAGCAAGTGACCGGACATACGGTCGCCGACTTCCGCCCCGCAATGGAAGAGGGTCTGATCCCACTTATCGAGCAGGCCCGCGCCGGAGCCGCCGCTTCCACGGGAGAAAAGAAAGACTTCTACCAGGCGGCGGAGATCGCCATGTCCGCCGCGCTGCATCTTGCGGAAAGATACTCAAAATTGGCCGGTGATATGGCCGCGAATGAATCGGACGCAATCCGAAAGGCTGAACTTCAGCGGATTTCCGACACTTGTGACCGTGTGCTGCGAGAAGGCGCGAATGATCTGTACGAAGCGATTCAGGCGTTCATTTTGCTTTGGATGGCGATGACGGTCGAGCAGGCGCCGAATCCCTATGCGTTCAGCGTTGGGAATCTGGATAGAATCCTCCAGCCTTTCTATGAGAAGTCTTCAATCGACCGCGAAGTCGCCGTGCAGTTTACTCGGCATTTGCTCGCGTTGTTCAACGTCGGCGACCGCAACTGGGCGATCAGTCAAAATATTATGGCCGGTGGCCGGGATGAAAAAGGCAACGATTTGACCGGCGATATGACGACAATAGTCCTCGACGCATTCTATAAGAGTAATTACCCGCAGCCGTCGTTATCCGTAAAGCTGCACTCGAACACTCCCGAAGAAGTCTACGACGCGATGAACCAGTTTTTCATAACCCCCGGCAGCCTAACGCCGAGCTTTTTCAACGATGATATGGTGTTTGAGGTTCTGCGGCGCAAGGGGATTGAAGATGAGGACGTTCCATATTATTCCATCGCAGGCTGCCAGGAGCCGTTGATAATGGGCAAGGAGTCCGGCAACACCACCAATAGCTGGCTCAATCTTGCGAAAATCTTGGAACTGACAATTAACGACGGCAAGAGCGCGATTAGCGGCGAGAAGATCGGCCTTTCATACGCTGAGTTAGGCTCAAATCCTATTCAGAATTCATCAAGTCTTAAAGCGGCGTTTTTCAAGCAATTGGATTATTTCCTGCCGAGAATGATGAATGCGGCGAATGGCTGTACTGAGGCGTTGGGATTGCTTCCCGTGCCGTTCCTCTCCAGCTTCATGGGCGGTCTGGAATATGGCCGAGATATGCGCGACGTGACAGCGAAAGGGACAAAATACAACGCTTCCGGCTGCCTTATCCATGGTTTGAGCGTAGTCGCCGATAGTCTTGCCGCTGTTGATTATATTGCGAAAAAATCACCGGAAAAACTAGTTGATCTACCGAAAGCGCTGCTGGCTGATTTTGCCGGATACGACGAGCTTCACGATATGTGCATGGCGGCCCCCAAGTTCGGAAATGATAATCCCGTGGTGGACGACATCGCCGCAGAGATAGCCAAAGACGTTTCCGGGCGAGTCTATGCCTTGACGAACGCCTTCGGAAACAAATACTTGCCCGACTGGAGCACTCCAAGCACGCATCTGCTCTACGGTTATTGGGTAGGAGCCACTCCCGATGGCCGCCGCGCCCGCAAGATGCTGGGATACGGCGTTGACCCGACCGCCGGAGCCGCCACCAAGGGACTTCCTGTTCGTATTATGAGCGCTCACAATTTGCCTTATCTCGATTTTCTTGGCGGTTACGCCAGCCACATCGGCCTCGATTCGGTGTGGATGAAGGCGGTCGGCGAGAAGAACTTCATGCGAGCAATGCGCGATTTCGTAATAGCGCCGTTGTTCGACTATGGTGATCCAAAAGGCCACGGCGGTTACTACGTTTACTTCAATATAGACACAGCGAAGCATTTAAGGCGAATCCTTCAAAAACCCAAAGAGATGGTCCCAAGCGGGATTTACATAATGCGCATCCACGGGACTTTCGTTAATTTCCTCGATCTCTCTCCCGCGATTCAAGAGGACATCATCGCTCGGCTCGATCCCGACTCAACAAGAATCGAAATAGAATGAGCGGGCAAAAATCGCATAACCTTCTGGTCCTTAACGTCGGTTTCACGGTCGAGCTAGACGGCCCCGGACAGCGGATGGTCGTCTATCTCAAAGGCTGCAACATGCGTTGCCCCTGGTGCGCGGCTCCTGAATCGATCTCCCCTCGACCGGAAGCATTGTTCTACCCCGGCAGGCTGAACGATTCATCACGCGCAATAACAGTTTGTCCCCACGGCGCAATAACCGTAGTGGAGGATGCTGTTCAACGCAACACAGCAGTCTGCGATTCCTGCGACACTCTCGAATGTCTTAATAGCGACAATCCCGCATTCGAGCGAGCAGGGGAGGAAATAGGCGTTCAGGAATTAGTGGAGAAGGTGATACGTTACAAGTCGTTTTTCCCAAAGCTCGGCGGCGTCACCATCGGCGGTGGAGAGCCTACTTGCCAATTCTCCGGGGTGAAGGCTGTTCTGGCAAAGCTGCGCGAGAAAGATATTCACACGGCAATCGAGACCAACGGAACCAGCAAGCTCCTGCCGAGATTATTTCCTACGCTCGATCTATTATTCATTGACCTCAAGCATCCAGACAATAAGACTGCTGAAAAGCTAACAGGGCAGGGGAACGAAATTATAATGTCGAATATTCGAGAAAGACACGCGCAGGGCGGCCAAATCATTGTACGAATTTGCCTAGTCCCCGGATTTAATTCGGATGATGACACACTGAACGCTTTTGGTTCGATACTTAGCGAAATAGGCCCGCTGAACGTAGAGATATTGCCGTTCCATCGTCGCGGCGAAGTGAAATGGAAAGCGCTTGGGCATGAATATCCGTCTAAGAATGTCCAAGAGCCGTCGCCGGAACTTGTTCAGCATGCACAAAGCATCTTGTCCAACTATGGTCTGAAAGTTCGGTAAAACTTATACAGAAGATATAGTATCTGGTTTGTTTCGGGATTTCCATTCCGCTCCGCTTCATTCAAATCCCGAAACACCGAATAGTCGGCGATATGTCTTGTTTTATGCTAATAGGAGGCTTTTGGAAATGCCGTTTTGCCCCAAGTGCAAGTATGAATACATAGAAGGAGTCGAGGTTTGTCCTGACTGCGATCTGAAATTAGTCAAGAAACTCCACGAACAGAAGGAGTCGATTCACGATGATGATGAGGAATGGGTTTCACTTGGCTCTATAGCGGATGAGGCGGAGTTCCAAATAGTGAAAGGACTATTGGAATCATCTGGCATCCCAGTGTGGGTTAGAAGCGACATCATAAGTTGGGCTGGGATAAACAGACCCGGCGATATTGGCGAGAAATTCATTTCCGTGCCGGCCTCGAAAGTTGAGGAAGCCAGGGAAATCATTAAGCAAGCTCAGGAGTGATTTGTGAAAAGTATCGGCATTCTGACGAGCGGCGGCGATTGCCCCGGAATGAACGCTTGTATCGCGGCGATAGTCGGGTGCGCGAGGCAAGAGGGATATAAGACTGTCGGCGTTCTAAAGGGGTTCCACGGTCTTATAGAAGGCAATGCCATGGAACTTGACGAGCGTTGTGTATCGGGCATTGCCGGTCGCGGCGGAACTATACTTGGCACGAGCAGAAATGGGTCTCTAAAGGCAAAGCTGACTTCTGATAATCTGGCGCTGATGTTTGATCGAATTGGAATCGACGCGCTCATAGTACTCGGCGGCGGCGGTTCGATTAGCGGGGCAAAAGCCGTTGCTGACGCGGGATTCCCTGTAATCGCAATTCCATGCACGATTGATAATGACATCCAAGGGACCGACTACACAATCGGCTTTGACACTGCTTGCAATCACGTAATCCGCGCCGCTAACGATATAACCGACACCGCCGAATCCCTTGAGGAACGTGTGTTTTTAATCGAAACCCTCGGTGGTGACACCGGGCACATTGCGCTTGCCGGCGCCTATGCGATCTCCGGCGACGCGGCGCTGGTCCCTGAAGTAAAATATGATCTTAAATACATCTGCAATCGCATCAAAGTTGAGATGGACGCCGGCAAGCCGTACAGCATGATTGTAGTTGCCGAAGGCGCGGGTCCAGCGCAAGATTTAGCGCGGCTAATTGCGGAACTGATCGGTAGGCGAGTTCGCGTGACAGTTTTAGGCCACGCACAGCGAGGCGGCAGCCCTACATATTGGGATAGAAAGATATCCAGAAAGTTTGGCGAAATGGCGGTCGAGCTTCTGGCAAATGGCGAAACCGCCGCGATGACCGCCATGCTCGGCTCCAGTTTCGTAGAGGTTCCTCTTTCGGTTCCTGTAGGTTCCAAGAAGCCGCTGGATTTAGAAACCTATAATCTTGTGAATAAGCTATCAGCTGAAAGCGGGCGCGTGTAATATGTTGGGAAATCGTCGTGAAACCGTAGGGGCGAAGCATCTGCGTTCGTATCTGATGCAATGTAATGAGTCGTGGGGCAGATGCTTCGCCCCTACAACTTTTGATGTAATCGGACTCGGATACTCCGCAATCGACTATCTTGGAGTTGTCCCTTTTTACCCCGGACTCGATGATAAGGTACAGATGCTCGACTTCTCGAAGCAGGGTGGGGGACCTGTCGCAACCGCGATGGTCACTTTAGCGCGACTCGGCGCCAAGGCGGCGTATATCGGCAAGGTCGGCGATGACGATTTCGGTCAATTCATTCTCGATCAGATGAAGATTGAAGGGGTAGACACGCGCGGGGCGGTGGTATGCCCGGGAGAGTCCTCACGTTTTTCATTCATTATCGTAGACAAAGATACCGGCAAGCGGACGATCATCTGGAAGACGATGGAGAAGCCGCTGCGCGTTGATGAGATCGACCGTGACCTGATACTATCCGGGAAGATATTACATCTGGACGGTCACGAGCGTGAAACCAGCCTGGCTGCGGCGAATTGGGCGAATGAGGCCGGAATACCTGTGTCATTGGACGCGGGAAGCGTTCGACCGGGGATAGACGAGTTGATTGAACATGTTGATGTTCTGGTCACATCACGCCGGTTCGCAATCGACTACACCGGCGAGACCGACCCCATGGCCGCTGCTCGAAAGATGCTGCGCGGCAGGACAAGAATAAACGCCGTCACATCAGGCGAAGAAGGCTGCGCCTGCACGGACGGTGAGGATGAGTTCCACATCCCGGCGTTTGAGGTGAATGTTGTGGATACGACGGGAGCCGGTGACGTCTTCCACGGCGCGTTTATCTATGGTCTACTTCAAAAATGGGGCTTGCGACAAATAGCGGAATTCGCAAGCGCGGTCGCCGCGATCAAATGCGCGAAACTCGGCGGACGAGCAGGAATACCAACCCTGCCTGAAGCATTGGCGTTTATTGAGAAACGTAATAAAAGAGTTGTCGGTTGATGGTTGATGGTTGATAGAAAAGCTGTCAGCTGACAACTGACAGCTTTTCTATCTGCGTTCTTTCCTGAACCAACCTTTTGTGATAAGAAGAGCAAGATCACCTTGAATATGGGATGCGCCAGCCCTCAACCACTAAAGAACCTTCACATCCGCAGGCGCGCGGAGTTTGACCATCGGGCGGACGCGCCTCGATACTTTATAACACGTGCTGATTCCCGTCACCTGGTAGTTGGCGCCGAGCTTGGGTCGCGCCATTTTTATTCCCGAGGCGGAAACCTTCACTCCGATGCGTCCCGTCCCATCTTTTAAGCCTGATCCATCATCGATATAGAAAAAATTGCTGCCTATGCTGGTTACTTTTCCTGTTGTCGTAATCAGAAGACCAATGTTATTGGGCCCGGACCCGTTATAGACTCCCCTCTGCCCCGCTCCATTAAATGGGTCGTAAAGCCAGTCCACTCCACCAATCCGCCGGTTGGCAAGCGGAACCGGCTCAATAGATCCGGCGCCGGTTCGAGTCACCATTGTCGCCGCAATGTAGCGTTCGCCATAGGCGTTAGTCTTAATTGGCCCACTTACGTCCAGCTTCGTTCCGAGTTTTACTGAGCGCAATGACGTCAACACTCTGACTCCGCACGGACCGCTGCCGTCCTCGATATACGCTATTCCAGGAAAACTGGCTGTAACGACCCCGCTATCCACCACTACCGTGAAACCGTTTGGGTTTTTCTTGGCCTCCCCAATGGTATTAATCCTCTTTCGCATAATCGTTAACGCGCCGGCTGCCGTCGCCGATTCTCCATCTGGGTTCGTCAATATCACGTCTCGTGGACCTGGCGTGGCGTATTTAGACAAATCGAAGGTGACGGAAACACTCGTGGAGCTATTATATGTAATTCTGTAATTCCAAACTCCTCCCCCATATACGCTAACTTTCAAATGATCGGGAAAGCCTGGTCCGGAGTCATAGAATCCGGAGCCCGTAAGGTTGAGAGTGAAGTCTTTTTGCCCCTGAAGAGCCGCGGCGGTAAAGTTGTCCAGAGTCAGGATCGAAATCGGAATCTTAGCCACCCAAGTTCCCCAAATGTTTGTCCCAAGGGCGGTTGCCCACTCTTGAATCGTCCAAATACTCATATCATCGCTAGGATCCAGACTGGTGTAGCTCCATTCACCCCAACGTATCCGTCCGCTTTCGTCAAGCATTTGGTAAGGAGCTTCGCCGTTTTTCACTGTGATTACCGGGCGCATCGCGCCGGCCGGATCATATGGCATCCTCTCGCAAGCGTAGGCTCCGATGTACTCGCTGCCGCTGGAACCCGCGAAACTCATAACCACGCGGCCCTGCCTGTTGACCATGATTGACGGGCAGTAGTAAAACCTTGGATTTGTCGCGGAGTTATCGTAAACGCGTCCGCTTTGAACAAGGCCGGCGGGATCGCTGCTGACATTAAGCTCAATCCACTCGCAGCCGGTCCGGTCAGGTTCTGTTTCTCCGCCCAGGGCGTTTACTCCGATATGGCGGCAGGTGAAGAGGCTTTTGTTCTTTATGACGGCCATCATCAGCCTGCCGTCATTAATTCTTACGTTTACCGGGCTGCCCAAAGCAGGCGCATCGAGCGGCTCTCCATAATTTGGTGTTATAATTTGCCGCATAGAGGACAG
>JAUSEB010000302.1 GCA_030650495.1 Armatimonadota bacterium | reverse complement strand
CGGCTGAACGGCTGAACGGCTGAACGGCTGAACGGCTGAACGGCTGAACGGCTGAACGACTTGAACGGCTGAACGACTTGAACGGCGAAACGTCTTGAAGGCCACGGCATGAACGGCGTTAAAATGAAATTGCAGGGGACTCCGAACCAATGGATTGACGAGGCGGCGGCTCGGTGAGGAATTTACTCATAGCCGCCGCTCGTCATCCTCTGCGTTAGGTGTACATCACCGTAGATTCATAACGATTATCAAAACAAACCCAACCCAGCTTCGGACCATCCTGGTATGCCTTTGGCTGCTCTCCGCCTCCGGGTACTCGTATGGGGCCACGCCCCAGGCGGAGCCTGATGCGTCCCTGCCCGTCCAAGACATTGTTCGCAAGATTCGACGAGCGGGAAAGGGAACACCCGAGAAGCACAAGCTTCTTCGAGCATTGCGGCAGCACAACATAAATCGCCCTGCCGACCTGAATGTTCTAGTCAAGGCTGCACAAGACGCCGAAATTGGAAGCTCCGCACTCATTTCAGTGGAACGTATCGATGCAACTGCAAGTGAGGATCTTCGGAACGCTCTTATCCACCTTATTGACGTTGATGACGACACGGATGACCTTCGTGTATTGCGAACGATCTTGCGCGTAATTGTAAAGAATAAGTTCCCCGGAAGCGTCGAGCGCGTAAGGCAGCGGCTGAGTCGCGAACCCAAAACAAAGATTCGGACACAAGATGATTTAAAACGGGGATGGGTTGATAATTGGCGGAAGGGTAAGCGGATTGCGCGGGTGCAAGAGCTGGCGCGAGCTCTGGTCGCACTGGAAGACCGGCAATCACTGGAGATGCTCTTTTCTCTAGATGAAGTACTAACGGGAGGGAGTGCAGGCTCAATGCTTACGCCGCTAGGCAAGGATGCACTGCTTTATGCGGCCTCTAGTTACGTGAGCGAAGAGGGCCTAAGACGGGAGGGTTGTCTCGCCGTGATTGCCATGAGCACTTCACCTGAGAGCATTCCCGAACTTCGGAAATTAATTCACGCAAATGACGCGCCTCTGCGGCGGGCTGCGCTAAGCGCATTAATTCAGGCAAAAGCACCAGATATCGAAAGCCTGCTGGAGGCCGCCAAGTCGGATGAAGATGAGTCGATCCGAAAACTCGCCAGGAACGAATCATTCCGAATCTCGCCTTTAAAAAACAAGATCGAAATCGAGCGATTAATGGCAAGCCCAGACTCTCGGGAACAGCTTGCAATTCTGCAGCTACTTGCTGGTAGCCCGCCCAAAGGGATGGAGGATACTCTTGAGAATTTTATTCACCAAGACGAAGCAGCCAACCCAGGTAATCCTATGATGCGATTTTATGCGGCAGCGGCACTCTGGAAGTTGACGGGGAAAAAGATTGAATACTCACGCGGAGAAGCTACATATAAGCCATATCCGTGGAATGATCCGGCCAGATAATGAATGTGAACAGGGCGACACCTAACCATTGGGTGCTGCCGACCGCCGCCTCGTTTGGGTGGATAGTTGAAGCGGCGGCGGCAGACCCTCTGCGTTGAAGCTGTAGGAAAATCCCCCCTGCGCCCGCATAACCGTTAAAATGAGGCCGTTCCACTAAGGAGGCCTCCTCGATGGCGCGCTACAAGCCCACGGATTAC
>JAUSEB010000290.1 GCA_030650495.1 Armatimonadota bacterium | reverse complement strand
CCGCTGGGGAAGGTATGATCGAGTCCCGGCTGGCCGGTGTAGGTGCGAAACTCGAACTTCGTGGAGTCTACCGGCACCATATCGAAGTAGAGTTTCGTTCCTGCGCCACGGGAAGCGTCGGCAATATCCTTGAGTACCGCTAATACATTGCGCCAGGCGAATGCCTTATTGTCCGAAGGTGCCGCCGTGTAGTTGGGCGCAATGCTCAGATAGGTTGTCGAGATAGTTCTCGCGGTATTCGTCGCTCCCGTTGAGAGATTCTGGCTTACAACCGCCTTCATCATGTTGTCAAAGGCAGCCGTTTTATCAGCCTGGGCGCTTGCAGCAGCATAGGCGACGATTCGGCTTCCAAGGAGGTAGTTGGGACTGTAGCCTGTTACTTTGATGTTGCGTTCTCCATTTGCGTCTGTGCTGTCCTTTATCTTGCGAATGAACCAGATGCCCTCACGAGATAGGCTACCGCCATCCGGCTGTCGCCAAATGTCCAGGCGTCTATCGGCAGCCAGCAGCGTCTTGTCGAAGTCTCCTGGCAGGTCGATCCGGCAGGCGGATATGTCATTGGTGAGCAAGGCGTATTGGAGCAACGAGAAGCGGTCAATAATCCCGATCTGTTGGCCGTCATCGCGGCGGAGCTGAATCTCGAACGTCGATCCCATTAACTGATCGCTCCATCAGGGGACAAATATTGATCCCGATATAGCAAGTAGGCGGTCAGAGTTGGCGTACCCGCATCGGCAATAAAGAAACTCACGCTATTGCTGCCTGGCTGCAATGCCCATGTCGAGAAGTCGGAGCCGGGAAGAAGCGCCCGCCCAATGATATTGCCGAAGATCGAGGACGTAATGCCCTTGTTGCCAGGCGTGAAGTCAATCGTTAAGGTCTCGCCGTCAAGCAGAGCATAATTGAACCAGATAGTCTTGCCCGTCGTCTCATTCTTCAACCATTCCAAAGTGGCCGAAGTGCCGCCAGAACGCTTGATGATCAACTGAGGATAGACAATCGTAGTTCCATTATTCGTTATCGTCGTAAGCGCGGAAGCGGAAGCCGTGCCCGTAGTGTCGTATCCAATATAAATATCGCCATCAGCATTGATTAACATATCACGCGCGACAGTAGAGCCAGGTAGATCGCCGTCGAGATGGAACCAAGAACTACCATTCCAAACAGCAATACGATCCGCGAGTGCTATTCCCCCAGCCGTAGTGAACACGCCGCTCACATATAAAAGCTCGTTGATGCTATCTAGACTCCAAACAGTGGCGTTTACACCTGATCCAAGAGCACTCCAACTCGTGCCGTTCCATTTAGCTATATAATTCGCTGCTATTCCCCCAGCCGTAGTGAATGCCCCACCCGCGTACAAATTACCCGCTGAATCGATACTCAAGGCATAAACTATGTTGTTCATGCCTGTTCCTAGAGACGACCAAGCACTTCCATTCCACTTTACAATGTAATCTCCATTAGCATCGCCAAGATTCGTGAATGTTCCCCCAATATAAATTGATCCATCTAAGCCTATGACTATGGCCCACCCCACCTGTGCCAATCCTGTGATAAGGGCCGACCACGTAGTTCCATTCCATTTGGCTACGTTGTTGGTATTCGCTATCCCCCCCATCTGAGAGAAGCCACCGACAGCATAGAGATTTCCCGATTGATCTATCGCCATCTTGTTGACATAATCATTCGCGCCTGTTCCTAGGGCGGACCAAGCACTTCCATTCCACTTGGCTATGTAGGCGGTATTGGCTATCCCGCCCGCTAATGTGAATTGTCCGCAAGCATAAACAGCTCCGTCTGCCCCAAGGGCTATCCCAAAGACCGCGTCATTGGTGCCCGTGCCCAGAGATGACCATGTATTCGCTGCAGGATTATATTTCACGATGTAATCGCCGTTGGCGTCGCCTACATTAGTGAAATAGCCTCCGAGATATATACTTCCATCGCTTGCTTCTGCTATAGCATGTATCTGGCCATTTATGGCGGAAGCCGCGCCTAAAAGCGACCATGTGCCATCAATTTTCTTGATCGCCATGTCCGCATTCGCTATGCTCAACTTTGTCGTCAAACTTACAGCGCTATCAATTGTCTGCTCGAAGTAGGGATCGTAGGCCACGAACTTCACGCCGAATCGTTCCTGTACGCCCTTCTCGCCGTCGAAATTACCTTCCAATCCCCCTGCATAATGGGCGGCAATGACAACCTCAGTGGTAGCGCCCGTGTACTTCAATCGCACAGGCTGAAGCGGACTCACCAAGTCGGGCTTGACAGCTTCGATCACATAATCTCGCTTGGTGTGCAAGGTAGTTAGGCTACCACCCTGCGGCTCCATGATAAGGGCAAAGTCTCTCGTCTTCGTCTTGATGGATTGGAGAAAGGCCCCTGGCAAGATCGAGTAGGGAGTGACGTTATGCTGCAAATCGGGCATGCCAAAGCCAACCATGCCGACAATGCCAATGCCGTAGTCGTCGTAGAAGTCCCGCCACCGCCCACCCGCCCTGGACTGACTGCTTCTGGTCGAAGTGCTGCCATGCACCGTTCCCGTCCATGTGCAGCCCTCTTGATCGCCGTCGCAATAAACTGTGTTATAGGCCGTCTTGGCTTCCACCTGTACGCCATCAACATAGATGTTGGGGGCCGAGCCAGCGCCCTGGCGAATATGGAGGGTTGTAGAACCATTGGACTGAGCTGCTGAAAATACCGTGCCATAGTGATACCAGCCACCCCCCACCTTGGAGGAAAGTAGGCTTGGCGTCATCCAAACCGCATCGCTGAGTCCTATCTGCCACGTGTTAGGAAGTGGGCCATAAACATAGAAACTGACAACATGGGTGAGACTGGATAGGGCCGATAATGTAAGCGTCAAGCCGCCATCAAAGGCGGCGTTCTGTATCCAATAGGAATTGTAGCCAAAGCAACTATAGGTTGTCGAACGGGTAACAGTAGCCACATTTCTTGCGACAAAGTTCCCCGTCGTCTCAGCAGATGGATTCAAGACTTTATTTGTAGTCGTCTCTGGAATGAGCACCTGCCAAAAACTACCGGCGCTTCTGTCCGCTTCGCCTGCAAGGGTAAGGTCTGCTAAGGCTAATAGACGGGCGAGTTCATCGCTCAATGACTTCCCCTATCCTTCATCCTTCATCCTTCAGCTGAAGGAGAAGGAGAAGGACTAAAGTAGATTTTCACAACTTACACTATAGGTAGCGCTATCGGCATCCGCCGCGGTCATCACCCAGCGCCAGGTCCGTCCTACTCGAATGTTTGCTGCTTCGGTGAACGATCCCGCCCCGCCTACTCCACCAATGTCAAACAGATAAGTGAATGTAGTGGCCGTCGTGATAGTAGCCGCCGCTGTCCAAATAGTCATGTAGTTGCCAGATATGCTATCCTTGATTTGCAGGGAGGGGGTCAGAACGGGTGAAGCAGTAATGCTACTCACATTTACAAAGAAGATCATCGCCCTGGAACAATAATTGATCTGGGGGGCGCTATTCGTGGTGGTCGTTCTGGCTGCACTGTCTAATATAGTTGCGGCATAATTGTTGTATTGCCGCTCAAATAACACATTGCCTGCTGCGTCATAGAGCGCAACTTTCAGGTTCTTTGCAGTCGAATTA
>JAUSEB010000289.1 GCA_030650495.1 Armatimonadota bacterium | reverse complement strand
TTACGTTCCGCGGCAAGTAAAGGTATACCGGACAGGGAGAGCATTTGCAGTATGTTCAAATAATCCATCTCAAACGAAATGGAAAAGCCGAGCGCGTCGTATTCACTGACCGGTGTTTGTGACTCCAGGCTGAACAGCCGTGAGCCGGAGCGTTTTAGCGTTTCGATCTCATCTGATTCAGGCAGAAACACCCGCTCGCAGACTACATCGGGAATTGCATTGAGCATTGAGTAGACGAGTTGGAATCCCAGAGACGACATCCCCAGCCTATAGATGTTCGGAAACGCCAGGGCAAAGGTGAGCTTCCCGTGCCGCTGTTTGTAGATGGTACCGGATTCCCGCGCGAGCAGGTTCCGGGCGTTTTTAATTAGTTTGGATGGGATCATATAGATTGAGTATAGTTGGGGAAAGGGCTGGGCGCAAGAAGCAAACAGGGGCAGGAAAAGATTCCCGCCCCTGATCTTATGCTCACTATACTGCGGGAACGGTGTATTTAGGAAAACTCTGGATTAAGCATAAGGTAGTTCCCGCAGTAATCACACATGCACAAGCTGCGGGAATTGCGGTCGGTTTACCCCATCACTCTGTCATGCAAGACCATTCCCGCAGCATACATAATCCTGATACATACGGTTTGTTTCGGGATTTCCATTCCGCTGCGCTCCATTCAAATCCCGAAACACCGGCCTAACTCTTATCTTCTTCTGAGGAACGCCGGTATATCCAGTTCGTTCTCCTGGAACATTTTCAGAGGGGATTCCGCTTCCTGCGTTTGTGTCTGAACGGCGCCTATTGGCTCTTCCTGCTGAGATGCGACTCTAGCAGTGACTAACTCGGAAGGCCGCATGGCGTCGAAACCAGTTGCAATAACGGTTATGAACATCTCACCGGACAGCCGCTCGTCAATCACGGTGCCGAAGATGATATTCGCGCTCGATGCGTCGGTCGCCTTGTGAATTACTTCAGCAGCCTCATAGACTTCGGAAAGCATGAGGTCGGAACCGCCGGTTATGTTCAAAAGCACGCCTCTTGCGCCGTCGATGGAAGTCTCTAACAGCGGGCTGGCGGTTGCCATAAGGGCGGCCTGCGACGCGCGGCTCTCGCCGGTGCCGTGGCCAATTCCCATAAGCGCCGTTCCGGCGTCGGCCATAATCGCCTTCACGTCGGCGAAATCGACGTTTATCATACCGGGAATGGTGATTATATCGGATATACCCTGCACGCCCTGGCGCAGCACGTCGTCCGCTATTCGGAACGAATCTACGAGGGTCGCGCTCTTCTCGACAACGCTCAGAAGGCGGTCGTTCGGTATGACGATGAGTGTATCTACATTGGCCTTTAACTCTTGCAAGGCTATCTCGGCGATTCCGCTGCGCCTTGGTCCTTCGAACGAGAACGGCTTGGTCACAACGCCGACCGTCAGAGCGCCCATCTCTCGCGACAATTGCGCGATTACGGGAGCCGCGCCGCTTCCGGTTCCGCCGCCAAGACCAGCGGTTATGAAGACCATATCGGCGCCTTCGAGACGCTTCAAAATCTCGTCTTCGCTTTCCCTGGAAGCATGTTTGCCGACTTCAGGGTTGCCGCCGGCGCCAAGCCCTCTTGTAACGCTTCTGCCCAGTTGAAGCTTATCGCCCGCATCTGATACGCTCAGAACCTGCGCGTCGGTGTTCATTGCCACGAAATCAACGCCCGCCACATTGGCTTGAATCATCCGATTGACCGCGTTGCTCCCTCCACCTCCTACGCCGATAACTTTGATCTTAGCGTAGCTTTCTTCACTCCCATTTCTTTGCATGCGAACAAGCTCCTCTCAGTAATGAAATATATTTACTACCTAAACAGTAACCATTAGCTCTTGGCGATTACGAGTTCTAACCTCCCCCAACCCCTCCTTCGTAAGGAGGGGAGCTTTAATACTTCCCCCTTACGAAGGGGAGCTACAACACTTCCCCCTTACGAAGGGGAGCTACAACACTTCCCCCCTTTAGAAGGGGGGATTGAGGGGGGTTATGCTCACCACTCTGAACGGTTACTTTAACCTTTGAACATCTTCCTCAGACGCCCGAATGTTGAGGACATCAGACCGCTTGAGCGGGCTTCTTCCCGTATAGCCGCCTGGCTCCTCGCAGCGTATCTGATTAAGCCGACCGACGTTGCGTAGATCGGCGAGTTCACCACATCCACCAAACCACCAAAACCCTGCGGAACTCCCGTCCTGATCGGCATTCCAAGCACGGATTCCGCCAATTCGATTGTGCCGGACAGCAGCGATCCGCCGCCGGTCAACACCACGCCCGCTGGAAGCATGTCATCATAACCCGACTTGATGATCTCCTGCTTCACCATTTGGAAGATCTCTTCCATTCGCGGTTCGATTAGTTTAACAAGAACTTCACGCCGTGGCAAGACGCTCACCTCGTCCGCGCCAAGACGGAGGATTTCAAACGAATCGTCGTCATCCACCATATTCATCAGGGCGCAGCCATATCTGACCTTGACCCTTTCGGATTCTTCTATCGAAGCCCGCAGCAGCGCGCCTATATCGAAAGTCACGTGGCCTCCGCCTACCGGCACGACCGAGGAGTAGTATATCTCTCCTCCGGCGAATACGCCGATGTCCGTGCTCCCGCCGCCGATGTCCACCATGGCTACGCCAAGCTCTTTCTCCGCCGGCAATACCACGGCTTCAGCGGTCGCTAATTGCGCGAGAGCCATTTCCTCGATCTCCAGCCCCGCGCGATTCACGCACTTGGAGATATTCTGCAAGAAGGTCGAGGCTCCAGTGACTATATGCGTTTCGACTTCGAGCCTGGCGCCGCTCATTCCGATCGGGTCTCTGATTCCGTCCTGGCCATCAACGGAGAATCCGCGCGGGATCGCGTGGATTATCTCCCGGTCGGGAGGCAGAACTATGACTCGCGACTCATCAACAACTCTATCCACGTCGTCACGGATGATCTCACGGCGCGGATGAGTGACCGCCACAACACCCCGGCTGTTAAGAGAGGAAATATGCTCCCCTGTGACGCCGACCGTTACCGACCGGATGTCATAGCCGTACATCCGCTGAGCTTTCTCCACGGAATCAGTTATGGCCTGTACCGTGGATTCCATGTCGACGACGACGCCTTTTCTGACTCCGCCACAAGGCACACTACTTGCGCCAACCACATCGATCCGCCCATCATCGTGGACTTCAGCGATGGTGGCGCATACTTTCGTTGTCCCTATGTCTACTCCGGCAAAAATGTCGCTTTTAGCCAACCATATTCACCTATGATTCTTTTCGTTTTGATAAGGCCGCTTGTGTCAGCCAATACCTGCGTATCAATGAAAGATTCAGGAAGATACGTCCTCCCAACGCTACAACCGCGGCCAGGAACAGGTTTACGCCGATCTGGTCGCCCAAATAAGCAAGTCCAGCCGCCAACAGCGTATTCACAACAAAACCGGAAATGAAGATGTCGTCGTGAAACTTGCCTTCTATTCCAGCCCTGATTCCTCCGAAAATAGCGTCCAATCCAGCCAGCGTCGCCACGGCCAGATAGTCGGCATAACCCGCCGCTACATTGAACGGCAACAGGTATATTACCACAAATCCAATCGCTAATCCTACCAATGGTAGAAACGCCAACACGCTTTTTTTGCCTTTCTGCTGTTTCTCTAACTCTAACGCGGAGCCCTTGCGTATTTCAGCCTCGTGCTTCCGCTATAGGCCGGTATAAGTATATTTTCCTTCGCCTCGGCCTTTATCATTCCTAATGCGCCAAGATCTCTATCAAGAAGGCCGCCCGGCGTCTTCAGAGCGCCCATTATTTCCTTGGTATTACCTATCGCCTTTATGGTGAACGGCGACGCCATCTTTACGTCGTTTACTCGTATACTGCGCAGATCGCAGAGTACGGCTGTCGTCGAGACTACCCGCTGTTCTCCAACGGCCACGGCCTCCGCCCCAGCGGCGAACAATTCATCAAGCACGCGCCGCAGGTCGTAATCGTGAACGATCCCCGCCTCTTCGATCTCGTTTAGCGTCTCATCGTTCAGGTCTGCTCCAATATCTTTTGGAATCTGCTTGCTGTCCTGTAAAGTGACGATAACGCCGTCTCCTTCCACCGACAGCAAACCGGCGAGTATCTTGGCGTCTTGAAGCTCATTGTATATCGCCTGTGAGTGGTTGGTTCCGCTGGCGAACCTTTCTTCCCAGGCGGAGTTTTTCTTACGCAGCTTTTGTATCTCCGCTCGCAGTTCCTCGTTCTCGTTGACCTGTTGAGAAAGAGCCGCCACCACACCGCCTCTACCACCCGGACTGACGCCAAAACGCAAGCGAAGGGTTTGCTGCGTCTTTAGAGACGCGGCAAGCAATCCGCCAAGGGCCAGGCTTAGCGCGGTGACCCAGACAACCCAGGTTCTACTGCGTATGGTTGATGGAAATACACTCATTTAATGGCTAGTAAGTCACCGAGGCGTTTTTTGGCTTCCACGCCGGCGCTGTGATACAACTCAGGTCTACATACAGCGCATCGGTTGCGATTTCAGGCTGCCGGGCGGCCAATACTGTTTTCAAATTCGCAAATTTCCGACCGAGATCATCCGGCGGCCCCAGTTTCACGCACAACCCACTCACCATATTTAAGCACATATTATTGCCGGGGTCAACGGATATTTTCTCGATTCTGAATCCTTTTTCACTAGCCTTCCGGAAACATTTCAGCGAGGACATTATATGCTTGTGGTATGGCTTTGAGCCAATGCAAGGGGATCCTTTGAGGTTGGGTATTTCGAGAACGGCAAGCCGCTTGGGAGAACGGCGAACTTGCTTAAACACAAATCCTGAACCGTCCACCAGGTACATTTTACCGGCGGCGGAAAGAGCGATACGGGGAATTCGCTCTTCCACCTGCACGACCAACTTCCTCATAGGCCGGCGGCTGACACGAACATCACGAACCACAGGGTTTTTCAGCACATTCTTACGAACTCGACCTTTATCAACGAGGAAGAAGTTGGAGCCAACAGCGCATTTTGTTCTCGCGCGCAGGTCGGACAATGGTATTGTTTTAGCGCCGCGAATATCTATTTTATTGATTCGCAGTTTGGGGGATGTGAGGACGACAAAAACCAATTCAGCGCAAAGCGCCAAAACCGCGCATTTGAGTATAAACAGAAACCAGTTGCGCCGCTTGCGATTCCGTTTCTGGTGGCTCTGGCGAGCGTTTCTAGACCTGTGCGGAATGCGCGAGTTCAACTTCTATTTGCCCTCCAGCGCAAGTGAGATCAACTTGTCCAGCAAATCGGGAAAAGATATTCCCGCCGCCTGGGCAGCGCGCGGGAGCAGGCTGGTGGGAGTCATCCCTGGGATTGTATTGACTTCTAAAACATAGATTTCACGCTCATTCAATATCATATCGACCCTGGACATGCCTTTGCAGCCCAGAGCGCGATGCGACACAATCGCAAGCCGCCGAGCTTCTTCCGCGATGTCTTCAGGGATTCTCGCGGGAACGATTTCTTCCGTTGCGCCGGGTGTATATTTGGCCTCGTAGTCGTAAAATCCGCCCGAAGGAACTATTTCCACGAGTGGCAGAACTATTAAATCATCATTGCCAAGCACACCGGCGGTGATCTCAGCGCCGGTTATGAACTTTTCGATTAGCAACTGGTCGTCGTATTTGAGCGCGGTTTCCACGGCGGTCGCAAGCTCATCTTCCGACTCTACCTTGCTCATGCCAATAGTCGATCCCTGCTTGCTTGGCTTGACGATCACCGGGTAGCTAAGTTTACTTGTCACCTGGAGAGTCAAATCTCTTATATTCAGATTATTTGTGTTGTTTATATCTACCGCCGGGATAACAGGAACGCCTTCAAGCGCAAGGAACTTCTTGGCCATGATCTTGTCCATAGCCAAAGCGCTTGCTAATACACCTGAGCCGGTGTAAGGAATCCCCGCCAATTCCAACAGACCCTGGACCGTCCCGTCCTCGCCGTATTTGCCGTGCAGAGCTATAAATACAACGTCAGGCCGTTTCACCAATCCGTTGCTTGAGAAAAGGTCGGTTATTGCCCCGACTGTCCCCAAGTTTTTAAGCGCTTGTTCGGCATTGGTGAGCGCCGCTATCTCACGGTCGCCGCAGGCCTCGATTTGCGGCTTGTCTCCACCAAAAAGCGCGGCGTCAACCGGAAATGTATCGTACTTCTCCGGGTTTAATGCGTCCAGAATCATCTTGCCCGTCGAAAGAGACACCGCCCGTTCGGACGAGCGTCCGCCCATCAAAACCGCAACTTTAATCTTAATCAACGTCTTGCCAATCCCCCAACAGCTTTACTTCATAATCCAACATAATGCCAAACTTGTCGTGAACCATTTCCCTCGTGCGCTCGGCCAAAGCTCGAACATCAGACGCGCACGCGTTCCCCGTGTTAATCAGATAATTCGCATGCTTTGTTGACACTTCGGCGCCGCCTATGCGCATCCCTTTCGCGCCTGCTCCGTCTATCATCCGCGAGGCATGAAGGTCATCCGGGTTCTTGAAAACGCACCCGGCGCTCTTGGTGGCGCTGGGCTGGGTCATGTTCCGCCGCCGCTTCAGGCGGTCAACCATACTTATCAAATCCTCTTTAGAACCCGGCTTTAGCTCGAATTCCGCTTCGACCACTATCCTGCCGCCGCTCTGCAGGCCGCTGCCGCGATAGGTGAAACCGACTTCTTCGGGAGTCAAATCCTGAACGCTTCCATCTGAATTGACCACCCTCACCCGGCGCGTCACATCCCCGACGTAGCCGTATTTTGTCCCGGCGTTCATCACAATAGCGCCGCCTATGCTTCCGGGAACGCCTGTGCACCCCTCAAGCCCAGCAAGGGAATGGCGCATTGCGACATCCATCGTCTTTGTCAGCTTGGCCCCGGCTCCGGCGATCACGCGAACGCCGTCAACCTTAATATAGCCCAGCGGCTTGCCGAGCCTGATGACCATGCCTCTTATACCGTGGTCGGAAACCAATAAGTTTTGCCCGTCGCCTATCGGATACCAGGGGATTCCAAGGCGATTCGACTCCACCAATAGGGTCACTATATCCTCAATATCCGCAGGTTCCGCGTACAAATCAGCCGGACCGCCGATGCAATAAGACGTGTGCCGGGACATCGGCTCGTTCGCTTTGACGATGCCTTTAATTTTGCCCCTTAGTTCTTCAATCAAAGTGGCGGACGAAACCGTCATTTAGGAAGAACCTCCACCTTGTCTGATTTGTGAATGGTTTCTGAGAGGCGGGCAAATATCTCCTCACCCACGATTCTGATGTCACCTGCGCCCATGACAATAACCATATCATCCGGTTGTAACTCCGGCAGCAGGCGGTCGGGAATCTCGCGCTTATCGGCTATATACTCCGCGGTTTTGCCTTCCGTGGCCATAGCTTCGACAATCTGGCTGGCGCAAACGCCAGGAATCGGTTTCTCTCTCGCCGCATAAATGTCGGTGATAATAACGTGGTCCGCGAGAGATAAGCTCCGCGCAAAATCTTTCAGAAAGAACCTTGTCCTTGAATAAAGATGCGGCTGGAAAACCGCTACGATCCGCCTCTTCCAGCCATGCTTTGCCGCGTCGAGCGTAGCCGCTATTTCCGTCGGGTGGTGGGCATAATCGTCGACAACCATCACCCCCGACGCTTCGCCCAATATCTCGAATCGCCTGCCTACACCTTTATATTTGGCCAATGCGGATTGAATAACGCCGAATCTAGCGCCAAGCTCAATACCTACTCCGATCACCGCCAGCGCGTTCAATACGTTCTGCAACCCGGGTGTTCCAAGCGACACCCGCCCAAGACGCTCCCCTTTCCGCTCGACTTCAAAGGACGCCGTCGCGGAGTCGATGTCCACATCTACGGCCCGAATCTCATTATCAGAGCCAATTCCGTATTGGACAACTCGCCTGTTCAATGCCGGAATTATTTCTTGCAAATTCTCATCGTCACCACATGCAATAATGCAGCCATCATCATCCACTTGGCTGAGGAACTGCCTAAAGACTCCCTTAATGTTCTCCAAACTCCCGTGGTGATCCAAATGATCGGCATCTATGTTGGTAACTACGGCGATGCTCGGATGCAGGTGAAGAAAAGATGAGAACGCCTCGCAGGCTTCCGTAAGGAAAATGTCTCCAGCGCCAAGCTTCGCGTTTCCGGCGATGGCTTCCATATCTCCGCCGATGAGTATCGTCGGATCGAGTCCAGCTTCCAGAAGCATAAGGCTCGCCATAGATGTTGTTGTTGTTTTGCCATGTGTTCCTGATATTGCGATTCTGTGCTTGTACTCAGCCATCAGCCTGCCGAGCATTTCTGCGCGGGAAACTACGGGAATCCCTTTTTCTTTGGCCGCAACGACTTCGGGGTTATCATCAGGAACGGCGGCTGAGACTACGACCAGATCGACATCTCCCACGTTTTCCGCTTTATGCCCGATCTCCACGGTCATGCCGGCTTCGCGAAGACGCCTCGTTACATCGCTTTCTTTCAAATCAGACCCGGAGATTTGCGCCCCCCGGCCGTGCATCACGGCTGCGATACCGCTCATCCCGATTCCGCCTATTGCGACAAAATGCAGTTTTTGATCCTGCTTCAAACCCTCGAACCTCCAAGAAGTGGTTAGTGATTAGTGGTTGGTGGTTAGTGGCTGCATTTTACTAACCACTAATCACTAGCAGCCAACGGATAAAGTCGATTCCTGCGTAGCCCAGGGCCTTGTGCCCGGTCCGATTGAGCGTGGCTTCCGGCAAATTTGCCGCCCACAAGGGGCGGGGCTACGTCGATTATGGACTTTATCCGATCCCACTAATCACTTTTTCTCATCAACGCTTTTGCAACGCGAATCACATTCTCCGCGGCATTTGGCTGTGCGAGCGCTGAACTAGCGGCGGCCATTTTCCTAAGCCGTTCCGGGTCTCTCTTCAACGCGGCGATCTGATTCGCCAATTCGCCGCCCGATGCCGAAGACTCGGCCAGCAATATCGCCGCTCCGCGCTTTTCCAACGCCCGCGCGTTTTTTGTCTGATGGTCCGCGTATGCGTAAGGATATGGTATTAGTATCGCCGGCAAACCGACCGCGCACAACTCAGCCAGGGTGGATGCCCCGCTTCTGCACACTATTAAGTCCGACGCCCAGTAGGCATCCGCCGGTTCGTCCAAATATGGAGTTATTTTGTAATAAGCGCCGGCTTTAGAAGCATGATCCCAGACTTCTTGATAGTTGCGACCGCCGGTCTGATGCAGAATTTGGATACCTTTATCCGCAAGCAGTCGGGCCGCTTCCACCGTCATTTCATTGATCCCGCGGGCGCCCTGGCTGCCGCCAAATACCGATACGGTAAACAGATCCGGTTTCAAGCCCAATTTTGCGCGGGCGGCGGCTTTGTCTCTTGGAATCGAGATTTCAGCGCGAATCGGAAGCCCCGTCACCTCTATATTAGCTTTGTGAAAGCAGTCCACGGACTCTTCGTATGTCACACAAACGGCGGTTGCGAATCGCGACAGGAAGAGATTTGTCCGTCCCGGCACAGCGTTCTGCTCGTGGATTACAGCCGGTCCGCGCCTAAGACGCTGCGCCAGCATAACTGCCGCGCTGGTATATCCGCCTGTGCCGATGACTACATCAGGCTTCTCTTTTTGCAGAACGAGCAGCCCGCGCATCACCGCAATTCCCAGCGTTGCGACCGCCGTCACATTGGAAATGGACAACTTGCGGCCAAATGACTTGCTGGGAAGCCCTACGAAGCGAAGCCCGGCGCGCTCGGCCAGGCGGCCTTCAGGGCCATGCCGGCTACCGACGAACAGCAGCTCTGCTTCCGGATTTTCGGACCGGAGAGCGGCGGCTATACTGAGAGCGGGATATATGTGCCCGCCGGTTCCGCCTCCGGTCAATATAATCTTCATTTCTATCCCCAACTTCGGGTTCCGCGGCTGCGTAGACATTGCGCGATACGTTCAGCAGCAAACCCGCCGCCGTTAGTGTCAGCATCAACGCTGACCCGCCGTAGCTCAAGAATGGAAGCGGCACGCCGGTCGCCGGCATCGTGGCGGTCACGACAGCTATATTTATGATCGCCTGGACCCCCACCATCGACGTCAATCCAGCCGCCAATAAAGTGTGGTACGGGCTTTTTACCCTATTTGCTATGCTCAACCCGCGATAAGTAAACAACATGAATAACGCGACGACTGCGATTGCCCCAAGTAGCCCGGCCTCCTCGCCCAGGGTGGAAAATATGAAGTCCGTCTGCGCCGCCGGAAGATAGAATTTCTCCCTGCCTTCGCAAATCCCGGTTCCCAACAGCCCGCCTGAGCCAAGAGCAATCAAAGAGTGAATCACCTGGTAGCCGTCCCCATAATAGTCGCGGTTTGGATGCAGGAAAGTCGTCAACCTTGCCAATCTATACGGCTCCATTATAATCAACAGGCTGCCTCCGATAGCGCCTGCTCCCGCAAGAAATGCCAAATGCCGCTTCAACGCTCCGGCTACAAACAGCATGACCAAAGCGTTGATGACTATAAGCGAAGCGGTGCCCATATCAGGCTCCACGAAAACTAATCCGGCTACCAGCCCGACAAAAACCAAATGCAATAGAATACCTGACTGGAACTTCCATATTCGGAACTTCTGGTTCGATAGCGCGGCAGCCATATATAATACTACGGCGAATTTCGCCAACTCAGACGGCTGAAATCGCAGCGGCCCGTATCCGAGCCATCTGGTCGCTCCGTTTACCCGCATCCCGACGCCGGGAACCATCACGACCCCAAGCAGCATAATCGAGAGAAGCATCAAGGGCAGCGACCACTTGCGAACAGTCTCAAGTCTGACTCTCATCGCAATGAACATCGCCAGCAGGCCGGCAACGCCAAAAACAAATTGGCGTTTTACGAAATACCAACTGTCGCCGTCTGTCATCTTCATATCAGCGGCGAGCGCGAAACTGGCGTCGAATACGATCAGTATTCCAATCGCGAATAAAATCATCGTGGTCACGAATAGCGTAAAATCCGCCGGCAGCTTACTAACCTTTCTCATTTGGCTCCGCCCCCTGATAGTTTACCGTAAAAGTTACATCTTGATGATTACGGATTTTTAACCTCCCCCAACCCCTCCTTCGTAAGGAGGGGAGCTTCGAACCTCCCCCCTTTAGATGGGGGGATTGAGGGGGGTTGCTCACCAATCCCTGAACAGTTACAGTTTGCTTTCTTTGTACTGCCTTACGATGGACTTGAACACCTGCCCGCGATGCTCGAATCCGTTGAACATATCGAAACTGGCGCAGCCGGGCGCAAGCATAACCGTGTCGCCGGGATCCGCCAATCTCCGCGCCTCGCATAATGCGTCTTCCATTGAAGCCGCCATTATTATTTTCGTGTAACCTGTCCGCGCCACAGCTGATGCGATCAGCGGCGCGCTTACTCCTATCAAAACCAAATGCTTGACTTTGCGGTTCACGATCTCAGCAAACGGCGCCCAATCGCTTCCCTTGTCTTTTCCGCCCGCAATTATTATGGCCGGACCCTCGACCGCCTCGATTGACCTGACAACCGCGTCTACATTCGTGCACATAGAGTTATTTACGTATTGCGCGCCGTCGATCTCCGCCACCGGCTCCATCCTGTGCTCCACGCCGGTGAAGTTTCGTATCGCTTTAAGAATAGACTCAGGCCGCGCGCCGAACGCTATCGCCGCAAGCGATGCGGCAAGTATATTCTCCAAATTATGTTCGCCCGGTATTCGTATATCAGCGCGATTGCAGATGCGATGCTCACTGCCGGACAAGCGCACAATTACCTCTTCTCCACAAACAAATGCTCCTTCCTCCAACTTCTTCATCCGGCTGAAGGGAAGAATGCGGGATTTGACCCCGCGAATCTGTTTCATCACAAGCTGGTTATCAGCGTTTACGATAGCGTAGTCATCAGGGCGCTGATTCCTGAATAGACTCGCTTTGAGACCGGCGTATTCCTCCATGGTCGCATGACGGTCGCCATGGTCACGGCTTATGTTCAGCAGCGCGCCGATTTTCGGCCTGAACGTCTCTATCCACTCCAACTGGAATGTGCTTATCTCGGCGGCGATCACGCTGTCTTTCCCCGCGCAAACGCCTGCCGTTATCAGCGGAAGCCGGATGTCACCGGCCACAACGTTTCCCGCAATGTAAGTATCGCGCCCATCGGCCTCAAGCATTTTGCCGATAAGCACGGTAGTCGTCGTCTTCCCGTTTGTACCGGTCACGGCGATAATCGGCGCCGGAGACAAGCGATAGGCTAGTTCGATCTCCGAGATTACCGCGATGCCCAAATCGTGGGCCGCCGCCAGCGACGCTGCGCCGTGAGGCACGCCGGGGCTTGGAACCACCAAGTCAACTCCAGCCAGGCTCACAATATCCGTTCCCGGACGAGCATCTACTCCCAGCCGCGAAGCCTCAACTATCTCCTCTCTCAATTCCTCTAAGGGCTTCCTGTCATAAAGCGTAACTTTGGCGCCGAGACCTTTCAAAGCCTCAGCGACCGCCAGCCCAGTCCGAGCCATTCCAATTACCGCGATATTTTTACCGGAATATTCGCCCGTCTTTCTCACCATAACCTCATCATCTTGCCCGATAGTACGATTCCCAACCCGCAGGCCAGAAGCCCAATAATCCAAAATCTAACGACGATCTTCTCCTCCGGCCATCCCGAAAGCTCGAAATGGTGGTGAATTGGACTCATTTTGAAAATCCGTTTGCCCGTCGTCTTGAACGAGATAACTTGCGTAATTACCGATAACGCTTCGATAACGTAGATAAATCCAAAAAATAGAAGCATGAACTCCTGCTTCGTGAGTATCGCAATCGCCGCGAATCCCGCGCCCAGCGCGAGCGATCCTGTATCGCCCATAAATATCTTTGCTGGGTGCGCGTTGAACCACAAGAACGCCAGGCTTGCCCCGGCAATCGCTCCGCAGACTATGACCATCGCCGGGTCCATGGGAATTGCTCCAGTGAGCGGAAGCAGGGCCGCCCATGCGAGTCCCATTGCCGTAATAGGCGCCAGTCCCCCGACCAAACCGTCCAGGCCATCCGTCAAATTAACCGCGTTGGACATCGCGACTATCAATAAAACCGCAAACGGCCAGTACCATCCTCCAAGCTCGATTGGGCCAATAAACGGTATGCGGATGATTGTCGGGTATATCCCTTCTTTGCCCGTATAAGCAAGCCAGGCAACAAACGCTATTGCTAATATAAATTGGCCTAATAGCTTCTGCCTTGCTTTCAATCCAAGCGATTTGCCGCGTGAGATAATGAGATAATCGTCCAGAAACCCCAACAGCCCGTTGCCTAAAATAATGGCTAAAACGGTGAGCATACCCGGAGCCCTGAGACAAACTTCAGACCATATGCCGTGAACATCTCTGATCAGCCCCATCACAGCCGACGCGAGTATCAACCCCGCGACAAGCGGGATTCCGCCCATGGTCGGCGTGCCTTGTTTAGCTAAATGGCTTTCGGGACCATCACGGCTGATTATCTGCCCCGCGCGAAACGCCGTCAGCACTTGAATAGCGAACGGCATAGCGACGGCGGTCACCAGAAACGCCAAGAACAAAGCAGTAAAACCATCGAGAATTCCGCTATTCACCCAACAGCCCCTCTACAATCGTCTCCATCTTCATCATCCGCGAGCCTTTAACCAATATGACGTCGCCGGGCCGCAGCTCGGCTCTCAGCCCCGGCGCAACTTGGTCGCTGCCGTCATAGTTCCTAATCTCGGAACGCGGGAAGCCGTTCTCCGCAGCCCCATCGCCAATGCGACGGCCAAGCTCCCCTACGGTGATAAGCCGGTCTATCCCCTGCTCTTTCACGACTCGGCCAACTTCGATATGCGCGGCGTCGGCATATTCGCCCAACTCCAGCATATCTCCCAAAACGGCGATCTTCCTATCTCCCTCCATAGAGGCGAGAGCGCGTAATGCGGCGGTCATCGACGCCGGACTTGCGTTATATGCGTCGTTGATCACAGTGTAACCTAACGGCGCCCGAACCACATTGGCTCGCATAGACGGCGCCCCAAAGACTTCAAGGGCCGCCTTGATCTCGTCAAGCTCGATTCCCGTTTCAACGCCAACAGCGATTGCAGCCATCGCATTCCAAATGTTATGCTGCCCAACAGTTGCCAACTCAAGCTCCATCACGCCTCTCGGTGTTGCAATAGTAGCTCCGGCGCGCCCATCCGGATGCGTTCTGATATGCGACGCGTGAATCTCGCAGGAAGGATTTTCGCCAAACGCTATGGACCTGCCAAAACGGCGGCTTTTCATATATTCGTAGAACTCATCATCGCCATTGAGAACGGCAAGACCTTCCGGAGGCAAGTCCTCCAGTATCTCCGATTTGGCCGTAGCAATTGCCTCTATCGAACCCAGCCGCTCTACATGTGATAGGCCGATATTGGTGATGACCGCTATCTTAGGTCTGGCGATATCCGCCAGCCGCCGGATTTCCTCCGGCCCCCTCATCGCCATCTCCAATACAGCGGCGCTATAGGATGAATCGAGTTGGAACAACGTCATCGGCAGGCCGATCTCATTATTGAAATTCCCATCGTTTTTCAGGACCGAATACTTCCGTGAAAGCACGGCGGCTATCATCTCTTTGGTAGTTGTTTTGCCGACGCTGCCCGTGACCGCCACAACAGGAATTTGATAATTATGCCTGTAAGAACGCGCGAGATCACCCAGCGCCCGGAGAGTGTCTGGAACCACGATCAGCGGCAGGTCTATTTCAATCTCTTGTGATACTACCGCCGCAACTGCCCCGGCGCGCGCCGCGTCCTCTACAAATGCATGGCCGTCGCGGTCAGCAACCAGAGCAAAAAACATATCGCCCGGCTTTGCAAGGCGACTGTCCGTGCATACGCCCGTTATGTCCTGGTCAGACGGCCCTCCGATGAGAGCGCCGTTTAATATCCAGTTGATATCTCCGAGTTTCATGGCCTGCATACTATGACCTCAACCCCTTTGCCCGTCCCATATTCAAGACAACCCTGCTCTTTCAATCACGAAAGCACGAAATTTTGAAAACACGAAATTCCTGGTTCTGAGAAGAAGATAGATTAACCGCAGATAAACGCAGATGTGAAAGAGAGTCGAGGGAATTCGGGATTCGGAAATCCCGCTTCAGTCTTTGGGTGGCGATTCGGAAATTGCCACCCAGTCCGGTTCCATCAACCCTCAACACTCAACCGACGATCCATATATGTGTTCATCTGTATCCATCTGTGGTTAAATACTCTTCCCCTTTTCGTGCTTTCTTCCTTTCGTGGTTTCGTGATTAACGCTTTTGGGAGCGCAACAACTCCCGGACGACTTCCCTATCGTCGAAATGGATTGTCCTGTCGGCGAATATCTGATAATCCTCGTGGCCTTTGCCCGCGATTAGGACAATATCACCGGCATTAGCCATATTCAACGCAATCTTTATCGCTTCTCGGCGGTCCGGCTCAACAACCACACGGGCGGCAAACGGCTTCTCTATCCCCGTAAGGATTTCCTCGATGATTGTGTTTGGGTCTTCTTTACGCGGATTGTCGGAGGTTACGACGCAGACATCGGCCATCTCAGAGGCGATTCTGCCCATAATCGGACGCTTGCCTCTGTCTCGGTTTCCTCCGCAGCCAAAGACCACAATTAGCCGGCCTTTGGTCAAATCCCGCGCGGCAGCTAAAACGTTTTCCAACGCGTCCGGGGCATGAGCGTAATCCACAAGCGCCGTAAAATCCTGGCCGCAGTCTATGGACTCGAATCGACCGTCAACGTTCTCAGCGCCGGCAAGACCTTCCGCTATTTGCGAAATCGAGAGTCCCTGCGCGATAGCCGCTGAGGCCGCCGCAAGCGAGTTGTAGACGTTGAAAAGGCCGGCCAGTTTTAGCTGCGCTTCGATGCTCTCACCGCCATAAGAAAGCGTATATGACACGCCTTTCGCTGTTGCTTTGATATTCGAAGCGGTTATGTCCGCCGCCGACTTCACTCCGTAGGTTATAAGCCTTCCCTTGACCGCGTTCAAGACCTTAGGCGCG
Source organism: Armatimonadota bacterium (assembly GCA_030650495.1). Taxonomy (GTDB): domain Bacteria; phylum Armatimonadota; class UBA5829; order UBA5829; family JAUSEB01; genus JAUSEB01. Next base: position 15,349 of record JAUSEB010000289.1, on the reverse strand, counting down.
GCAGGATCGTCGACGTTCAGTACAGCGGTGAATTCCTTGCTGGACGCGAGCGCGTAGTCCTGGAACAGCATCAGCTTCGCGTCAAGATAATCCTCCATAGTCTCGTGGTAATCCAAATGGTCACGAGTGAGATTGGTAAATATCCCGCAGTCGAATTCGCATCCGCGCACGCGGCCCTGAGCCAAACCGTGTGAGGAAACCTCCATCGCGACCGTCTGGACTCCGCGCCCGGCCATTTGCGCCAGAACGCCCTGCAAGTCTACCGACTCCGGGGTCGTATGCTCAGTATGTATCGCCTCGTCTCCGATGCGGGTTCCAATCGTGCCGATGACGCCGGTCAATTGGCTTTGTGAACGCAGGACCGATGCGATTAGGTAAGTCGTGGTCGTCTTGCCTTTTGTGCCGGTGACTCCGATCAGTTTGAGTTTGCGGCTGGGATAATCGTAAAACCTTGCGGCCAGACTTCCCATTGCGTCGCGAGAATTTTTAACGAGGATAAGTTCTATATTATGTGGTTGAATATTCGGGATGGCGCGCTCGGCGATCACAGCGACCGCTCCGTTACGAACAGCTGCTTCGGCGTATTCGTGACCGTCAACAGTTTCCCCATTTACGGCGACAAACATCGAACCCGCGGTCGCCTTCCGCGAGTCATATACGATATTGGATATTTCAAGGTCCGCGCATCCCGACACTTTAACGCCGGGCAATACACTGACCAACTCTTGAAGCCGCATCCCCCAGCTACCCCATATTTCCAAACAATTATATCACGGCCTTACAGAAGTGGTTAGTGATTAGTGTAAGAGTTCACTCTTGGTGAGTACGATTTGACCTCCCCCAACCCCTCCTTCGTAAGGAGGGGAGTTACGCCCCTCCCCCCCCTTACGAAGGGGAGCTACGACGCTTCCCCCCTTTATAAGGGGGGATTGAGGGGGGTATTGCTCACCAACCCTGAACTGTTACTGATTAGTGGCTGCTTTCACTAGCCACTAACCGCTAGCCACTAATCACTCAAAAAGAGGGGCCGTGCGCAGCGCAGAAGAGGATTCGCCCAAGTTTCCCTATCCGGCCTGACACGACCCCACGCTCTATTAACTACGGCCTTGAACGGCCGCTGTTGCACCGCAGCCGCCCACATCCATGTCGGACCGGCCGCCCCCGGCGTCTATTGCGCCGGCAAAGCTGAATCAAAACTTAATCATTTTGGGGCTGGTGAGACCCGAAGAGGACTCGCCCAAGTTTCCCTACCCGGTCTCACCAAACCCCAAATCACACGTGAAGACGAAAGCAACATACTTGCCACGGCGCTACGCACACCGTAGTCTCACAATAAGCCTTCACGCCGTTTTTCAATGTTCCGATAACTGCTCTGGTGTTTCGGCATTTCAATGCCGAAACCAACCTATGCTGACGTTAATTTCTTTGCTACCTTGAATCCAGGTCGTATTTGCGGCGCATCCCGTGGAGTCCGAAGGTACCACAATGCTTTTTTCGCGATATTCCGAAAAGCCGGAGCCGCAACAACCGACCCGTAATGTGACCCTTTTGGTTCATCCACTACAACAATGATCAGCAGTTTCGGGTTCGATGCCGGAACGAATCCGATAAACGACCCTACGTATCCGCCTCCAGAGTAACCTCTTCCGTCTGCCCGCGCTTTTTGCGCGGTTCCGGTTTTGCCGCCCACCGTGTAACCTTCAACCGCGGCGGCCTTGCCAGTTCCCTCGTTTACACAGGACACGAGAGCCTTGGTGATCTGCTCGGCGGTCGATTCGGAAACCACTCGCCGCACCACTTTCGGCGTCCACTCTTTGAAAAGCGAACCGTCTTTATTCCGAATTTCTTTTATGATGGTCGGACGCATCATAACACCGTCGTTGGCAATCACCGCGTACGCGTACGCCAGTTGCATCGCGCTGACCGATATGCCTTGTCCAAACGCCACATTCGCCGTTTTTATCTGCGGCCAGCTCAACGGCTTCTCAAGCCATCCTGTCGTTGCTCCGGCTAACCCCAGATTCGGAGCCGATAGCAATCCGAATGCCTTCTCATACTTGTATAATCTCTCAGGGCCAATATCCAACCCCAGCCTCGACGCCGCTATGTTGCAGGAGTAAGTCAATAACTTAGTCAGATCGACTTCTCCATGACCATCGTTAAACGGAGCGTGGAGAGAACACCTGACTCTCCGCCTGCCTATGGTGACTGTCCCGGCGCAATTGGCGAACACTTGATTTGGGGTAATCAACCCTTCCTCAAGAGCCGCTGCCGCCGTTATCGTCTTGAGTGTTGAACCCGGCTCATAAAGATCCGTTATTGCCCTGTTACGCCAGCATTCCGGACCGCTGCCCGCGCGGTTGTTTGGATTAAAAGACGGCATGTTCGCCAAGGCCAAAACCTCGCCGGTCTTTGGGTCCAGAACAATTGCCGAAGCCCCGTTTGCCTTGTTCTCCTCGAACGTGGCTCTAAGCTCCTCTTCGGCAACGTGCTGGATGTATCTATCTATCGTCAGGACAACATCTCTACCGTCTCTCGGCTCGACCATCCGGCGCCTTGTCTCAGGAATTACACGTCCATTCGGATCGACATCCGCAACAAGAAGGCCGTCGGCGCCTCTAAGATAGCTGTCCGCAACGCGCTCTACGCCTTCCAGCCCTTCACCATCAATGTTTGTGAACCCAATTACCTGGGCTGCCACGCCCTCCGATGGATAGACCCGCTTATACTCATCCAACACGCCTATCCCGGCTATTTTCGCCTTCCGTAGTTCGGCGCCTGTCCTCTCCTCAACACATCGCCTGAGCCATACAAAACCTCTGTCATCGTCAGACAACTTGCTTAACAGAAGACTGCGATCGCAATCGAGAAGACTTGCAAGTTGAGTGGCCAGCGCTCCGGCTTCTCTCACGCGATTAGGATTCGCATATACAGACGCAGCTTTAACATTGATCGCTAGCTCTCGCCCGATCCGGTCGTAGATCACGCCGCGCTGTGCCTCAAGTTGCCGCTCGCGTCCCCGTATTCGGTTGCCAAAGATCTCATATCGTTCAGCTTTCCAAAACTGAACGTATGTCAGCCGCAGCGCGATCAGCGCATACGCGGCGATGAAAGCGTAAAACAGTAACTCCGCTCGCTTTCGAACCACAGTCCGATATGCAAGACGCACTGTTTGACCCTCTATTCTCGACTAGCGTCAGCAACGACGACAGTAGTTTCACCGCCACTCAGATAGTCGAAATCATTGCACGGCTGCATACCGGCGGTTGTCGCTATTACTCTTAACCTATCAGGACTTGATAATGTTTGGATGTCCGCGCGCAATCGGAGGTTTTCTTCGCGCGCTTCCCTAAGCTGCGAGGTTACATTGGCGCGGTAATAGCCGTTCTTGGTAACTTTTGCGTAAACGCCGATATATGATAGTAGAACGCCAAGCACGATCATCATCATTACCACTACGGAACCCATCTGGTTCCCGGCAACTCGCTGCATAACCGACTTGAATACGTTCTTCTTGCGCCTTACCCGGCGCGACCCCGATGAACCGGGGGCAAGCCCACGCTTCGCCATTGTAACCTCCACCCTCTCTATCAATATTGTTCCTATGCTTAGGCTCGTTCTTGGGAGTGTTCAAAAATGCCGATTCCTCTGTAGCTCGGGGCCTTGTGCCCCGTCTGCTGAGCGTAGATTCACTACCGCCGACCGGCCACAAGGGCCGGGGCTACGGTTTTTGAACACTCCCTCTTTGGAGCCGAAGCCGGCGCTTGTTGCTTAAGTTTGTTGCATCGGCAGCCTGCTGCCGATGCCGCCGCCTAAAGCGCTATTCCGCGATCTTCACCGCGGCCCTCAGTTTCGCGCTTCGCGCCCTTGGATTTCCAACTATCTCCTCCGGCGTCGGAACAACCGGTTTCTTTGTCAAAACTTCAATTGTCTTTTTTGCTTCGCAAGCGCATACCGGCAGGTCGGAAGGACACTCGCAATGCCCGCTCATCAAGCGAAAAATCCTTTTTACAATCCTATCCTCGCCGCTGTGGTATGAGATCACAACCGCGCGGCCCCCTACCGCAAGAGCCTCAACTCCGGCCACTAGCCCTTCTTCCAGGGCCTCCATTTCCGAGTTCACCGCGATTCTCAGCGCTTGGAACGTCCGCGTCGCAGGATGGATTCCCGGCGGCCAGGCCTTCCTTGGAATCGCTCCGGCAATTAAATCCACCAACCGCTTTGTCGTCAGGATCGGATTCTTTTTCCGTTCCTCGATAATCCGCTTCGCGATACGCCTAGACCACCGTTCATCGGAGTTGGTAAATATCAAATCGGCCAACTCTTTTTCCGAAAGCCGGTTGAGCAAGTCCGCCGCCGTCACCGGATTTGTCCGGTCCATCCTCATATCCAGCGGCGCATCTTTCATCAGGCTGAAACCGCGCTCGGCGGTTTCCAATTGGAAACTCGAAACGCCAAGGTCATACAGAACTCCATCCAACTTGGCAATCCTCAGGTTTTCCAGTATCTCCGCCAAGTTTCGGAAGTCCCCATGGACCAGCCTGACACGCTCGCCGAACTCCGAGAGCCGCTTAGATGATTCCTGAATCGCCGCCTCATCGCGGTCGATCCCAACCAGGACTCCATCCGGGGAACTCCGCCTAAGAATCTCCTCGGCGTGCCCTCCCCCACCTAATGTGCAGTCAGCGTATATCCCGCCCGGCTTTGGGCTGAGATAGCTGACGGCCTCACTCAGGAGAACCGGTTTGTGGTATGTCGGCTCCGTCATTCGGCTCCATCGAGCGTTCGCCCGTAAGCAAGCCGCCGCCAGCGGCGATCAGCTTCTCTTCGGTAAGCTCCTGCTCCGTGTACGCTCTCCAATTGTCAGGGTTCCAGACTTCTATCCAATCCCCGGCTCCGACCAGCACGACCGCATTTGTTATCTCGGCGTACTCTCGCAGCCTGGGAGGAATTAAAACTCTCCACTGGCCGTCAGTCGTGGTCTCGATCATTTCGCCGAACAATTGGCGGCGAATTCTCAGTATCTCAGGGTCGAACAGCGCGGAAAGAGGTGTGCCTATCTTATCCGCCTCGGCTTTGATTCCATTAAAAGCGTCCATCGTGAAAATACGCAGGCACTTGCCAAGCCCTCTCGTGATGACAAATGTCTCGCCGAGAGAGAAGCGCAATTTCCGCGGTATTATCACTCGCCCATTCGGATCGAGTGTATGTTCAGATATTCCACCGAACAACATCTGGGAGATTTTCCCTCCATTTGGTATCCATCCAGTAACCGCTGAATATACTCAGTATTACCATCCAGCTACCAATCAACATCCATTAGCTGACCTAATATAGCAGGCAAGGATAACGCTGTCAATACCTGAGCTAAAATATTTTCAAGATTTTTTTCTGCGTTCTGTTTATTTGGAAATTGAGTTAATCTGTGGCTTTCAGCCAGTTGAGTGTTTAATGTTGAATGTTGAAGGAGATTGTGTTGGAAGGAATACCTTAAACCTTCAACCTTCAACTATCCCTCGACTCTCTCAACTCCCTTTTTCTGTCCGCGTTCTTCCCTGAACCAGGCTTCAATGATTAAGCCCGCCTTGCGAAGCGAGCGCCCCTTTGATATAATTACGGCTAATAAACTGGACTTGGAGAGGATGCAAATGACCACAAGACGTTTGACCTCGTTTCTAATGCTGGCAGCTCTCTCGTTGTGTTTTGCGGCGCCTGCGTATTCGGCGCCAAGTGAGCTCAAGAAGGCGAAGAGTCTCTATGAACAAGGCAAGCTGGATGAAGCTATAACCGTTCTCAAGCCTTATTCCGACGCTCATCCAAAGGATGCCAATTCACTTAGTTGGCTGGGATTCCTGTATTACAAATCAGGTAAGAATAACGACGCCATCACAACTCTTGAAAAAGCCGTCCGGCTTCGCCCAAATGATGCCGTATCGCGGATTAACCTTGGCAGCGCTTATACTATGATCGGCGCCAACGATCAAGCTATCGCCGAATTTCAGGAAGCTGTAAGAATAAAGCCGCGCGAGGCCATCGGCCATGTAAATCTCGCCAATATCCTGCAAAATGTAGGCAAATTGGACCAGGCTATCGCCGAATATCGCCAGGCTGTCGCATTCAGCCCAAAAGACGCGGAGATCAGGCATAATCTTGGAATGGCGCTGCTGAAGAAGACTCCCGGTTCTTCCCTGGCTATAGTGGAGCTTCAGGAAGCAACCAGGCTGGCTCCTAAAAACGGCGATTATTTCGTCACTTTGGCAATGGCGTATAAGTCAGCTAATAAACCCGTATCCGCGAGATCGGCCTATAAACAAGCCGCCGCATTGGCCCCGAACAACTATATTGCCAGGCTTGGCTATGGGGAAGTCCTTACGGCAGACAATCAGAACGAAGAAGCCGCTAAAGAGTATGAGGCCGCCGCGGCTATTTCTCCAAAAGAATACGCTCCGCACTATAACCTGGCAGTGGTCCGCTCCAGACTCGGCAGCTTCGGTGTCGCGGTGGAGGAATACCACAAAGCTCTCGAAATCCAGCCGGATAGCGCGCAGGCAATGTCGGGACTAGGCTGGGCTTTGTTCAAGACAGGCAAACCCGATGAAGCTATTGCTGTACTTAAATCCGCGACGGAACGCGACCCGAACTCAGTGGAAGCGCATAACAACTTGGCGCACATCTATGAGAACCAGAAAAACACGGAAGGCGCGTTTGAAGCGTGGACAAAGATTCTGCAATTGAAGCCGGCTGACGCCGCCGCTATGACCGCTCTTGGCGCCATATATATGGAGAAGCAGCAGGCCGACAAAGCAAAAGAATACTACCAGAAGGCAGTCGAGACAGATCCCAAATCCGGCAGCGCGTACTTTGGTCTTGGGTATTGTTATGACAAGTCAGGTGATCTGGACAAAGCGATAGAGAACTATAAGACAGCCATCAAGTTGGACCATAATCTGCCGTCGGCTTACAACAATTTGGGCGTAGCGATGGAGAAGAAAGGGCAGCCGCAAGAGGCTGTATCATATTATAAAAAAGCCATTGAGTTGGACAAAGACCACCAGCAAGCTAAAACCAACCTGGCAAGGTTGAGTAAAGGTAATTCCAAGGCCGGCCAATGAAAGTCATCGGGCTAGTCGCAAATCCGCAAAAAGAAGCTGCTCTTGAACTGGCGTCGGAGCTGGCGGACTGGCTTGCCGCGAGAAGTATAACAGTCCTTATCGAAAGCGAAGCCGCCGCGCTCATAAATAGAATGGACATCGCAGCCAGTGAAGATGAGGTCAGCTCCGCTGATATGATAGTCGTTCTCGGCGGTGACGGCACGATCCTTCGCGCCGCGCGAATGGCCAGCCCTAAAAATACACCCATTCTCGGAGTCCACCTGGGGCAATATGGCTTTATTACCGAAATCCATCCGCCCAATGTCAAAGAGGCGTTGGAGCGCACGCTGCGCGGTGACTATCAGGTAAGCGAGCGGCTGATGCTCAAAGCCGGCCTGATACGCGATGGCCGGGAGATAGCGGCGCATATCGCTCTGAACGATGCCGTAGTCGCCAAAGGTCCGCTTGCCAGGCTGCTCAGGCTTCATACGTATGTAAATGAGAAGTACATCGCCACATACGCGGCTGATGGTATAATTGTCTCGACGCCCACCGGCTCGACCGCTTATTCACTGTCGGCCGGCGGCCCAGTGGTCAATCCTAACGTCGATGTTCTGATCATCACGCCGATCTGTCCGCATACGCTTAACGCAAGATCACTCGTCATACCAGGCTCCGAATCGGTGCAGATTGTCATCGAGTGCGATAGGGACGAGGAAGGCATGATGCTGACCATAGACGGGCAAAGTGGTATTGCGCTGCAGAGTTCGGACAAAGTCGACATAAGACGCGCGGAACACCCTGCCAAGATCGTATTTTGGGACACCTGGAGCTTCTACGACAAGCTCCAAAGCCGGCTGAGGTGGGGAGAGAGATTCAGCGAGTAACGCTATGCTCTCGGAAATACACATAAACGATTTCGCCCTGATTGATAAACTCCACCTCACTTTCAGTGAGGGGTTCAGCGTCCTCACCGGTGAGACCGGCGCGGGCAAATCCATCATAATCGACGCCATTAGCGCCACGCTGGGCGAGCGGCTTTCAGCCGAAATGGTAAGAAGCGGAGCGGCCCGCGCGGTTGTCGAAGCAATCTTTGATCTATCCGACGCGCCGCGGGTCAAAGAACGCGCAGCCGACCTTGACGTAGAGATTGAAGATGACACGATGTTCATCACCATGGAACTCAGCCGTGGAGGCAAGTCTCAGCGCCGCGTAAATGGCCGGATATGCACACTGTCTACACTTAGAGCTCTGACACAGGGCTTGCTCGACCTTCATGGACAGCACGAGCACCAGTCGCTCCTTTCCGCCGAGTCTCATATCGATGTTTTGGACAACTGGCTTGGCGCCGAAGCCGCTGAGCTGCGCCAAAATATGGCTGAGCATTACTCGACGCTGCGCGACACCCGGCGCCAACTCGATGACTTGCGGACTAATGAGCGAGAGCGCGCGCAGATGTTGGACCTTTATAAATTTCAATTATCCGAGATAGAGTCCGCTGCCCTGACAACCGGCGAAGAGGAACAACTTGAAGCGGACCGAAGCCGGCTTGCGAACGCCGAAAAACTACACATACTTGCATCAGCCATCTATGAGTCGCTGAGCGGGAACTCTCGCGAATCAGCCGGGGATATTGCCAATATCGCTCAATTCGCCCGCCAGGCAGAGCAGATGGCCGCGATGGACCCAAGCGTCAGCCAGGTCGCTGAACTGCTGCAGAACGCCATATTCGCCGTAGAGGAAGCCCAGGTTTTCATGAGAGCTTATCGCGATGACTTGGAGTTCAACCCACAGCGGCTGGAGACGATACAAGAAAGACTCGACCTGATACGTTCGCTCAAGCGGAAATACGGCGACACAATCGAGAGCGTCCTTGCTTATGCTGAGAACACGGCGGGCAAGGTCAGATACATGGAAAACAGCGAAGAGCACGGCCAGGAACTGGAGGTTTTGCTTGAGAAGACTCTGGCCCAAGCGACCAAGACCGCGCAAGAGTTATCGGATATGCGGCGCTCAAAAGCAAAAGATTTCGAAACCGCTGTGATGAAGGAACTTGCCGAACTCGCTATGGAGCGCACCGAGTTCCAAGTCTCTTTTGAACCGGGCGAGCTTTCCTCGAAAGGCTCTGATGCGGTAGAGTTTCTGATTTCGCCGAACCCGGGCGAACCGCTGAAACCGCTTTCCAGGATAGCTTCCGGCGGAGAGATGTCACGCATAATGCTTGCTCTCAAGTCCGTTACGGCCGCGGCGGACCGTATTCCAACTCTTATATTCGACGAAATCGACACCGGAATCGGCGGTAGGACCGCGAATGTCGTCGGCGCTAAACTTGCGGGGGTGGCGGCGGGCTGCCAGGTGATGTGCGTGACCCACCTGCCCCAGATCGCCTGCCGCGCGAAATCACATTTGAACGTTGCCAAGCAGATAATCGACGACCGGACCGTCGTCCGCGTTACGCCATTGGACTTAGATGAACGCGTCCATGAAATCGCTCGAATGCTCGGCTCGGCTGAGAACACCGAGACAGCTCTTAGGCACGCAAAAGAAATGCTGCGCGGAGCGGGTTCAGAGAAAAGCTGTCAGCTGTCAGCTGACAGCTGACAGCTTTTTCCTTACGTCTCACCATCGGAGGCCCTACCTTTGGGCATAAAGGCAACCGTAAGACTGGACAAAAGAACAAAGAACCTCGCCAAACGCATTAAACGCGGTGAGATTGCCGTCATTGACCATGAGGACATAGACGGCGCTTCAGCGGATATGCTGGTTGACCGGCAGGTCGCCGCCGTTATCAACGTCAGCAATTCTATATCCGGACGGTATCCCAACGTCGGACCGCAAATACTCGTAAAAGCCGGAATCCCGCTCATAGACGCGCCGGATATCGACCTGTTCAAATACCTTAAAGAGGGCGAAGAAGTCGAATTGGACAAGGCTGTCCTGCGGCGCAATGGGACCATCCTTGTGGAAGGCGACCTGCTGACAGTCGACAAAGTAAAAGAGCGTATGGAATCGGCCAAGCTCAACCTTAACAACGAGCTTGAGAGCTTTGCCGAGAACACGCTTTCTTACGTCGTGAAGGAAAAGGGCATCCTCCTCGATCCCACCAATTTCCCTCTTATAGACACGCCGATCAATGGCAGACAGACGCTGATCGTCGTGCGGGGAGAGAGTTATAAAGAAGATTTGGCAATCATCAGAACGTATCTTCGTGATGTAAAACCCGTATTGATAGGCGTGGATGGCGGCGCCGATGCGCTTATCGATTTGGGCTTCAGGCCGGATATTATCATCGGGGATATGGACAGCGTGTCCGATCGTGCGTTAAAATGTGGAGCCGAGATACTCGTGCATGCATATACCGACGCCGCTCGGATTTCGCCTGGGCAACAGCGGGTTCATGACCTGGGAATCGAGGCAAAAACCATAGCAGTTCCGGGAACAAGCGAAGACATCGCGATGCTTCTGGCCTATGAAAACGGCGCGGAGCTGATTGTGGCTGTGGGAACACACTCGCATTTGATAGACTTTCTCGACAAGGGCCGCAAAGGTATGTCGAGCACGTTTCTCGTGCGGCTGAAGGTCGGATCAAGGCTCGTGGATGCAAAAGGCGTAAGCAGGCTCTATGGACGCAAGGCTCCGGCCATTCGGGATTTATGTCTTATTTCACTTGCGGCTGTGCTCGTGTTCCTGTCAATGGTAGTTTTTTCGCCGTCCACGGCTGACAGGCTGCGAACGGTCTTTACCGACATTGCGAATAGCATCCGTCTTCTGCTGCTGGGCTTCCGAGTCGGTTTAAAACTCTGACGCTGACAACATATTGTGTTGGGTGAGAATTTTATGCTGGGTGGGGATTTCCGAATCCCCACCCAAAAACCAAACCGGGATTTCCGAATCCCGCTATTACCGGAGACTATATAAATGATTGACCTCCGTTACCACATATACAGCCTGGTCGCCGTATTTCTCTCACTCGCGCTGGGAATACTCATCGGCGCCTCTATTGTCGCGCCCGGCGCCACTGATAGTAAGGGAGTAAACCGAAGTCAATCACAGATCACCGAGCTTGAGCGAAGCTATGATTCACTTCGTAAAGAAATCGCCGATAAACAAGAGACAGCCTCGGCGCTCCAGGTGCGGCTCGACCAAACCGAGCAGGTCTGCAGGGCACTCTTCCCCAGCGCGGTCAATGGACTTTTGTCTTATAGAAACGTGGCCATAATCCAAACCGGCGGGAGCGATGAGGCGGTCGCCGCGGCCCGCACGGCGCTTGAGCAGGCAGGCGCGAAGGTCAACTGCTCCATTCGACTGAACGATAAATTGGTAAAAGACGGCGATTCCGTTTCCGAGGCTGCGATAGAGGCCGGTTTTAATTCAGACACCGATGATTCCGCTAAATTGAACGCGCTGCTTACAGTTCTTACCGACTCGATAGTATGGGCGAAAAGTACAGACAAGTTGGACATTCTTGAGAAGCATAACTTAGTCTCCGTCTCCGGCGATATGACCCACTGGAACAAAACTATCGTGATCGTCGGCGGCGCCAACTCGAAACCACATAACCACGCGCGGGCACTCGACATGCCCTTGATCGAAGCCCTCCAGAATAAAGGCGTGGAGCCTGTTGGCTGCGAGGCTTATGATGTGAAAATATCCTATATCGGGGCTTACGCGGGCAAGGGAATTTCCACCGTAGACTGCATTGATAAGGCAGCGGGCCAGATCGGCCTTGTATACGCGCTGACAGGCGAACACGGCCATTTCGGCGCGAAAAAGACCGCCGACCGCCTTATCCCCAGAACCCTGAGGGGCGCAAATTGAGCGAGGTCACAGCGATAATTCCAGCCTTAAACGAAGTGGACATAATAGGCGCGACTATAGCTGCTGTTAAGCGTATATCCATAGTAAATGAGATAATCGTTATTGACGATGGCTCGACCGACCAGACAGCCCAAAAAGCGCGTGAAGCTGCCGCCGACATCGTCATAGAGCTTCCGCAAAACGGCGGCAAAGGAGCGGCGCTTATGGCTGGAATTGCCGCCGCGCACGGTGACATACTCTTGTTCCTCGACGGCGACCTCGGCGACACGGCGTCCCACAGCGCGGCTCTCGTCCAAGCGATTTTGTCGGATGAAACCGATATGGCGATTGCGATGCTCCCGACCGTACCGACAAAAACCGGGGCGAGATCAGGCGGTTTTGGCCTCGTATTAAAGTTGGCAAGATGGGGAATCAAGCTCCTCGGCGGCCAGACGATGAAAGCCCCTCTCTCCGGCCAGCGGGCATTACGCCGCAAAATCGTCGAGAAAACTAAGCGACTTGACTGCGGTTTCGGCATTGAGGTCGGTCTCACGATTGACGCCCTCCGCGCCGGATACAGAGTTGACGAGATACCTATCCCATTGACACACAGAGCGACTGGCCGCGACATCAGGGGCTTCATCCATCGCGGCAGACAGTTCCGCGACGTGCTGATAGCCCTTTCACGGCGGGCCTTCAATAGGCGAAAGAGTTAGAACGGATTATTGGTTTCGGCATTTGAAATGCCGAAACACCGGTTGTTGGTTTTGTATTATGGTGGCTGTTCGGAAACAGCCACCCAGGTAGTGAAGCAAAAAAGCAAAATGAAAATGCCCTACCCTATCATCGCCGCAATAATTGTATCCGCATTGGCCGGGCTTATTGCCCTCCCAAGGCTGCTGGATTCAATGGGATTACGCAAAAAGAACTTCAAAGGGGATATGATCCCCGCCGCCTACGGCGTTCAAATCGCCTACTTTGCCGTTCTTGGCTGCGCTATTATTAGAGTTCTCGACTTGTCTCCGGCGCGAATCACCATGCAATACGCTGTCCTCATCGGCGGAATGGCAGCTTTTGGATTCTTGGATGACGCATTCGGAAGCAGAGAAACAGGAGGTTTTGCCGGGCATTTCAAGAAGTTGTTATTAGAGAGAAAGCTCACCACCGGCGCCGTTAAAGCAATTGGCGGTGGAGCGCTTGCCCTGGCGTTGGGATGGAGCGTATCCAAGGCCGCACCGGACTGGATCATTAACTCTCTATTGATAGCCCTCAGCGCAAATGCGTTGAACCTGGTTGATCTGAGACCGGGACGGGCGCTGGCGGTTTTTGCAATTGGATTACTGGCGGTCACAGCCGCATGTGGATTTAGATTGAGCGGCGCTTGGCCTCTTGCGGCGCTTATATTGCCTACGGCGATATTGGCGCATAAAGATGTTAGAGGCCAGGCGATGATGGGCGACACAGGCTCCAATCCGCTCGGAGCCGCTTTGGGATTGACGATTGCGATTGATGGTCCATTGTCAGTGAAATTTACAACCATCGGGCTACTTATTGTGTTACACTTAATATGTGAGAGATACTCGCTCAGCCAGATAATCGAGCGTAATCCGATACTCAGAAGAATAGACTCGCTCCTCGGAGTAAGATAAATATGGGAAAGATCGCTATCGAAAACGAGCGATGCAAGGGATGCGATCTTTGCGTGCATTTCTGTCCCAAAGAAGTGATCGCAAAGGGGAAAACTTTTAACTCCAAGGGCCACCGCCCTCCGCAATTCATAGATAATGGCGACTGCACCGGCTGCGCGATTTGCGCCAGAGTTTGCCCCGACGTCGCCATAGAAGTCTGGAGGTAGCACGTGGCAAAGAGAGTTCTGATGAAAGGCAACGAAGCCCTGGTTCGAGGCGCAATCGCCGGTGGCTGCCGCTGCTTCTTCGGTTATCCGATAACCCCGCAAAATGAAGTGCCCGAATGCATGTCAAAGCTCATGCCTGAAGTCGGGGGCGTTTTTCTACAGGCAGAAAGCGAAGTCGCCGCCATCAATATGGTCTATGGAGCCGCCGCCGCCGGAGCGCGCGCAATGACATCCTCCTCCAGCCCGGGAATCAGCCTGAAACAGGAAGGTATTTCATACATCGCCTGCGCCGAGCTGCCGTGCGTAATAGCAAACGTGCAGCGCGGCGGACCCGGACTCGGCAACATCGCGGCTTCGCAGTCCGACTATTTCCAGGCGACACGAGGCGGCGGTCATGGCGACTATCGAACACTAACCCTTGCGCCATGGTCGGTGGCTGAATGCTACACGCTGACCGCCGAGGCTTTCGATATTGCTGACGAATACCGCAATCCGTGCCTTATTCTTTTGGACGCGATCATCGGCCAAATGATAGAAGCTATTGAAATCCCGGATTGGAAGCCTAAAATCATTCCAAAACCCTGGGCGACTATCGGGGCAAAAGGCCGCAAGGCTAACGTCGTGAACTCGCTTTATATCCAACCGAAGGACCTCGAAGAAGTCAACAACCGTATGCAGGCGCGTTACGCTCTCGCCGCTGAGAAGCTGGTCAGGAGCCAATCAATTCAGACCGAAGACGCGGATGTCGTTCTCGTAGCCTATGGCTGCATGGCGCGGGTTTGCAGGAGCGTCGTAGATCAGGCGAGACAGGATGGGATGAAGGTTGGCCTTCTTCGACCGATAACACTCTACCCATTCCCAAACCGTGAAATCGCCGCGCTTGCGAGCCAGGGCAAGAAGTTCCTGGCCGTTGAAATGAGCCACGGTCAGATGGTCGAGGACGTCCGCCTTGCGGTTGAAGGCAAATCAAAAGTCGAGTTCTTTGGACGCTCAGGCGGCGTAGTCCCTATGCCGGCTGAGATACTGGAACACGTGAGAGCTTTAGTGTAGCCAAAGCCCTTTATCATAACCGTAGCCTAGCCCCTTGTGGGCGTATTATGGCAACTAAGTAAAGACGGGCACAAGGCCCTAGGCTACAAATCGGATGTAACCCTGCTGTGAGGTCAGATAAAATGCAAAAAGTCTATGAGAGGCCGCAATCACTATCCGAGTTGGCGTTCGCGTACTGCCCTGGCTGTATGCACGGGGCTGTGCATCGTATAATCGCCGAAGTTATGGACGAACTGAACCTGCGTGAGCGAACCATTGGCGTCTGCCCTGTCGGCTGCGCGGTCTTTATGTATGAATATATGTCATGCGATATGATCGAGGCCGCCCACGGACGCGCGCCGGCGGTGGCTACCGGCGTCAAACGCACCCTGCCGGACTCAGTCGTTTTTACATACCAAGGCGACGGCGATTTGGCCGCAATCGGAATGGCGGAGACCATCCATGCCGCCGCTCGCGGCGAGCGAATCACCACGGTTTTTATCAATAATACAACCTACGGCATGACCGGGGGGCAAATGGCTCCAACAACGCTGCTAGGACAGAAAAGCTCGACTTG
>JAUSEB010000285.1 GCA_030650495.1 Armatimonadota bacterium | reverse complement strand
TTGTTTGATTGTACGCTACGCCGACCTGTCCCAATTGGCGCGCCGAAGCGGAGACTAAGTTGGCCCAAACGAAATACGCTATGAGTTGGCCCGGCGCCAGATGACCGGCTTGAACCTGCGACGCGCCGAGCCAGATCACGCCAACGGCGATGACGGCGCCGAGAACTTCAACCGTGGGCGCCACTGCCGCGCTTCGCTTGACTCCGCGCATCGCCGCCCGCAGGCTTCGTTTGTTGTGTTCGACGAACTTGTTGATCTCGTAATCTTCAGTCCCAAATGACTTTATAACGCGAACTCCGACCATTGAGTCTTCCAAGGCCGCCATCAGGTCAGCAAGGCTGATTTGCAAGAGCGAAGTGAGCTTCCTCATTCGCTTGCCTATCTTGCTTATCGTCATTGCCATAAACGGAGCCACAACCACAGAGACCAGAGACAGTTTCCAACTTGTGAGAAACATCATTGTCAGGCAACCGATAATTGTCAGCGGCGCCTGTACTAGAGGAATGACTGCCCCTGAGCCGTTTTGGATTGCGCCGACATCATTTGCTATTCTGGATATTATGTGGCCTGTCCGCGTCCGGTCGAAAAAGCTCAACGGCAAGCTCTGTATGTGGGCGTATATTTCAGTCCGGAGGTCGGCCGCCACCCGGTTCGAAGCAAGAGAAAGGAAGTAAGTCTGCCCATATGTGAAGACCCATTTGATGAGATAGAGACCTATTGTTCCAACGCAGACCATCAGCAACAATTGCTGGTTTTGCTGGCCTTTTTCCAGAGCTTTGAAAAACCTCTCTACCAGGAAGCCGAAGCTGGCGTTCACACCCGCGCCGCCTGCGCCGCAAATTGCGCCGTTGATGAACGACCACTTATAACGCAGTATGTAACCAAAGAGCCTTTTTCGTATATCCAATCACAAGCTCCGTTTAGGATTCGTTTAGTTTTGCTGCTTAATCCCGTCCCTCGATACGTCGCTTCGCTCCTACTCGGGAATACGGACTTTGTACTAGTTCGAATAAAGATAAAACTCCGCTTCCCCGAGTAGCGAAGCGTATCGAGGGGCGGTATTATTTATCGAAACAGAGAAAGAGCTTTATTTCAGCGCAATTTTCAATGCAAAGGCCAGCGCTACAATACCCGCGAAAATGGCGGATATATGCTCGCGGTTCTCCAGCGCGCACCGGAATGAGTATTGTTCCTCTCCTCCACCTCTCGGCCACCTGGGGAACAATCTTGGCACGGATTTGCAGTAATCAATAAACTGATTCCCGAATAGGCGGGTCAAATATCGCTCTTCATAAAATATCGCCGCGCCGTGGAAGACACAGAATGCTAGCATCGCCGCCGCTAATACAACAATGCTGTTTGCCATTACGCAATAACCGAGCGTGATCAGGAAGCTTCCTACGTAAAGTGGATTTCTTATGCTGCCGAAAGGCCCGCTTGTGGCGATTGCGACGCATTTCCTTATGTATCCCGCCGCCCAGAATCTAACAACCTCTCCGGCCAATACCAATGCCAGACCGGGGGTGTAGAGACCCCAGGTAGGACGGCTGAACGCAAATATCCCAATGACGGCTACTGGAAGGAAGAATGTCCGGCGGCGAGCCAGGATATAGATCAGTTTGTCGAAAGCAGACCGGCGGCCTCCAAGACGACTTTTGCCGCCATCCTGGCGCCCCCCTCTTTCCCCAGGGTTGACCGCACCTTCGCCAATTCCTCTTTCATCGCAGCCGCTTTCGATGGTTCCAGCAGCAGTTCTACCGCCAGCCTGGCTATCATTTCCGGTGAAGCCTGTTGGCTCAACAGTTCCGGGCATATTGTTTTCTCCGCAATTATATTAGGAAGCCCTATATGGTCTTCGAGCGCTTTTCCAGCTCGAAGCAAATACTCGAAATGAGATAAAAAAGAACCGCGATAGACTATGACCATCGGCGTGTTAAGTATCGCGGCTTCAAGCGTAGCAGTGCCGGACGCGGTAAGCGCAAGGCACGAATGCGCCAGGCAATCGTGGGTCATAGACTCGACTATTCTAATATCCGGACCGCCGGATCCCTCTAGTGTTTTATATCGTATGCGCTCTATTTGTCTCGCACGAACCGGGCCAGCGGCCGCAACTACGTATTGCAGGTCCGGGACTTGAGAGTCAATGATCTTTGCCGCGCGTAAAAGCGCGGGGCTTATGTGCGTTATTTCCTGTTTTCTGCTCCCCGGCAGCAAGGCCACTAGCCGGCTGTCAGGGCGCAAATTGAAACGCTGGCGAAACTCCTGCTCGCTCAATCGCGGCTTGACTATATCGAGAAGCGGGTGGCCGACCAGAGTCACATCGATCCCCGCGTCTTTGAATATCCTATAAGACCAGTCGAACGGCGTGATAACTTTATCCGCCATTTGCGCCATGCCGGGATTGCGACGTTTTTTACGCCACGCGCCCGGCGGTATATAATACACGGTTTTGATGCCGTGCCGCCTGGCAAATCCTAAAACGCGCTTGTTGAACGCCCCGAAATCTATAAGAACCAACACGTCCGGGCGGCGCCTCAGCAATTCCCGCCTGACGCGGAAATACTCCATAAGCAGGCCCGGTACAAGCTTTAACGATTCGACGATCCCTATTGCGCCCGTCGAACCCGACTGGCAGATGAGATTGACCCCGGCCTCGCGCATACGCTTCCCACCGGCGCCCCAAATCTCGATGCCGGGACACATGTCCCGCATATACTTCGCCAGCAAGGAGCCATGAAGGTCGCCGGACGCCTCACCGGTGATTATCGCAATGCGTGACATCATAGTAATATATTCCGATTAGGAGTTAGAAGTTAGGAGTTAGGATTTAGAATAAGACCCCACCCCGACCCTCCCCTTCTGATGGGGAGGGAGTAGTTCCCCCTCCTTACGAAGGTGGGGGTTTGGGGGAGGTTTCCCTCAACCCTCAACTAATCTCTAGCGTCTGTTCTCCATCTGCCTGCCGCCAAACCCAAACTTGACGTTCCTGAGGAATCCGAGAAGGTACTCTCTCTCTTCCGTTGGTTTGATGTCGCCCTCGTCGGCCTCAATGGCCTCGATAGCTTGTGTCTTGTTGAGTTTAGAGCGATATAGCAGCTTATACGCCTGTTTCAAGTCGGCGCGCGCCTTTGGCGGCACTCCGGCTCTGCGCAAACCTATCACGTTCAAATCGTATACTCTGGCCGGACGACCGTCAGCCATCATAAACGGCGGGATGTCCTGAGCGACTTTTGAATACCCGCCCACCATTGCGAGTTTGCCGATTCGCACATATTGATGCACGCCTACCATTCCGCCGAAAACGACTTTATCCTCAATCAATACATATCCGCTTATTCCCACCATGTTCGCCATAACTATGCCGCTTCCCAGATCGCAATTGTGGCCGATATGGCAGTAAGCCATAAGCATGTTGTTGTCGCCTATGCTGGTAGCCGCGTCCTCGCCGCAGGCTCGATGGATGGTGTTGTATTCCCTGATTATGTTATTGTCACCGATGGTAAGATAGCTGCGCTCTCCCTGGAATTTGTGGTCTTGCGGAAGTCCGCCAAGAACGGCGCCGACTCCGATGTGGCAGTCGCGCCCGATTCTCGTCCACTCTTCGATAACCGCATGCGCGTCAATTCTAGTCCTATCGCCTATTTTTACGTTTGGCCCGATTATACTGAACGGGCCGACAACCACACCCGCGCCAAGTTCGGCGCTGGAGTGGACAATGGCGGTTTCATGGATTATGGTTTTTTGAACGTCGGTAGCAGTTTGTTGTATGTTCATCTTATACGCTCCCGGGCTTCACTTCCGTCGTTGTCTACGACTGTGTCAACGCCGGTTGAAGGTCGATCCCTTTCGACAAGAGCGAAGATGAACTCGCCCTCTGCGACAGTCTGGCCGTCCACGCTGGCAACGGCTTTAACCTTGCCAAATCTTCCGCTGTTCTTGAGAACGAACACTTCCGTGATGATGGTGTCACCGGGCACGACGGGCTTTCGGAAGCGGACGTTGTCCATCCCTCCGAAATAGGCGAGCTTGCCGGTATTGCCTGTCATGGATAGCAGCAGCACTCCACCGACTTGCGCCATGGCTTCGACCAGCAGAACCGCCGGCATTACGGCATGGCCGGGAAAATGTCCCTCAAAGAACTCCTCGTTTATGGTTACATTTTTCAGCCCCACGGCCTTTTCGCCGGGCACAAGCTCCAGTATCCTATCAACGAGCAGAAATGGGTATCTGTGTGGCAGCACACCCCTGATTTCCTCCACGTCAAGCATAGACCGAATCCTCCCATCCATCGCAAACAGCCATTTCACTTATCATTTTGGCAAGCTGAACGTTCAGCGCGTGCCCGGACTTCACCGCGACAACATCGGCGCAGAGCCAGCCGCCAAGCAGCGCCAGGTCACCGACCGTATCCAAAGCTTTATGTCGAACGAGCTCGTCCGGAAATCCAAGCTCACACGAAAAGTGGTCTTGCCACACCACTATGGTGTTGGAAATGCTTCCTCCCTGCGCAAGCCGCTGGGTGAGCAAGCTCGCCACTTCTTCATATAACACAAAAGTCCTCGCAGGCGCAATTTCCCTTTGAAAAAGGGATTCCTCGAAGACAAAATCAATAGTCTGCGAGCCGATCATCGGGTGATCGTATCGCATTATGTAAGTTATACTAAAACTCTCGGAAGGCGATGCCAGTATGTATCCGCCGTTTTTCATCGCCCAGACCGGTTTTCGCAGCAGATACCGGCGGCGCGCCTTGCCCTGGCTTTCGGTCCCGATGCTTTCAAAAGCCTCCACGAAAGGCTTTGCGCTTCCATCCAGTGCGGGGATTTCGGACCCGATTACTTCCACCTGGGCGTTATCAACGCCACAGCCGCGCAAAGCCGCCATCAGGTGTTCGATTGTCATTATGCGGACTCCGCCCAGGCCGATTGTAGCGCCCCTGGAGGTTCCCACGACATTTCCCGCAATCGCCGGAATTATCACGCTGTCTCGAATAAACGTTATCCCGGCGTTCACATACGCGGGACGGACAATTATTTCGCACATTTCCCCGCTGTGAAGGCCAACGCCGCTGAGCCTGACTTCACCTCGAAGCGTCCGCTGATCTTCAGTCGCCGGGTTCGCCATCTTCCGCGCTCCGCCCTTCCAAAACAGCTATCCGTTTTTCCAGCTTTGCGACGAGCTTCATTATATCGGGCAGGCGCAGCATTGCGGCGGAGACCCGCATTTGCTCGCAGTGGCTTCTTGCGGGAAATCCTGAGACTCTCGCTCCATCTTCCAAATCGCCGATCACGCCGGCCCGCGCCGCGGCTATGACGTTGTTGCCTATCCGCACGTGGTCTTTGACGCCGGACTGGCCCGCAAGCACGACGCCGTCGCCTATCGTAACGCTCCCGGCTATTCCCGTCAGAGCAACGATCAGGCAGTTTTTGCCGATCTTAACATTGTGGGCTACGTGAACCAGGTTGTCTATCTTGGTCCCGGCTCCGATCTCGGTGGAACCGGTGCGCGCTCTGTCTATGGTCACATTAGCGCCGATTTCAACGTCATCGCCGATTACTACGTTGCCAATCTGAGGAATTTTGCGCTGAACGCCGTCCACCATCACAAAGCCGAAGCCATCGCTGCCGATCACGCTGCTGCTGTGTATTGTAACCCTGTCGCCGATAACAGCCCCCTGCTGAATGCAGACAAAAGGATGAATGACAACATCGGACCCTATGGTTACGTTGTCCGCGATGTGGGACAAGGGGTGAATGTGGACGCGGTCGCCAAGTGTGACATTATCGCCGATATAACACCCGTATTGGATGGAGACATTTTCGCCGGAACGGAAAATTTCTCCGGTATGCGCCGTGGGATGTATACCGGGTTCGACTTTGGATGTGGGGCCGAACATCTCAAGTATTCGGGCAAAGGCGTACCTTGGTTCTTCGACGAGAATAAGAGGCTTGCCGGTGTTACGGGCGCCCTGCTGGGCTACGATAGCGGAAGCCGCCGACTCCGCCGCCTGCCGCAGGTATCGAGGGTCCTGAGCAAAGACGAGATCGCCAGGCATGGCCTCTTCTATGCTTGAGACGCCCGTGATCTCACAGCTTCCATCGCCAAGTAACTCTCCACCGACCAATTCCGCCAGATCGCGAACTGTTGTGCGCATAATATTTTCTACCCGCATCCAACTGGGTTCAGATGCTTCGGCTTGTAGTTCTAAGCCGAAGCCAACCCAGTTATGTCAGCTTCGGCTTCAAAGAACAAGCCGAAGCATAGGAAAAGCTCTCTAAACTCTCGACTTTTTTACCAGCTTGGAATCCTCGTCCCGGCGCCGATTGATTTCCTCTTGGCGTTTATGAATAGAGGCTTTCGCCTCCGCCAAATCCGTTTGAAATCGCCGTTCAGCCGAATCGTTATACTTAGGTATTTTATACTTAGGGACTCGTTTTTCG
>JAUSEB010000322.1 GCA_030650495.1 Armatimonadota bacterium | reverse complement strand
GGCGGCGTGCAGCCACCTGAAGTCCGGCGGGGTTGAGCCGATACTTGGGCTTCTAACAAGAGACTTGAACCGCATCGCCCTTCAATCGCAAATGCTTGGGGCGCTCTCGATGGGCGTAGACAATGTCCTTTGCATCGCCGGAAGGCACCAGGCGCTGACGACTTCCGACACGGCAAAAGGCGTTTTTGATCTCGACCCCATTCAGCTTGTTCGCATCCTAAACGCTATGAGGACCGAGGGCAAACTGGCTGATGGAACGGAGTTGGAATCGCCGGTCAATATGCTGGTCGGAACAGACACCAATCCTTTTGCAGATCCAATTGAACTTCAGGCAATGGCGCTTGACAAGGCAGTGGCCGCCGGAGCGGATTTTATCATGACACATCCGGTTTTCAATTTAGATCGATTTAACGCTTGGATGACTTACGTCCGAGAACGCGGACTACATACCAAAACGTGTGTAATCGCGTCAGTTATGCCTCTGACTTCTTCACAGCAGGCTATTTCGCTGGCGGAGAAATACAAGCATCTTGACATACCCGACAGCATCGTCGAGCGATTGGATTCGGCGCAGGATCAAAAATCCGCCGGAGTGCATTTGGCCGCTGAAATAATAGAGTATGTCCGCAAGGTTGATGGCGTTTGCGGCGTTCACATTATGACCGGCGCGGACTTCGAGCTTGCGCTTGAAGTGTTGGCGGCAAGCGGATTATCGAGGAGCTAATTTATGCCGGCTAAATATCACATAAAGACATCGCCGGCGCCTCCGAGGCATAAGCCGGTAGGCAAATATGGGATTATAGACTGGCGCGAGGACTGCTCGGCCTGCCATAACTGCGTGAAGCGTGAATGCGCCTACAGCGTGTATAACGATGAGCGTGACAGGCTGCTGGAGAATGTCGAATATGTTGATTATCTCTACGAGTGCAAGGGCTGCTTGTGCTGCGTTCAGAGTTGTACAAAAGGACTGCTTTCCTGGCAGATAAATCCCGCTTATCTTGCGCTCGGTGATGAGATTTGGACCGCTGACATCATAACCAGCACGTGGTATCAGGCTGAAACAGGCAAGGTTCCAGTGTCCGGCGCGGGATACCCGGGACCATTCAGAGGACCCGGGTTCGATTCCATTTTGACCGATATGTCCGAAATCGTCCGTCCCACACGCGATGGAATTCACGGCAGGGAGTACATCAGCACTTCGGTTGATATTGGCCGCAAGCCGCTGAAGCTTTCGTTTAACCAAAACGGTTCGGTGGAAACGGATTGCCCGCCACTTGTGGAAATTCCGTTGCCCATACTCTTTAATTTGATGCCGTGGCACGACCTCAGCCCCAATATCACACTGGCGATTCTGGACGCGGCGTCACGCCTGGAAACACTGGCTATCACCGATGAAGTTGATTTGCTTGGGAACACGACAGCGGTTCCACATATAGAAACTCAATCCAAATGCGCCGACGCTCACAACCTGATCGAGTGGGCTAATTCACCAAACGCTTTGGAGCTAATTAGCAGGGCAAAGTCCACAAATCCCGACCTGGTTGCCATAGTCAAATTGCCGCTTGGATCAGCCTACATTGAGAGAGCAATCGAGCTGGCGCGAGGTGGAGCCGATGTTATTCACGCTTTTGCCGATTGGCATGGGGTCGTGAATGAGTCCGGCAAAGCGCGCCATATCACAGATGCCATTCGTGAACTGCATCAGGCATTCGTGCGAGCCGGAATACGGGACGCGGTGACTTTGATCGCAAGCGGCGGCATTTCCATGGCCGAGCATGTCATCAAGACCATCCTCTGCGGCGCTGATTTGGTGGCGATAGACATTCCGCTTATGGTCGCGCTTGAGTGCAGGGTCTGCATGAACTGCCAAGAGGGGTTGAAGTGCCCCGCCAACTTCCATGATATCGAACACAATTACGCCGTGCAGAGGATCGTTAATCTGATGGGCGCATGGCACAGCCAAATGCTTGAAATGATGGGAGCTATGGGCATTCGCGAAGCTCGCAGACTGCGAGGGGAAGTCGGCAGAGCGATGTTCTTTGATGATCTCGAACGAGAGTGCTTTGGACCGGTGTTCGGCAAGCTCAAGGCTTGGGCGGAGGTATCGTGATGGCGACTATTTTAGATAAAAACGCAACTCAGGCCAATCCGGTACCGGGAATCGGACTGCAACCGCCGGTTCGCGAAGTAAAGCCCGCGCCGGACAGGTTCAAGAACCTGCTTGGGAAGTATAAAGTCTGGCGCAGCGACGCCTGCGTCAAATGCGGAAAGTGCGAAGAGATTTGCCCGCGCGGTGTGCATGTGCGGCCCGATGGCTACGCGGATTTCCTCACCGGTTTGGATTGGCGATGCACTGCTGAACAGTGCAAGGAGAACGGGACTTACTGCGTTGACCACTGCCCTCAAAAGGCGCTCAGGATCGAACTAAGCCCAATGTATAAGTCCCTTGGTGACTACCGCTGGACCGCCGACCTGATTATGAGCACATGGCACATGGCTTCAACCGGCGAAGTCCCCGATGGTGAGTTGGAGTATAAAACCGGCAATTCCGGCGGCGGATTCGACAAGATTGATTTCAGGTTCCCGGCTGATGGTCCGAGAACCAATCCCGATGAGATATCAACTGCGCTTGAGTTGAACAAGAGAGGCGACAACAGACCTTCCGTCGTTATCGACATTCCGATCTACGGTGGAGGTATGTCCTTCGGCTCGGTCAGCCCTCATACGATTTTGTCCAAAGCAAGGGCGGCGGTGGCGTGGAACACGTTTAGTTGCACAGGTGAAGGTGGATACATCGAACGGCTTCTTCCCTACAAAGACCACATGATTACACAGGTCGCCACTGGGCTTTTCGGCGTGCGCGAAGAGACGATCCAAATGGCGCCGATTGTCGAGTTCAAATACGCGCAAGGCGCAAAGCCGGGTCTTGGCGGACACTTGCTGGGTGACAAGAATACCCCTGCGGTCGCGGCAATGCGCGAAGCCGTGGCGGGAACGCCGCTGTTCTCACCGTTCCCGTTCCACAGCGTATATTCGGTCGAAGACCATAAGAAGCATGTAGACTGGATTAAGCATATCAATCCGCACGCGCTAGTGTCGGTGAAGGTCTCGACTCCGATTGATGTTGATATGGTGGCGGTTGGGTCGTTCTATGCGGGAACGCATATAGTCCATCTCGATGGAAGCTACGGCGGGACTGGAGCGGCTCCTGAGATTGCCAAAAAAAATATCGCTATGCCGATTGAATACGCGATTCCCAAAGTCTCTCGTTTTTTGCAAGAAGAAGGGATTCGCGATCAGGTAACTCTTATCGTCAGTGGCGGATTAAGAACCGCTTATGATATGGCTAAGGCGATTGCGCTTGGAGCCGATGGAGTGGTGATCGGCACATCGGAGATGGTCGCGATGGGCTGCATCCGCTGCGGCAAATGCGAGAGCGGCAGAGGCTGCACACGCGGAATAGCGACGACCGACCCGGAGATGGTCGCCAAGATGACCATCGAATGGGGCGCTCAGAGGCTTATCAATATGCTGTTCGCCTGGCGGACGCAGTTGGTAGACATCCTAAGCCGGTTCGGTATGAGAGATGTAAAAGAACTGCGCGGACGAACGGATTTACTATCGCATCAGGATTACGAGTGACTTTTATCACGAAAACACGAAAGGGAGAAAGCACGAAAAGGGAAGATTTTTTAACCACAGATGAACACAGATAAGGGAAAAGTTGTTGGTTGATAGTTGTCGGTTATGGAGTGTGGGCTTGACGCCGCTTTTTCCTCGACTCTTACGACTCACTTATCTGCGTTCTGAGATTTTCGTGTTTTCTAAAATTTCGTGCTTTCGTGATTATGACAAGGCTGGACGGATAAACGAATGAGTGATTTTGCCGACAAAATAATCGATAGCAGAAGGTGGATGTTGGATGGATGGGATGGACTTCCGCCACAGCATACCGACGAGGAGGGCGGCTGCGGAGTCACCGGATTTGCGTGCAGTATCCCGGTTAGCGGCCGGCATATCTATGAGCCTTCTTACCAAATGCACAATCGTGGCAACGGCAAGGGTGGCGGGATT
>JAUSEB010000284.1 GCA_030650495.1 Armatimonadota bacterium | reverse complement strand
TTCAAACTGCCGCTAATGACGGCAGAGCCGTCCGTACGCGCGCTTTGAATAATAGGAGCATAAATATCCTGCTCGTCTATTCTGCCGTCTCCGGATGTGTCTATGATTGATTGCCCATCCACGAATATCGCCAAAGGCTTTTGGAATGGAGGCTGCTTGCGTATTGAGGGAAGAAGTCTTTAATCACACCGCTAAGATAAGCGCAGAACTCATGGCTTCTACCGACCAGATTCTCCCATATCCGCGATTGCGACTCGTGGACACTGAGTGAGATCGCGGAGCCTATCGGAGTTCCCGCCCATTCCGTTGGCAGGCCAAGCTCGTATAACGCATGGCCGGTTTCGTGAATCGTGCTATAGAGGGATGAAAGGAAATTGGCCTGGTCATAACGGGTCGTGATCCTGAAGTCAGCGGGGCCGATGCTGGTCATAAACGGATGCGCTGTTT
Source organism: Armatimonadota bacterium (assembly GCA_030650495.1). GTDB lineage: Bacteria > Armatimonadota > UBA5829 > UBA5829 > JAUSEB01 > JAUSEB01. The sequence continues at coordinate 1,059 of JAUSEB010000284.1, read as the reverse complement.
TGTCGATGCGACCGGTCTCAAAGCTGAAGCCAAAGTTCTCGACAATCCGGCGGCAGAGTTGATATTGCGCGGCTTCATCGTAATGCCCGCTCAGTTCATCCTGACCGTGAAACTTTTCGCTTATTGGAGGTATGATCTCACGAAGCCGCTCAGCCAAATCCAGCAGGAGAGGTTTGACGATTGCTATTTTGGAGCCGGGTTCATATATATCTAGCAGGGCGTCATAGGGATGCGCCTCATAACCTACAAGTTCGCACCGCCGCCTCGACAACTCGACTATCTTCTCCAGATACGGCTGCACGGCTTTGAAGTCGTTCGCCGGGCGTGCTCTAACCCATTCGCTGTAACCAAGCGACGAGATTTGAGCCATTTCCGAAACAAAATCATCCGGCAGCTTTCTATCAATATCCAGTATCCTCTTGGTCTCGCGGACGTTCACCTGGTCTTCGCTGGAAAGCTCCTCTATCACCCCGTACAACTCGTCAACCACGCGGATATATTCGGGATCGGTTTTCTTGCTATGGATAGCGGAAGCCATATATTCCAATTGTCCCGCGCGCGCCTGGGCGGCTTTCGGCGGCATATAAACCTGCTGATCCCATCCGAGCAGCGCGTCGATGCATCCCAGCCGGTATATCTCAGACAGTCTTGCATAAAAGAACTTGCGGTTTTCGATTAAACTCATTTATCTCCTCTCAGCCATTTGCTGTTCACAATAGTCCGCGAGCCACAGATTCTCAACTCCACCGTTTATCAATCGGCTGCTTGGATCGCCATATTGCTTGGCCAAATCTTTCAACGAAACGTTATATATAACGCGCAGCCCGATGGACTTGGTGCGCTCGAAATTATCTACTATGTCCTGCAAAGAGTCTCTTCGCATATTCCCCAAAATCCACCAAGGCTCACCCGTGCCCATATTGGTGAACACATCCCAGTTACTCTGGATTATGAAGAACAACTCCTTTGGATATGAAACCGTATGAGGGAAATGCTCTTCGCCATTTAGTATCTCAATAACCCTTTCCCCAACTGTTTTCCAGAGCCGTTCTACGCCGA
>JAUSEB010000278.1 GCA_030650495.1 Armatimonadota bacterium | reverse complement strand
TGGCTGGTGGCTAGTAAATACTAGCCACCAGCCACTAGCCACTTCTCAAGGCTGTTTCCCAGGTTCCCCACTTAGCTCTTTGATGCGCTGGACGACCCTGTTGCTCCAACTTTTGAATGGGTTCTTGGTCTGGCCGGTGAGCGCGTTTTGGAACGCCTGCAGAGCTTCCATGGTTTTGCTGGGATTACCCTCAAGCGAATAGCTGTTTGCTATATTGAACTCCGCGTTCAATTTCATCCATTTTGATGGGGTGCGATCCTTTATCTCCGCCCACCATGCGCGATAATCGTCGAAACGCTTTTCTTTCATCATCGCCGCTATTTTATTCGCCATAGGTCGGCGGTCGGACGGAGTCGGAAGCGTTGGAAACTTGGCGTGCGGTTCGGTTTGATACCAGTAAGCGACCGAGGAAAAGTCATCGGATCTGTCGTTGGTTTCCTCGTAGCCGTGCTCCATCATTACTTTGATGGACTTGGTGAACGGGATGGCGTCTTCGATGTGGAACCTATAGACCGAGAATTCGCTGCCGACATCCCAATTATCCTGCCCCAATGGAGCGCCGAAGCGCATCGTGGATGTGTTGTTGCCAAATCCCCAGGAGTGGCAGAAGTAGTCTTCCGTGCCGGTGCCTTTCATAACAGCTTCCTCGGCGCCGTCAATGTATATCATGTCGTCACCTTCGCCCCACCAAAGCGGCTCGTTCTGGCGCGCGTACAAGAAACACCCGACGTAATGCCCGCGGCCTTTGGCGTCCAAGATGGTGTAGCTATCGTGCGTGAGTACCGGCTTTTCCTGGCGATACTGGGCGTGAAAGTATAGGAGGTCGTTTTTCGGCGCGTCGAAGACTTTGTAATCGACATAAAAATAGAAGTCGGAAATCTGCTTGGCGGTAAGGTTCTGAACGGTTATCTTTGCGCCTTTGCGGTACGGCATAGGAAAGAAGCAATTCATGCCCTTCTTGTTGCCAATCACCAAAGGCAGGCTCTCGTAATTGTAATATTTGCCGTGGCCGAGTCCAAAGAACTCGCCGAGCGGAGCTTCCACGCTCGGAGTCTTTTCGCCATCCCAATACATGCGAACAACCACATCTCGCAGCAGGTCCAGATCTTTGGAGCCAAAGAGGGTTACCCAAAAGTGAGCGATCTCACCCGGCCCCTTTATATCAGCGAGAATTCGAGTTTCCCCTGCCTGTATCCGATCCGTCTGAAATCCATCGGAGTTAGCGCCTGTCTTATCATTACTGGAGATTCTCTTCATCTTATAAGCGCGCGGCGCCGCGAGATCGTCCAACATTCCCCCAGCCGCATATGAGGCTGTTCCTATTACTAAAGCAGCCAAAATTAGAAAGCGAACAAAAAGCCTTCCAGTCATTCCAATTCCTCCAACAAGCTGAACCTTATAGCTTATCGTAGGGTAAGATTGGGGGGAAGTCAATGTAGTTTAGAGTTGTAGTTTAGAGTTTAAAGAAGGGGACTGGGTGGCTGTTTCCGAACAGCCACCCTAAAACCAGACCGGGATTTCCGAATCCCGTAAACCTACATCTCAACCATTCCAACAAGCCCCTGCACATTCACCGGAACCTTGTTGAAACACTCGACTTTTGTCCCGAACTTGCCAAGTGTATTCTCGATGACCAGATAGTCAAATCCGGGTATAACCACATCGTCCCACATATTACCGACGCCGCGCAGGGCGACATCCAGCATCGTGACTATCTGATTCCCCAGCGGCTCGTCTGATTCCAGTGTAATAGCGCCGTAGAACTCCTGACATTCTGTGTAGCCGGAATTGTGCGTGCCGGTGTATGGCTTTTGCATTTCAAGAGCAATTTGCCTGCCGATGCGCTTCGACACCTCGTCCGAACGCGCGGCGAAGTAGTCCACCAACGCCTGTTCCTGCAGCTTTGCGGGCAGTCCCTTTTGCGCGACATCAACGTAAGCGTCATATCCGGTCTGATACGCGCCTTCGACCATATCGAACCAGTAACGCTGCTCGGTCGTAACCTCCGATGGGTCCTCGACCGCGATCAGTGACCGTCTGAGACAGGAATTAAGCCCATCTCGTTTTGGCGCTACGCCGATATGCACCCAGTCGCCGCGCTGAATAGGTCTATTTAACGCAGGGCCGATGAGGGTTCGGTTCGCGTCGCCTGTTCCGACCATAATCGGGAAACCGTTGCGCTCCGCGCCAAGCTCCAAGCCGACATAAGCTCCCCATGCGGCGACCTGCGTCTCCAACATTCCCGGTCGAATGACCGCGAGCATCGCCCGAATCATCGCGTCGGCTACTTTATTGGCGTCTCGGATCAGCGCCATTTCGACATCCGACTTCTCATATTTTATCTTGAAATAGATATCCTGGGCGTCAACGACGTTTTCTTTGCCGACCAATTGCTCAAGATGCTGAACTATAGCGGAGGGTATGACCTGGCGGGGGGTCAAAAGCCCGATCTTATCTACAGTCTTAGAGCCTGCGGTTTCCGCAAGTACCTCGTCGAGACGCTCGGCGTCGATCGGGTAAATCTCGTCCGCAAGCTGAAGCATCTCGACCTTGTGGACCTTCGCATTTGCGCGCTTTGCCAACTGCTCCGCCACGTAGCCGCCTTCCAGGCCAGCGATGACGTGAAACCCGTTCTCGCCAATCGCTCCGGCAACCTGTTCGATGGAGACGTTGGTATTCCCGCCAAGATACGGCACATCGCCGCAGTATTGCTCGTCAGAGAAAACAAACCCCACGGGGATGCCTGCGCCGGCCAAGGCTGCCTCGACCGCTTTCTGCCTTCTCACGAACTCCTCGGTAGGAACGGAAAATGCTTTATCCGGAGCTTCGCAAGTCTCCAATACCCGCGCGATCTTCTCCGATTCCTTTCTGTACTGCCTCAGCCGCTCTGGCGCCACTCCCGTCATTGTTATACTTCCTCTCCTCTTGAATGATAGATAAACGGCTGGTGGCTAGTAAAATACTAGCCACCAGCCACTAACCACTATCTTTTTTGGTTAACTCGTAACCTTCTATGCTTCGGCTTGTTCTTTGAAGCCGAAGATAAGTTGAATGTTTAAGGTTGAATGAGGCAATACCGATGCCTTAAACATTCAACCTTAAACCTTCAACTCTTTCCCCGAGCATTTCTTCTCCAGATACTCTATGATCGCGTCGTCATCGTCCGCAATTACCAAATCGTCGTCAACGAGGGTCGGAACTCCGGTCTGGCCGGAAACCTCCATCAGTTCCTTCCTGTCCGCTTTGTTGCGCGGCACATTCACATTTATATATGTTATGAGGAGGTCAGTCATCTTGGACCTGACTCTCGCGCAGTAAGGGCACCATTCGACCTGGTATAGCTTCATCATGGCCGTTCAACTCCTTTATATAACCTCGTGCTCTTCCCCCTGGAAGTCACGATACTTAAAATCATCAACATCCCAAAAACCCAGCGGCACAGGTACTTTGCCGTTGCCGAAGGGCGTATCGATCACATAGGTCGGGTACGCCAAACCGCTCAAATTCCTGCGCAGCCTGGTCATTATCGCCCGTTCTTTCTTGAAATCGACCCGGAAATGGTCGATTCCCGCAACCGGATCGCACCTGTAAATATAATATGGCCGCACGCCTATCTCTACAAGCCGCGTAAACAGCGCGTAAAGCGTGTCGTAGTCGTCGTTTACATTTTTGAGAAAAACGGTTTGGCTGTATAGAATAGCTCCCGCTTTCCTGAGCTTGCCGACAGCCTCTATTGTCGCTTCCGTCAACTCGTCCGGATGCTCGAAGTTTATGCCGATGTACAGCGGTTGCCTTACGCCGCGCAGAATGTCGAGCTTGTCTTCCGTCAGCAGTTCCGGGGCCGACACCACCACGCGGGTTCCCACCCTAATGACTTTGATCGAAGGCAATTCCGAGAGTGTCTTCAGAGCATAAGTGAACAACTCTATCGGAGCCACGAATGGGTCGCCTCCCGATAAGATGACCTCTGTCACTTCAGGACGTTCGGCCAGATACTCCACCCACCGGTCAATATCCTCATGCGCCATCCGTCCTTTTTCGATGTCCGAAACCATGCGCCGTCGAGTGCAGAAGCGACAATAAGAAGCGCATTGCGCGGTCAGCAGACATAGAACTCGATTATGGTATTTGTGCACCAAACCGCGAACCGGCTCACACTGCTCTTCTAATAGCGGGTCGGCAGTTCCGACACGGCTGCTTATATATTCCCGCTCACACGGCACAAACTGGCGAGATACCGCCTCACTTATCTCAACCAAGTTCTGAGTGTGAGCCGACCTCTTCTCTAACATCTCCCGATTAACCGCCTGCCTTCTACCAATCTCTTGTTGCTTCGGTAGCCTGCTGCCGAAGCCGTCCCGATTTATCGGGACGAATCCCCTCTCCCTTGACGGGAGAGGGTTAGGGTGAGGGTGAACAATCACTTCCCCGCACTGCACGGAACCATCACGGCGTCGACCATTCCGTGTATCAGCTTCTTATCCAGCGGGCAAATAGTAGCCAGAACCCCACCCAATTTGGCCGTCCCACCGGACACAAAGTAATAAGGGCTGAGCCGGACGCGGCCTGTCATCTCGCGAATCTCCACGTCGCGCTCTTCATAATACCTTACCTTAACTCTTTTTCCCTCGTGGAACTGCTGCAAAACGTATGGTAGAGTTTGAAAACTGCCAAGCGCGTTCTCGACCGCCGCCGCCCATTCTTCCTGTGACACGTCATGACCGACCACCACGCCCCGGCTTCCCCAGGCCAGAGGCGAAAATCCCGATGGTTTTATCACAAGCCGCCTCTCCTTTTGGGTCCCTTCTTTTATGACCCGCCAATCATTCACCCGCTTCCCGCGAAATTGGAAATCCGGGATCATAACATGCGGCGGCGCCGGACGGCTGTCCAGGATCCAAGTCTTTGGTATTACACCGGCGAGCAAATCGAACGCCTCATTCCCCATTTGCTCCCGCCAGTAATCCTGCAACATAGGATGATGGAACAGCGCAAGGAGCGACTTCTCCTCCAAATAGGCCTTATACGGAGGTGTCACGACCACGCGCTTCTTCTTCGCGGCGTACATAACCAACTCCGCCTTGGGTATATTTTTCAGATCGAAAAGCTCAAAAAATCTATATAAGACATCTATCCGATTCGCCTCATCCACTTCGCGGACGAATAAGCCATCTTCAGTGAATATTACTTCCTCTGGCCGGATGGTGAAAACAATCCACCCCAGCTCCCGCAACTCCCCGGCAAGCCACTCCATCTCTGAACGATAATCCTTAGACTCTTCCGAGACGACAACAGCAAGGGCCGGGCTGCGCTCTTGATCGAGGGTCGATTGCATCGCTTGCGCGAAGCCCTCCGGCAGCCCTTTACGGCCGCCTATAAGCTCAAATCCTAATTGGCCATAAAGTATGGAGAGACTTCCCGTGAGGCCAATTCCGCCGGGGACTGAATCCAGCTCCGTTATATAGTCCGTGTCTTCTCCCAAGATAATGTCCGGGCGGATTATCATCGGCAGCTTTCGCCGCTGGAAGTTCATATGGCCGTATTCGATTAGAGATTGGGGTTTGCCGCGGTCGAGATAATCATTGACCCAGGAGTAATGACCGCGCAGGTAGAGGGTGTTCGCGGCGTTGTAGAACGAATAGAGGGCCGGTCCAAGCCGCTCAAGAAACTTAACGCAGTCAGCCGAAAGCTCCAGCGGCTCCGGCGAGACGCGCCAGCCTCGTTCCCGGTCTTTTGCCTGCCCAGGGATACTCCAAAGCCCGGACTGCCGGAGCGACTCGGCAATGAACTTACAATTACTTATATCGTTTGTTATATGCGTCGGGCTAACAGCAGTCACGCCTGTCTCTCCAGCGTCTCGGTCGGTCTTGCCCGTTATATCCATCTTTCAAAACTCTCAAGCGCCAACGGCCAGGCGCTTAAAACATCATAGTATATTGCCTAACGGAAGGTCAATGCGTGATGTGAGTTGATTGAGTTGAGTTGAGAGTTTAGGGTTGAGAGTTTAGAGAGGGGAATCCATATGCTTCCTGAAGCTTTTTACCCCGAAGCGCTCGGTTATACGCCTGAAGTCGGCTTAGGCTTCAAAGAACAAGCCGAAGATTCTATGTTTTTTGTCAAGCCCTGCAAGCTTGAATTCTCGCAGAGTCGAACTCCGTGCCATGCGTATAGATCGACCATGCTGTCTCTGCGATCTTGCGAGCGATGACTACGAGCGCCTGTATCTTGGTCAACCCTCGGGCTATGTGTCGCTCATATATGGGTTTCCACTCTTCGCTTTTCACGGCAGCCATTGCAGCGTTGTATAGCAGCGTCCTCCCTAGCCTGTCGCCCTGCTTGCTCAGTTTTCTGCGACCCGTGGACTTACCTGAATCGTTTGGCTTAAGGTCCAGGCCGTAGAAAGCCACAAATGAGTCCCCGCTCCTGAAGTGGCCATTGTCCAGGTCGGCCACCAGCGCCGCGCTGACGACAGGTCCTACACCCTTGATTGTTGCGATTCTTTGCCGTCCTGTGTTGCCCTCAAGCTGCTTCTCTATAAGCAGTTCAATCTTTGCTATCATCCCTTCTATCTTCTCCATCACAACACGAAGGTCAGACTTGAGTTCTTTGACTTGTCCCAGGCTCTGAGAGAGTTGGGGCTTTACCCTCACAAGCTTGCTGCGACGCCTTATTAAGGTTTGCAGTCTGCGAGTCTCCGCCGACTTGGGGGTGTAGGCGCGAATATCCTTGTGCTCCCGCTCCACAAACCTGGACAGAGCCTTGGCGTCCATCTTGTCTGTATGTCCTCTCAGACTCATAACCTCCCGATAGTGTCGGGTTACCCGGGGGTTAACCACGTAGACACGCATTCCGGCGGCGAAGCACAGGTCGGCCATTGGAAGGTGGTAAGCGTTCGTTGCTTCCATTGCTACGCAAGCGTCAGCCGGCATCGTCTTCACTAGAGACTTGATCGCCTTCTCGTTGTTCTCAACGCACATTACGCTCCCCTCACATGCGATATCCAACTTTTCTTTGCTCACATCTACACCGTAGAACTTCATGATATAATTACCTCGCTTGTACAGTCGGGGTGGAACCACACCAGCGTTTGCTTGCGACAATGGACGGTCACGTTCTGTGCCGTAAGATTCCTATTGACGCTTTTCGGTGTGGGCAGGGGATATCTTAGGCAGGCTGTCATCCTCCTCCAAGAGGATGCAGAAGCATAGCTGGCCCCTCCACCCCGGTAGCTCATTCTAAACCATGAGATACCTCAACCGCATCATACAAGCATAGGGCAAATAGCTGACAGCTATCTTTCAACCCTCAACTACTCGCACTTGGAGACCGGTATGCTGCTTATTATATTAGGCGGTTTGGTAATGATCATACCGCTGTGGTATGTATGGGATTGGTGGACGGATGGAGTGATCGGCGGAAGCGAGGCAATTGTCTTGTCCGTCATCCTTTTGGCCGTTTTGGGACAAATGGCGGCGTTTCCAAACGCATCGCTGCGATTGGCTCTGTTCTTTTTAATTCTGGCTACTGCGCTGCTCGTGCCATTCTTATCGAATGCTGTCTCCAAGGCGGCGGATAATAAATTGAGGTCTGATCGCATCGCAGGCTACCGCAGAGCTATTGCGATCAATCCCCAGAACACCGCTGCTCGCCTGGAGCTTGCGCAGGCGCTATACGCCACGGGACTACTCGATGAGGCAATCGAGGAATTGGAGGGCGCGTTTCAGATTTCCCGGTTGACCTTCCAGGAGAGCCAGCAGCTTGCCCAGTGGAAGGAAGAGCAGAGGCTGCGGGATACGCAGAACGTATTTTGCCCGGTATGCAACCAGGAAAATGAGCGAGGCGCCGAAACGTGCGTCAGGTGCGGGACACGATTGGGACGCGGATTTGCCATCGATTGGGCGCGTTCCGGCGGCCCGATGGCGGCGGCGCGCGCATGGGCCGTGGCCATGGCGTGTGTCACTGCTTTCTTGTTCACCTTCGCTTTGCGAGGCAAGCAGCCGCCAAATCCGCTCCTTGTAACTGCTGTTGGATTTGTCGCGTGGCTTGGTTTCTATATAGTTAGCCGGAGGAAAAAGAAAAGGAATTTATAGAGGTATCGGACATGGATGTCCGTAGCCATCTGGTATTCGGCGCCTTCGGCGCCGGCATCGGCAGCAGGCTACCGATGCAACAAACCCATCACCCAACACCCAACACCCAACACCCAACACCCAACACCCAACACCCAACACCCAACACCCGTTTACGGCCTAACCCTCCATGGGTAAGCTTTTAATGAACGGACCAGTTTGCCTGGTCCGACTCCGTATCTTCAAGCATCGCAAGTAGAAAGGGCGGGTGTCTATGTCCAATAGCCGACCGGTAAACATCAGACGAAACATCGAGAACTATGGTGACCCGTACATTTCAGACCTTGGACCGAATGAAGTCCAAGTCTGCAGCGAATGCAAATCAGTCTACCACGATCAACGGTGGTACCTCGAAAGCCAAGCCCAGGAAGCATTGAAGAAAAGCAAAACCGAGCTTGGATACACGGTATGTCCGGCTTGCCTCAAGATCAGGGATAAAATGCCTGGTGGTATAGTGCATCTGGCAGGCGCGTTCTTGATCTCTCATAAAGACGAAATACTGAACCTAATCCATAATGAGGGAGACCGCGCCAAATCCATCAACCCGCTGGAGCGAGTGATGGACATCGAAACCGTCAACGCTGGGATGGACGTGCTTACAACGAATGAGCGGTTGGCGCAGAGGATCGGTAAGGCTCTACACCGAGCTTATCATGGCGAGGTGAGCTATAACTGGTCGCAAGACACCAAGTTGGCCCGTGTTAATTGGCGGCGCGATTGAAGTATTGGCCCCGGACATGGATCTCCGGGGCCATCGAGATCAAAGGAAGGTGAACAGCAGTGAACAGAATTTGGTTCTTTATAATAGGTCTGGCAGCCGGTGGAGCCGCCGGTCTGCTTTTTGCCCCGCAGTCCGGAAGGGCTACGCGAGCTACGATAAAAGATAAGAGCGTCAAGTATTCCAAGGATGTTTCCGGCTACACCAGCGGAAAAGCGCGGCATTTGGCGAACAAAGCGAAAGGCTACGCGCATGAGGTTAAGGAAGTCTTGACTCGTGGAAAAGGCGGAGAGGTAGAGGTTAAGACGTATATCTAAGTAGTTAGAAGTTAGGAGTTAGGAGTTAGAATAGGGAGTTAGTGGCTAGCAGGGATCGGATAAAGTCCATAATCGACGTAGCCCCGCCCCTTGTGGGCGGTAAATTTGCCGGTAGTCACGCTCAACCGGACCGGGTACAAGGCCCGGGGCTACGCAGGAATCGACTTTATCCGTTGGCTGTTAGCAACTCATAACATAGGGGGCAAGCACATGAAGGAACTGCTCGACAAGACAGTGGCGTTTGGAATGGGACTGGTAGCAATAACCACGGACAAAGTGAAGGAACTTGTAGACCAGGCTGTAGCCAGGGGCGAGATGTCCAGAGAAGAAGCGAAGTCAATGGTAGAGGACATTAGTACGCGCGCCGAGGAAGAACGGCGGTCGGTTAGAAACTGGATATATGAGCAAGTTAACAAAGCTCTTCATGAGGCGGGAGCCGCTGACGCACAGCGCGTGTCTCAGCTTGAGGGGCGAATATCCGCGCTCGAACGCCGCACAGAGAGGCTTGAAGGCGCGTCGCCTACGCATTCATCAGGAGCCTGCGAGGAAGCCCCGACGGTGATCTCAGAGTGATTCTTGAAAAAAGACGCAGGCATGTCGCAAGATACCGTGAGATAGGTTCCGTACTTGCTAAATACGGTTGGAGCCAACTGATCGCCCGTTTTGGTCTAGCAGAACTCTTTGGAACCAAGCATAAGGGGCCGCCCAGCGCGGCTCCGGTCAAGCTGAGAGAGGCCCTTGAAGAATTGGGGCCTACTTTCATCAAGTTCGGGCAATTGCTCAGCACGCGCTCTGATATAGTCCCGGAACCTTATATAAAGGAACTGGAAAAGCTTCAAGACACCGCGCCCATCATCCCTACATCAGAGATAATCCCAGTCGTGGAGCAGGAGTTCGGGCGGCCAATTCAGGAAGTCTACCACTATTTCGATACAGAACCATTAGCGGCAGCCTCTTTAGGTCAAGTGCACAGCGCGGTCCTACACAGCGGCGAAGAAGTCATTATCAAAATTCAAAGGCCAGGGATTACCGAGACAATTAACACAGACATCGAGATAATGCACGGTCTGGCGCAATTTTTGGAACAGCGATTGGAAACGGCGCGCGTTTACGGTCTTGTTGACCTGATTGACGAATATTCGATAACTATCCACGAGGAGATCGACTACACTATTGAGGCCAGGAATACGGACCGGCTGCGGCGTAACCTGGCAAAGGTCGGCGGAGTGAACGCGCCTGTTGTATTTTGGGATTTTGCCACATCCAGAATACTTACAATCGAGCGAGTCAGAGGCGATAAGATAAACGACGCGCAGGCGCTTAGGGAAAAGGGACTTGATCCGGGGAAAATAGCGGAAACACTCGTCTCGGCGTTTTTCCATCAAATATTCATCGACGGGTTTTTCCATGCCGATCCGCATCCAGGGAATGTCCTTGTTATGGATGACGGCTCCATCGCCCTTGTGGACTGCGGGCAGGCGGCGAGATTCGATCATACTACCAAGTCCGGGCTTATACGTTTGTTACTAGCATTCGAGCGGCAAAACTCCAGGCAGTTCGCTGAAGAACTACTGGCGCTTGGCGGCGCGGCGCAGCCCATAAACGTTCCCGCATTTACACACGACATCAGCAAACTTCTGCGGCGCTATTATGACCTCCCCGTGCGCGGGGTTGAATTCGGAACTCTGCTTCCGCGTATATTGAACATATCATCTCGCCACCGAATCAGGTTTCCGGCGCAATTCGCAGTGCTGGCCAAGGTGTTTGCCCAGATTGAGTCCACCGCTAAGCTGCTCAATCCGGATTTCAATTTTACTGAAGCTGCCCGTCCTTACATCGGGCGCGCCGTTAGAGGCGAGTTGACAGTCGAAGGCCTTATGACCGAGTTCCTTCAGGCCATTATGGGCGCAAAAAGCTTCGCTTTGGCGCTGCCGGAGCGAGCAAATGAATTGATGCAAAAGCTCGTGGAGGGCACGCTTCGCACTGAAGCGAGAGTACAGGGGTTGGAAGACTTGACGACCAAGATAGATAAGCTCGCCAACAGGCTCTCTTTCGCATTGATTTGCTCTGGGATAGTGGTTGCATCTTCAATTATAGTAGCTTCCGGCAGGGGCGCTACTGGACTTTTTGGACTCCCGATGATTGGCATCATCGGCTATATCCTCGCAGCCTTTTTTGGAATCTGGCTTCTTATATCCATCCTCCGAGGCGGAAGGCTGTAGCTAAAATGAGGACGGCGTTAAGCAGTTAAATTCAATGAATGTGGCGTGTGGAGCCGATAAATTATCGGACTAAAGTTGGGTAACATAAATCTTGTCGTTTTTAACCCAGGCGATCCGTCCATTGCATATCGAAGGATACTGGGCAGGGATATCCGCCGCAATGAGCGACTCTTCTTTGGTGGCTAGAACCTTACAAAATAGATTGTATCGTTTCGGAGGGCGCGGGCTGGGCTTGGGAACTGCGTCTTTGATTTCTCTCACGTATACGATAATCCCGTTGTCGATATCAGGATTAAAACCGTCAGCTACCTTGGATTTACTACCGGATTTCACATCATAAGCCATGATCCCGTTGCTGGACCAGACAACTGTCTTGCCGTCAGTGCGAGGTGGGCTTGAGCTACCGTCTTTCTCATTGGTTATTGCGAATTCCTCAGCTTTTTCGATGTCATAGCCATAGGCTCTCCAATTAATGCCGTGTAGCTCGGTCCACACCACAAGCCCATTTTTAATACGCGGGTGTTGTTTTGAGCGGGAACTGCTACTGGATATCTGTAAGCGAGAGCCATTATTTATATCAGCCATATAAATTTGCTGGATGGATGTCCAAGCAATAAGATTGCCGCAGACAGATGGCTGCAAATCGCCCTGGGCGCCTTCCGGACTGCGGTATTCCCATGTCGTGAGGTCAAACCAGACCAAGCCTGAACGTCCCTTTCTGGGATCCTCAATACCCAAACCATCAAAGAAGCGCTTGTTAGAGTTCTTACCTGTTCCCCAAATAGCACAGGCTCCACCTGCCGAGATTTCCCCGCCGCTGGGACTACCTTCAAAGATGACATAACCCTTGCCTGTAACTATGTTATAAGCGGCAATAAATTCAGACCCGATGCTAGGTTTCTGGACGACAACAACCCAGTCTCCTGTGATCTGTATGTTGGCCGGTTTGCCTTCGAAAGCATTGATCGTAGATACCTTAGGCGCCTTCGACGGCAAACCGTACGCCAAAGCAGACAAGCTGATTAGAACACATACGCTCGCCAGAAAACCGAAGCGCTTCCCAATAATCATGTTTACTCTCCTAATGGGCGCATATCACAGCGACCTTAATGGTAGACGAAACAGGCGATAAAATAGTTTACACTGAAAACCGATTAGTTGGCAATGCCGCCGGTTCACCACAGAACCTAGTACAAATAACATCTCTGACCGATAATACGACTGATATATATATGTTCGGAGTTGAGCTGCCACTCGCCTCATTTTCGCAAGGAGGAAGATTATGCTATTTATGGCAGAAATTTCGCAAGGAGTGCATTTGGCGACTGGAACACAGCGCAGGCGAACCCGATTTTGGTTTTGCCTGGCAACATGCGCTTTATTCTTAATATTATGGTGTGTATCTCTGTTAGGAGCGGAAGCTAACAACGATCAACAAAGCACAATAGCTTCTAATCTTATAGAACTAGGTATCACCGACCTCATGAATATTGAGATCACTTCGGCTTCCAAGACCCCGGAGAAGATGTCGGACACCCCAGCGTCGGTCTTTGTGATAACCCGCGAGGACATCCAGCGGTTTGGCTACAGGACAATAGATGAGGCGCTGCAGCGGATAGTGGGCGTCCTTACATCGAATGACCGGACTTGGCAATTCACCGGAATCCGGGGCATCAGCCGTCCGGGCGACTTCAACACGCGCATACTTTTCCTTGTAGATGGCCACCGGGTCAACGATATGCAGTTTTCGAACGCAAGGACGGACGAAGGCTTCCCGGTTGATATAGAGAGCGTTGAGCGCATTGAGTTCGTTAAAGGCCCCGGTTCAGCTCTATGGGGACCCAACGCCGAGCTTGCGGTGATCAACGTACTGACCAAGCAGGGTAAAAACGCCGACGGTTTACGAACGATTGTGGAATATGGAACCTTCAACCGTAGGAAGGCGTACGTTGAATATGGTGACAAGTATCCGAGCGGACTCGACGTCTTCGTCAGCGCGTCGGGAATAGCCACGGATGGGGAACACCGGATCTTCATAGAAGAATGGGCGGACGAGCCTGGTAAGAACGGTGGCATGGCGGTAAACGGCAATGCGATGGATGCCGCGCACACGCTACTGTCGGCCCATTATGGGAGCGCCAAGTTGTTGTTCGCTCGCAGCAGGCGCTCCAAGGGCGACTTATGGGGCGATTACGATCTCGGAACCTTCCCCGTCGGGGCGGCCGGCCATTTTACGGATCATCGGTCATTACTGGAATTGAGCTATGAGGCCACCGTTTCCAAAAAGCGCAACAGTAGAATCCTTGCTAGAGTCTTCTTAGACGAGAACAAGTTTGAGTACTTCGAGTTCCCGCTGGCGGGGGGCGAATCGGAGTCGCATAGTTGGCTTAAATACGACTGGCCTTTGATGGAGAATTACTGGAGAGACGGGGCCAAGACCGAGGGGCTGGAAGTCCGCTACTCCTTGGACGTGACCCCCAACGCATCCTTGGTGACCGGCGTAGAGTACAACAACATACGCACACTTCTCACGCTTGTGCCGTTCGACATTGACCCCAAATATAACATAAAATCGTACTTCCTCCAGACCGACGTGAAGCTGGGAGATTCCAAGAGGCTCGTGGCCGGAATCCGGCGCGATGACTACTCAAATTTGAAAACAAGCGTAGCTAGTCCCCGTGTCGGTCTGGTGTGGGACGTGACGCAGAATTCGTCTCTCAAGCTCCTCTATGGAGAAGCTTTCAGGCCGCCCACCGCATGGGAAGTCGTATATATCCCGTACTATAACGAGTTCGAGCGTCCAGAAGGGGCGCCGCTAAAGCCACCATTGAAACCTGAAACGATGAAAACCTATGAGCTTGTATGGGACGCACAACTCGGCGTAGGCAACCGTCTTGTCGCCAGCTTGTTTATGGACACCATCAATGACCTTATAGATACCAACCTGTATAAGAATGTCGGCAGCATTGTAAGCAAGGGCGCGGAAGCGCAGTTCGAATCCCGACGGCGCGACGGCAGCCGAAGCTATCTCAGCGTTTCGGCCGTCAATGGGCGGAATAAAACGACCGGTAGATGGTTAGACAACTCTCCGCGATTTCTGGCCAGCGGCGGCTTATCAATCCCGGTTCTATCCGACAAGTTCTATCTGAGCGCGGAAGGACAATTCGTAGGCGGAAGACGCGCATTGAGCTTGGACGAATCTAAGGAGAGTTACGTGCCGTCGTACGCGGTCGTCAACCTGGTTCTTGCCACGGCTGAGTCAAACCGCAAGTGCAACGTGTCGCTGGGCATATACAACCTGTTCAACAAGAAATACTACAACCCTGCGTCCACGGATGTTCCTCCTTTGACGATCACACGGATTTCGCAAGAGGGCAGGACTATGCGCTTGCAGGTAAACTATCGGTTCTAAGTAATGAAAGGGATAACAGCAGTCTGGCGTTCACATTTTCTTCTTGCATAACAAGTGGTTCGCGTCAATCTTATCCGGTAATTTTTACGCTGGAAGTTTATGCTTTAACCTATTGAAGAAGGGCTGACCCTACCGATAATAGCCAAAGGACTATACAAAGCCACTAAGCACAATCCAATTTACTGTAATACCTGTAAAGCGCCGGCAAGCCAAGAGCAATTGCAGTATTACTTGCACAAGGGTTCAACTGGCTGCCTTTGAAATGAGGAGATACAATAATGCTCAATTTGTTGGATTGCGATAATGTATTCAGCAAACGCATAAAGCGCAAGTCAAAAGTGGGAATATCCCTGGCTTTGTGGGGACTATTTCTTGCGACAACCATCTGTGTCACATCATTATCAGCCGCCGCGGTCAACGATGATACTTATTCCATCGCCAAGTTAGCTCCACAAGAATTGGCTGAACTGGACATCACTGATCTGATGAACATCGAGGTCACATCCGCGTCCAAGACACCTGAAAAGCTGCTGGACACACCAGCGGCGGTATATGTGATCACAGCGGAGGACATTAGGCGTTTCGGATATAGAACGTTGGAGGATGCCTTAAACCGTATAGCCGGCATCTTCACGTACACAAACAGGATGTACGGATTTGTCGGAGTTCGAGGATATGCAATGCCGGGAGATTATAACACGCGCATACTCATACTTGTAGACGGACACCGGATTAACGATATGCTGTTCCAGTATGGCAGCATAGAGGAAGATTTCCCTGTCGATATGCTAAGCGTGGAGCGCATCGAGTTTGCAAAAGGGCCGGGATCCGCATTATGGGGCGCTAATGCGCTTCTTGGGGTCATAAACGTCATCACCAAGAAAGGCCGCGATATAGATGGAACTTACATAATAGGCGAGAATGGCAGCCGGGACCGCAAGAAAGAAGTGATCCAGTACGGCCTTCAAACCCCAGGCGGCCTCGATGTCGCCGCATCAGGCTCTTATGTGGGTTCTGATGGACAGCGCCGTATCTTTTTCAGACAGTGGGAAAACGTCAAACAGCGGTTTTGGGGAAGATCAATTGATAGCGATGGCCAAAGAGCCGCCAAAGGCTACTTGTCACTCGGTTATAAGGACTTGCGTTTCATGTATGTCGATGGAACGCGCACCAAGAAGAATCCCTACGGGGAATGGAAATCCATGAACAAGCCTGAAAACTACATAGAGGACAGGCGAATGTTCATGGAGCTAGACTACGACAAGGATGTCTCAAAGGCTCACAACGGCAAGTTGTCCTTTCGACTCTACCATGATTACTATATGATAAAAGAGAGCAAGTTATTCAATCTGGGAAGCTTGGTAAAACCCAATTACCTCCGGTCCATCACCGAAACCGGACTTCAGGACCGTGGAGCGGAAGCGCGTTATTCTCTGGACCTGTCTTCTCGAATATCAGCAGTAGCCGGTTTTGAGTACTTCAGCTTGTACGATCTTCTATCGTATGATGACGCATATCAGTACCAGATAAATTCGTACTATTTGCAAACTTCCGCCCAGTTGCTTGATTCACTGCGGCTTGTTAGCGGGATTCGCCTCGACAAATACTCGACCTTCGGGAAGGCATGGAGCCCCAGAGCGGCGCTGATTTGGAATGCCAGCAAGACATCCTCTCTGAAACTTTTATACGGCACAGCGTTTCGCGCGCCTCATCTCTTCGAGATAAGTCAGAACCCGGGCGTGAACCCGGAGACTATCAATACCACGGAACTGGTATGGGATCAGCAACTGAACACGCGGGGTAGGCTGACCATCAGCCTGTATGATTATAAGATGGAAGACCTGATAGACGGCCTTACGTTCGAAAACACAGGCCGTATCGGCAGCAGAGGGACCGATGTGCAGCTTGACTGGCGTCTATCGAACGGTATGATAGGATACCTCGGTTTATCCGCGGGCAAGGCTAGTAACTTAGTTACACATGAATACCTTGACAACTCGCCAAGATACCAGTCGAGCTTTGGAGTCTCCTTCCCATTGTGGAAACAAAAGATTTTCGTGAGCCCTGAATTCAACTATGTTGGCCCCCGGAAGGAAGGCGCGTCTACTATATCGCACTACGGCGTCGTAAACCTAAAGATAACAGCCAACATAACGGACAGATTCGACATGTCTTTCGGCAGTTATAATATGCTCGACAAAATTTATTTCGGACCAGGTTTAGCTCCCCAACCTAAAAGAACAACGATGTACCAGATGAATTACAGGTTCTAAAGACCGGATTTCCTCCGATTTTAACACCCGAGAGCCGCGCATACCAGGGAAGGTATGTGCGGCTTTTACTTTCGTATTCTGTTGAAAAATCTATTGACATGGTGGTTTTCCTTGAGGTATACTATGCTTTGCCCTTGGGTATAATACCTAGGGAAGGGATATAAAAAGAACCTTGAAAACTAGATAGTGTAAGCGTGCAATTGTAAGGTCAGGTGAGTTTCAACAAAAGGCTATATGGGCTTAAGTGAAAAGGACTCCTTGGAGTTCTTTTTTAGTTTGTATGGCTAGATTGAACCATTAAGGATAACATTGCTTCAAGCCTTAGGGTTTGGAGCTTTACGATTTCTTATGGAGAGTTTGATCCTGGCTCAGGACGAACGCTTGCGGCGTGCCTAAGAAATGCAAGTCGAGCGAGGTCAGGGAGCTTGCTCCCTAAGCCTAGCGGCGAACGGTCGAGTAACACGTAGGCAACCTGCCCCAAAGCGGGGGATAGCCCACCGAAAGGTGGATTAATACCGCATGTGGTCACATTTGGGCATCCTTATGTGATTAAAGCAGTGATGCTCTTTGGGATGGGCTTGCGGCCTATCAGCTAGTTGGTGAGGTAACGGCTCACCAAGGCGACGACGGGTAGCTGGTCTGAGAGGATGGTCAGCCGGACTGGGACTGAGACACGGCCCAG
>JAUSEB010000277.1 GCA_030650495.1 Armatimonadota bacterium | reverse complement strand
AGGGGGAGGTTTCCCTTAACCCTCAACTATCAACTAACAACTAGCCACAAAACTGTATCTTTCTACCTGGTTCCAACGTCTAATATATTGGGTGAATGGAGGCTCGTTTATATGCGAAACGCAGTGCATAACTTGTCATGGCAAGCATTGGCTATAATGGCGGCTCTGTTCGCTATTGTCCCTACCTCCACATTTGCGGTCACCCGTTCAACGGATATGAGCAGCGTTGGCATAGGGTATGCTGAAACCGAACTAGGCGATTTGGTCGCTGACGCCATCAGGGCCAATCTCAAAACGGACATCGCGTTCATCACGGCCGGCGAGATGAAGGAAGTCACTCTGCCCAAGGGAGAAATCTCTTCGCAGGATATAATCAACGCTATAACATATCGAAACGATACGATTGTAATCCTCACGCTGCGCGGCGAACAGATCAAGCAAGCCCTCGAACGAAGCCTCACTATTTATCCGCAGAAGAACCTCGGATTCCTGCAGGTGTCGGGCTTGAGGTTCACTTTTGATCCCAGCAAGCCTAAAGAGTCTCGTGTCATCTCTATAACTGTAGATGGCTCTCCATTGGACCCGGCCAGGACATATTCGGTCGGTGTCACGAATTCTCTCGCGAATGGGGCGCTTGGATACTTCCGGATTTGGGGAAAAGGACAGATAACATCGGTCACCAAGACAAGCATGGCGCAGGCAGTACAAGACTACCTGCAAGCAAATCCCAGACTGGATTATAGAAAAGGCCGGATCACAATCGCGAGATAATGCGCTACGGTATAATGTCCGACATTCACAGCAATCTTGAAGCTTTCAACGCCTGCCTGGAACGCATAGGCCAGGTTGACGCTTACGTCTCACCTGGAGATATCGTCGGCTACGGCGCCAGTCCGAACGAATGCTGCGAGATCATCAGCAGGCTGGCTCCGACGACCGTGGTCGGTAATCACGACGCCGCCGTTTTGGGAAACCTCGACCTCTCCTGGTTCAATCCAAGCGCCAGAGCAGCTGCCGTATGCACTTCCCAGATTTTGTCGGACACGGCGCGCCTCTATCTTTCACAGCTTCAACTGGACTTGTCAAAGAGCGAATGGAGTCTGGTCCACGGATCACTCGATGACCCCGGCAGCTTCAAGTACATCACCAGCCCATGGACAGCCAAACCGACTTTCGAGGCGATGCCCGTAGGCATTACCGTCTGTTTCATCGGCCACACCCACATAGCTGAATACTATGCGAAGCAGAGCGGTATCGAGGGCGTAGACCGTATATCGATGAGGAATGGCGGAAAGATAGCGCTGCGCGACGGATTCTCGTACATTATAAATTGCGGCAGTATCGGCCAGCCGCGCGATGGCAACCCGCTTGCCGGCTGCGGCATATACGATAGCGCCAGCGGGATTATTGAGTTCTTCCGAGTTCCCTATGACATAGCTGAAACCCAGCGGAAGATACGTGACGCAGGACTCCCCGCCTCCCTTGCTGACCGATTAGCTCTTGGAATATGAGTCATCGCTAGTGTGGTGTTTCGGCATTTCGCCTCTCTGGGTGGCTGTTTCCGAACAGCCACCCCAAAACCAAATTGGGATTTCCGAATCCCGAAAACATACTAATCTGGGAACAAGATAGCGCAAAAATCCATCTAATAAATAAGTCCAGCGTTTAATGGTAAATCCCCCGACGGTAATAAATGAGACTGCGATTTCTATTTATGCCTGTCAGCCTGCTTGGGCATGTTATAATGGGGGTCAGAGGGAAAGTTCCTCGGAGGAGAAAGCGAGTTGGGAAGTAGAGTTCAAAGAGACGCGGAATCACAGCGCGCGCATGACGAGGCGGTTCGGCTAATAGCAGACCACAGATTTGGCCTTACTGATTGGAGTGTGGGAATCAATCCGGTTGCGGAGCAAAACCATCCTATTGGAGATAATGGAACTCCGGCATATCCGGATATTGTAGCTCGATGCGATGACGGCATCGTCGCTATCGGTGAAGTCGAAACCTCTGAGAGCATATCGGAGGAGGAAGCCCATCAATGGCGCGAGTTGGCCCGCCTTTGCGGGCGACTGTATCTCTTCGTGCCGGAAGGCATGGAAGATGAGGCGGCGAGGCTGATTGAAGATCATCAAATACACTGCGCCGGACTTCGCACATATTCTATCAAAAACAGCGAGACGGTTCTCATAGAAAGTGTGCCCATGTCAAACGGGCGCGCCAAATGGAATGATCATCCCTGGTGGACGAATCTCGGAAAGAATTAACAAACGCCTATGCTTCGGCTTGTAGTTGGGAGTGTTCAAAAATGCCGATTCCTATGTAGCTCGGGGCCTTGTGCCCCGTCTGCTGAGCGTAGATTCACTACCGCCGACCGGCCACAAGGGCCGGGGCTACGGTTTTTGAACACTCCCAGTTCGAAGCCGAAGCCAACCTTAGTTACATTTATGCTTAGGCGCCCGTTTTTCGCGCCTAAGCCCGTAGAGAATAAAAAACTATGTTTTTACAACTATCACCGGATTGGTTTCACGCGATCCGTCTTCTCGTAACCTTTATTGTAACAACAGCGCTGGGGGCACATGCCTTCTATCGTTTCAAAACGCCTGGGAATGCCGGAGCGCCGAAATCATGGGCGTTTTTGCTCTACTCATTGGCTTTCCTGATGTCCAGCACACTCAATTTCCTCTCTCTTCTAATCACAATCGGAACCCGCACATACGCGCGTATGCCGACTATGAGGCTGGGGACGTTCACTATTGTTCTGATCATCACATATATGGCCCTTGCCATGACCACTCGCCGTCAATCAACAGGCGATCTGAAGTTCTGAGCAGGACCATAAAACAAAAACAGCGCAGCTTCTCGCCGCGCTGTTCCCACAAATCCGGGCCGGTGTGACTGATTGACCGGTGTTTCGGCATTTCAAATGCCGAAACCAGCAAACCAAATCTCCCTTATTTAATCCGGCGCGCCCCGCGATACCTCGACGTATAATAAGCAGAGTTCAGACTATCTATTCTGACTCCTCTGCTATACGTTGACGCGTGGACAAAATTCCCGTTGCCGATATATAGTCCCACGTGGGATATTACTCGCCTGTTGGTCGCAAAGAATACTAAATCCCCAGGCTGGAGCTCCGATTTTGAAACCGGCTTGCCCTTGTTAAACTGCGCCCTCGATGAATGAGGAAGCGCAATTCCATCTTTCATATAAACATATCTGGTGAACCCGGAGCAGTCGAATACGCCGTCAGACGACGCTCCCCGGCGATAGCGCGCCCCACGATATGCGAGCGCTCTGCGAACTACCCTGACGCGCATATCTGAGATTCTCTGTTGAATATCGGCGCTGGCTACTTGCACGGGAGCATTTGATTGTACGGGCTTGCTTGCGCTGACTTTACTTGCGTTGGTCTTATTGGCCTTGGCTTTGGCGGCCATGACCTTGGCATTATGCGCGGCCCACTTGTCTCTGGACGCCGCGGGTCTGGCTCCCGGAATAATGAGGACTTTCCCAATTTGAAGAGGTTTTTCCGCGCTTACTTTATTCGCGTGCTTGATGCTGTCGATAGAGACGGAACACTTCTTGGCAATTAACCACAACGAGTCGCCCTTTTTCACTGTATACTTTTGTGCGGCATTTGCCGGAATAACAATCAGCAGAGCCGTCAGGGCCATTGCGCTCAGGTAAATGGCCTGGAGCTTCCTTCTCCCCAATACATCACATCCCTTCCGGGCTTACTGCCCAAGTGTGTTTCCCGCGCGGATCAAGCGATTATTCGAGAAAAACCGCGCCTCGCGAAAGGGCGAATCGCTCCGCGTGACGAATTTCCCAAATCTTCCATCACTGTCCGCACTGACCACCGGCGTTGTGACCAGTGTCCTCACTAGCCCGTTGGCCTGAAGCGGCCAACCGGCGCCACGGGCCATAATAACCAAGCAGGCGTTTTTTGTCAAGGAAATTCTGTTATTTGGGGTGCACGCCACGTTTATGGTAGACGGCGTAGGGGTTAAGCATTTGCCCTTCACCTCTACTGCCAGTTGGCGTATTAGCCGCAAATGCTTAACCCGGCTTGGGTGTTCGGGCGAAGCATTCCCGACGAAATCCGATGC
>JAUSEB010000262.1 GCA_030650495.1 Armatimonadota bacterium | reverse complement strand
CTCAAGGCGCTGGAGAGCGGACACGGACAGCCGGGGGATATTGAGAAGCTCTACGATGCGGCGTTCAACATCAACGGACGGAGCTTCTGCGGCCTTGGCGACGCAGCCGCGCAGCCCGTAATAAGCAGCATTGACCGATTTCGCGCCGAATATGAGTATCACATAACGCATAAGCGCTGCATGGTGGGGGCGTAATCTATCACCCTCACCCTGACCCTCTCCCGTTCAAGGGAGAGGGGATTTGTCCCGATGAATCGGGACAGCTTCGGCAGCAGGCTACCGAAGCAACAAAGCAACAACAAACAATAACCTTCTGCGTCCGATTATATTCTAACTTCTAACTTCTAACTTCTAATTTGCCGCCCCTTCGTCTTAGAGGATTTAAACGGCCCCACGGCGCATAACGCGAATTGACTATCGCTGAACAACTCGCCCACTACCCGGCTCACGTCCTTCTTACTGACTTTCATTATCGCGCCCACAATCACTTCCAGTGGAATAATCCTGCCAAAATACAGCTCCGATTTAGCCATCCGGCTCATACGGTTGCTCATACTCTCCTGGCCGAGGACCAGCGCTCCCCTGATCTGGTTCTTCGATCTCTTCAACTCAGCATCAGTAACGGAGTTTTTCGATATATTTACAAACTCTTTTTGCACCAGGTCAAGCACCTCATCGAGGTTCTCCATGCTAGTCCCGCCGTAGACCGCAAATAGACCCGCCTCAGAGTAAGAAGCTGAATATGAACCGATTGCGTAAACCAGGCCACGTTTCTCACGAATCTCCTGGAATAATCGCGAGCTCATTCCGCCGCCAAGAACTGAATCGACGATGGCCAGGACATACTTATCATTATTGGACTGCGGATACCCCGGCGCGCCCATGCAAAAGTGGGCCTGCTCCGTGCTCTTGCGGGTAAAAGTCGTCTGCTTCACGGGATGCACTGGATGGACCTTGTTCTCCGAGCGGCGTCCGGATAACTCGGAAAGACTGCTGCTCACAAGACCTACTAATTCATCGTGATCGACATTCCCCGCCGCCGACACTACTATATTGTCCGGCGTGTATTCAGACTCGATATACGATACCAGGTTCTCCCGGCTAAGCGACGCAACGGTCTTCCTGGTTCCGATGACGGCATTACCCAAAGGGTGGCGCTGCCAAAGTTTTTGCGCGAAAATATCATGCACAAGATCATCCGGCGTATCCTGATGCCTTTTGATCTCTTCCAGCACTACGTTCTTTTCGCGCTCGATCTCTTCCGGGTCAAGCACGGAATGAAGAGCCATATCTGACAGAACGTTGATGGCCGTCGGCAAATGCTCTTTCAACACTTTCGCGTAGAAGCACGTGTATTCTTTATCAGTAAAAGCGTTCAGATGTCCGCCAAGTGAGTCCATCTCGTCGGCGATCTGACGCGCGCTTCGCTTCTCCGTGCCCTTGAACATCATGTGCTCGATGAAGTGCGATATGCCGTAAGTTGAGCTGTCTTCCCAACGCGACCCAGCGCCGACCCAAACCCCAACGGATACCGAATCCACGTAAGTTACGCGCTCACTGAGCGCCCTAGCGCCGTTTTCCAGACGTGTTTTTTTTGCTTTCACAGTGGATGCCATAGTTGAATCTCTCTAATGGTTCGTGCTAATTTCGATACTCTCTACCGCCCCTCGATACGCTTCGCTACTCGGGGATACGGAGTTTTATTTTTATTCGATCTATTACAAAGTCCGTGTTCCCGAGTAGGAGCGAAGCGACGTATCGAAGGACGGTACAACCTATCGCATACATCCTACTAACAACTACCGACTACCAACTAATCAAAAAGCCACCGCCTAAGACCACTTGGGCGGAGAGTTTCACAACTCAACCCCCGCGCAATCCGGAACGGTGGCGGTATCTTTGAGACTATCTATCTTTATTGCTTTGGACGAAACCTCACGTTCACCGAATCCGACCGCCGGTCCGGCCCTCTATCAGACCCGTAAGGCCTGCCGCCGCGATCTTGGCTGTGCCTCTCGCCTTCTCCACCAGTCGGAGTAGGATCGCCAATTCCCTTAACGGTCAACTTGATCTTACCTTCGTCCTCGAACGGAAGGACCTTCACCATTACCTCGTCACCCAGATTGACCACATCTTCGACTCTCTCCACGCGCCTGGGCGCAAGTTCGGAGATATGCACAAGTCCTTCTCGTCCGGGCAGGATTTCCACAAACGCTCCATAACGCTCGACGCGCGTAACCTTGCCAAGATAGGTCTCACCCACGCTTACCTCGCATGTGAGATCTTCGACCATCTTCTTGGCGCGCTCGCCGCCGTCCGCGTCCACACAAGTTATAAATACGCGACCGTCCTGCTCGATATCGAGTTTTGCCCCAGTGTCCGCCTCGATCTTTTTAATGATCTTGCCGCCGGGACCGATTATGTCACCAATCTTATCCGGATGGATTACTACGACAAACACTCTCGGCGCGTACTCACTCAGGCTCTCGCGCGGCTGCGAGATCGTCTGCTCCATCGTATCGAGTATGAAATATCGCGCCGTTTTAGCCCTCTCAAGAGTCTCGCGGATGATCTCCATGGACAACCCGTCTATCTTCGTATCCATCTGGATTGCCGTTATTCCCTCGCGGGTTCCGGCGACTTTGAAATCCATATCGCCGGTGAAATCTTCCATCCCCTGAATGTCAGTCAGCAGAACATACTTATCCGCGTTGGTCATAATGCCGATGGATATTCCCGCCACAGGAGCGCTGATTCCAACACCGGCGTCCATAAGCGCCAGGGTGCAAGCGCACGTGCTGGCCATCGAGGTAGAGCCGTTGGACTCCAAAACCTCAGAGGTCAGAATCATCGTATACGGGAAATCGATGTCCGATGGAATTACCGCCCTAAGCGCTTTCTCCGCCAGAGCGCCGTGGCCTATCTCGCGCCTGCCCGGACCGCGCAGCGGCTTTACTTCGCCAACGCTGTACGGCGGGAAGTTGTAGAAGTGCATGAACCGTTTTTCGCTGTCCTCTTCCATGTTGTCCACTTTTTGCGACTCATCCATGGAACCCAGCGTCAAAGCGGTCAAAACCTGCGTCTGCCCACGGCTGAACAACGCCGAACCATGCACTCTCGGCAGCAAACCTACATCAGACGATAACGGCCTGATCTCATCTAACTTTCGGCCATCGGGCCTCATTCCCTTATCGAGGACGAGCTTTCTGACTTCCTCTTTAATTACTTTCTCTACGGCCTCGCCAAGCTCCAGTTCCCGTTCGGCGAAGTCTTCGACCATTCGAGCTATAATCTCTTCTTTAAGGTCGGCAATTCCCGACTCCCGCGCCACTTTGTCCGGCTGCTGGATTGCTTCCGCAATCTCCGCCTGAGTGCTGGTTCGTACCGCTGTGATTATCTCCTGATCTACCACATGCAGCGGCACATCCACCTTCTGAGTTCCCACCTTCTGGGCGAGTTCTCTTTGGATGCGGTTCATTTCACGGATTGCATCTAACGCCACTTCCGTAGCGGCTAATACAACGTCATCGCCCACTTGCTTAGCTTCCACTTCAATGGTCATTGCCTTATCGTCAGTCGCGGCTAAAACCATTTCGAAGTCACTTGCGGCGATCTGTTCCAATGTGGGATTGACGAAAAACTCGCCTTCAACGCGGCAAACGCGCACGGCTCCAATTGGGCCGTTGAAGGGGATATTGGAAATCGTCAAAGCCGCGGAAGCGCCCAGTATTGCGAGCATATCCGCGGGGCAAGCCGGTTCCATTGAAAGCGGCGTTGCTATGACCTGTACTTCATTTCGGAGTCCCTGGGGAAAAAGCGGCCTGATTGGCCTGTCTATTACGCGGGAGGTTAGAATTGCCTTTTCCGACGGCCTGCCGCCTCTCTTAACGAACCCTCCGGGGATTTTTCCGACTGCGTACTTTCTTTCTTCGTAGTCACATGTAAGCGGAAAGAAATCTATGTTTTCTCTGGGCTTTTCGCCCATTGTGGCGGTTACAAGCACAACGGTGTCGCCCATTGTCACCCATACCGCGCCATTTGCTTGATTCGCAACTCTGCCTGTTTCTATAGCAAGCGCTCGACCACCAAGCTCGGTCTCTACCTTTTGTACCATGAGGTTGTGTTTTCTCCTACCTTTACCTTCTCAAACCGAGTTTGCTGACCACCGCGCGATATCTGTTAATATCTTTATTGCTCAAATAGTTCAGAAGCCTGCGCCGATGACCAACCATCATTAAAAGCCCTCGTCGAGAATGAAAATCTTTTTTATGCGTCTTTAAATGCTCAGTTAACTGGTTGACCCGAGCGGACAACAGCGCTATTTGAACTTCAGGCGAACCAGTATCGCCTTCGTGCGTTTTGTACTCTCCGATAATCTCGTTCTTGCGATCTTTAACTAAAGCCAACTGATAATACACCTCCCAACTAGACGAGAGTTTACCATAAACAGCGCCCGGTGTCAAACAAGCTCGATTGCCAAATTGGTTGATTGTTGTGAGTTGATGCTTGCTGGTTTTGGATTGCGGCGGCTCGACGCCGCTTTGTTCGGCTCTCATCGCTCGTTACTCATCACTCATCGCCGGCTTTCCTCTCTCAACTCCAGGAGCATCGTTTGTCGTAGCCATTAGGGTGGGCGTTCGACGGCGCGCAGTTTTTCGAGAATGGATGGAAGCCTATCTCCCCAGGCTGGAGCGCATCGCGCGACCAGTTCAATAAGCTGAGAAGGGTAAATTATGGCGT
>JAUSEB010000252.1 GCA_030650495.1 Armatimonadota bacterium | reverse complement strand
GATAAATGTTGAGGGTTAAATATCATAATAGGGAGCTATCAGTTGACAGCTGATAGCTCCCCGCGGTTTGACAATCCCCACCTCTTTGCCTAGAATAAGTCAGGCAAGGGGGAACTGAATTAATGGCGAAATACGCCGCTCCGCGCGGCACAAATGACATACTTCCAAGCGAATCGCCCAAGTGGCAGTTCGTTGAATCGAAGTTTAGGGAGATTTGCTCCACTTATGGCTATCGTGAGATTCGCACACCGGTTTTTGAGGACACGAATCTTTTCACCCGCAGCATCGGCGAAGCCACGGATATAGTAAGCAAAGAGATGTACACGTTCACCGACCGCGGCGGGCGCAGCATAACGCTTCGCGCCGAGGGCACCGCGCCGGTCGTCCGGGCGTACGTCGAGCACAATCTCAGCGCGGAGTTGCCCCTCAATAAGCTGTATTACATCACCAGTGTGTTCCGATACGAGCGTCCACAGGCGGGCAGATACCGCCAGCACCACCAGTTGGGAGTGGAGGCAATAGGTTCCGCTGACCCCTCTCTCGACGCCGAAGTAATCGGCCTGGGCATGAGCTTTTTGCGCTCGCTTGGCGTGGAGAGTCTCGAACTCAAGCTGAACTCGGTCGGTTGCGCCAACTGCCGTCCGGCGTATAGAGAAGCCCTACGGCGTTACGTAGAGCCATTCGTTTCTGAACTATGCCCGTCTTGCCAAATAAGATATGAGGCAAATCCGCTTCGCATGCTGGACTGCAAAGAGGAGAAATGCCGGGAGCTTTTGGCCAACGCGCCGTCTATTCTGGACATTTTGGACGACGACTGCCGGAGTCACTTCGAGGACGTTAAGCGTTACCTTGGGGTAATAGGCGTTCCATTTACGGCCGATTCCCGGCTGGTGCGGGGTTTCGATTATTACACGAAGACGGTTTTTGAGATAGTAAGCGAGCAGCTTGGGGCGCAGAACTCCGTCCTTGGCGGAGGCAGATACGATAACCTTGTCGAGGAGCTCGGCGGCCAGCCCACACCATCGGCAGGCTTTGGTATGGGCGAAGAACGGCTTCTCATGACGCTTGAGCGTCTCGGCGTCGAACTGCCGGTAGACTCCAACATAACCGCTTTTGTGGCGACACTCGGAGACGCCGCCCGTGAGACGGGTTTCCACCTACTGTCGGAACTGCGCGGGCGCGGAATCGCATCTGAGATGGACTTCGGCGGACGCAGCCTGAAAGCGCAAATGCGCCTTGCCGGAAAGCTCAGCGCCAAATACGTGATCCTGCTGGGAGAAGATGAGATAGCCCGTGGGATTGCGATGTTGAAGAATATGGAAACCGGCGAGCAGGCGGAAGTGGATTTGAGCGAAGTTGCGAGCCGTTTGTTGGAATGATATGAGCTATAGAGGGGGAGTTTATGAAGCAGCGGACCGTTTATTGCGGTGAAGTAACGACATCCGATATTGGGAAGCAGATTATCCTTAACGGCTGGGTCCAGCGGAGAAGGGACCACGGCGGTTTGATATTCGTGGATTTGCGCGATAGGACAGGGGTCGTGCAGACCGTCATCGACCCGCAGGTTGCGCCGTCCGCCCATGAGGTCGCCGAGACGGTGAGAAGCGAGTACGTTTTGGAGATCACCGGCGAAGTGCGAAGACGGCCCGAAGGGACTGAAAACCCAAATCTCCCGACCGGAGAGGTGGAGGTCGCCGTTTCCGAGATCGAAATCCTGAACACCGCAAAGACGCCCCCGTTTCCAATTGCCGACGACATCAACGTGGACGAGACGCTGCGGCTCACATATCGCTACCTCGATCTGCGCCGGCCTGAGATGCAGCGCAAGATATTCCTGCGGCACAGGATCGTCAAGCTGATCCGCGACTTTATGGACGGGCGCGGCTTTATTGAGGTCGAAACGCCGATTCTCATCAAGAGCACCCCCGAAGGCGCGCGCGACTATCTGGTTCCGTGCAGGATATACCCCGGCACATTCTACGCGCTGCCGCAGTCGCCTCAGCAGTTGAAACAATTGCTGATGGTCGCGGGATTCGAGAAGTATTTCCAAATCGCCAAATGCTTCCGGGATGAGGAAAGCCGGGCTGACCGCCAGCCGGAGTTCACCCAGCTCGACCTTGAGATGAGCTTCGTAAAGCAAGAAGATGTCTTTGAGCTTATGGACGACCTCCACGCGGACATCATCGAGAAGCTGTCCAACAAGCGGCTCAAGTTCCCCAAGCCGTTCCCGCGACTTACATATAACGAAGTCATGCGGCGGTTCGGAATCGACAAGCCCGATTTGCGCTTCGGGATGGAGCTTTACGATATTACCGACATCGCGGCCAAAACCAATTTTCAAGTCTTCAAAGGCACGGCGGAATCGGGAGGCGAAGTCAAGGGAATCGCTCTGCCCGGCTGCGCGGGCTACAGCCGGACTGAAATAGACGACCTCACCCAGTTCGCCAAAACCTTCGGCGCTAAGGGACTCGTAACAATCGCTCTTACCGAAGACGGCGTGAAATCCTCGATTGCCAAGTTCCTGACAGAAGATCAGATGTCGGCGATACTGGAGCGCGCTGAGGCCAAGACCGGCGATCTTCTGGCGATAGTCGCCGACCAACCCGCTGTTGTGGCAAATGTCCTCGGCAGGATGCGCGCCGATATGGGCAAGAAGTTGGGCATGACGGACAAGGACGAGGTCGCGTTTTGCTGGGTGGTTGACTTCCCGCTGGTCGAATGGAAAGCGGAAGAGAACCGCTGGGACGCGATGCACCACCCGTTCACCTCTCCGCACGAGGACGATATACAGTATCTCGATACCGACCCGGCGAGAGTCCGGGCGTGGTGTTACGATATGGTTTGCAACGGCTTTGAGCTTGGCTCCGGCAGCATTAGAATACACCGGCGCGACATACAGCAAAAAGTATTCGAGTTGATGAGCTACAGCGAAGAGGACGCCCAGGCTCGGTTTGGGCATATGCTCGAAGCCTTTGAATACGGCGCTCCGCCGCACGGCGGATTTGCCACAGGTCTCGACCGCACCGTGACGCTGCTGACCGACGACGAGAACATCCGAGAAGTCATGGCCTACCCAAAAGCCGCCAGCGGTTACGACCCGATGACCAAAGCCCCGTCTACAGTAGACCCGGCGCAGTTGGAGGAGCTTCACATCGCCTTGCGGCTGGATGAAGATATAGAAGAGTAGCGCTGAATGGATGACAGGTGTTGGGTATTGGGTGATGGGTTAGAAGTTAGGACCCCACCCTAAAAGGGGAGGGCCGAGTGGGGTCTTCCCTCGACTCCCTCAATACTTATTATCGTTTCCCCAAATCCGCCTTATCAGATCATACACCGCTGCACGTGTTCCTGCGTCATCCGTGCCGGCTATATAGAGCGCCGCTGGACACGAGCCGAAATAGTAACCGATCTGCGTCGATTGGCGGCTGAACCTGCCCTCCTCCTGCGCCTCGCCAAATGGTTGTTTTATCACCGAGATAATTCCCCTGCCCTTGCCCGGATTCGCCATAGTGATCTTCTGATCCTCTGGCAGCGCCATTTCGATTGTCTTGGAGATCAGGTTATACTCCGACGTCCCAATAACGATGATCGGCCTATTGAGTACTTCCGCCGCAAGTATCGATGGCCGCACCGGAATCTCCCCGCAGCGCATCGACTGCATGACGATCTTCAGCCGGTAGCCCATTTCTGCGTCATCGCCCAAGCATGGACCGGTAATAATGGCGCAGTCATCGCCGTATTTGTCGAAAAATTCCTGCACGGCTTCGATCCCCTGGGCATAGCGGACTCCCTCGGACGTATTGCCGGGCGCGGGGTTTAACTCCAATCGCTTGGGCTTGGCGATAATCCCCCAGCCATAAGCAAGCCCCTGTGGAATCTTGACCTTGGCGAATACGTGATTGTTTCCCCATTTCATATTGGCCGCGTCGATTTTCGCAATCCACGTTTCCGACTTCATCGGCGGGATAGAGAAGTTCAGCTTTGCCGCGTCCGCCGATGCGCCTTTAGGAAGTTCCAAAACGGCTTCCCCCCTGATGGGCTTGGCGGTCTTGTTTGCGAGCGTAATGGTCACGTTCGCTATATTGGAATTCGGATTTACCGCGCTCCTCTTTATATCGCAAGAGAGAATTCGCAATGGGCTTTTGGCGGGAGAATACTTCACCGCCATCTTCCTGAACGCCAATGTCGCCGGGCGCGGAGAGCCGTCGTAATAGACAATACCGGACTGCCCCATGCCAAACTCCCTTGAGTTCATCTTGTCCCGGAAGCAGTGGTGGTATATACGGGTGACGCGGTTTTTTGCGCCTGCGATTGCGTCCACGACCTTCTGCCAGTCGGCGGCGCGCTTGTTCTCCGGCGTCAAATTCCCCCAACGCCAATAACCGTGGCTTGAGATTTCCGTCACCCAGACTTCTTTATCCAGCCAGCCCCAACTACCCGCGTACCAGGGATGGTCGAATGACAGCGATTTGGCGTCGTACTCGCCGAAGTCCTTCAACTGCTTCTTCGATTCATAAGTCTTCATCGCAGTCGATTCCCTGCCGGTGGGATTGCTCAGATGATCGACCAGATCGGAAATATAGAGATCGTTCCATCCGCGGTAGTCCGTCATCGGATAATAATGCGCCAGACCGACGTCGAGACCCTTATAAAGCACGGGCATTTGGTCACGTATCTTTACCCAGTCAGGAACCAGTATATCGGCTGAAACCTTTGCCTTCGGGTCTAT
>JAUSEB010000232.1 GCA_030650495.1 Armatimonadota bacterium | reverse complement strand
CGCTTGAGGTAAACTCACAGTGACCTCGACAAACGACAACCTGGTTGACCGGATTCAGGATCTGAAGAAGCAGCGCAACGCGGTTATTTTGGCGCACAACTACCAGCTTGCGGAAGTGCAGGCCATTGCCGATTTCGCGGGCGATTCCCTCGAACTCAGCCGCAAAGCCGCCGCGACCGCCGCCGATGTCATCGTCTTCTGTGGCGTACATTTTATGGCGGAAACTGCCAAAATACTTTCGCCGCATAAGACCGTTCTTCTGCCTGACCTCCATGCGGGCTGCCCAATGGCGAACATGATAACCGTCGATCAACTCAGGGAGTTCAAAGCAAAATATCCTGGCCGTCCGGTCGTGGCTTACGTCAACACGAGCGCCGATGTGAAGGCCGAAAGCGACATCTGCTGCACTTCGGCAAACGCGGTCAAAGTGGTCGAGTCGATAGACGCGCCGGAGGTATTATTCGTCCCGGACAAATGCCTCGGCTCCTATGTGGCCTCCAAGACCTCGAAGAAAATAGTCCTTTATCCCGGTTACTGTCCTACCCACCACCGCATACTTGGCCGCCATGTGATGGAGCAGAAGGCCGAACATCCAAACGCTGTTGTCATAGCCCACCCGGAATGTACACCTGAAGTTGTCGGCCTTGCGGATGCGGTTGCCAGCACGTCGGGAATTATCAAATACGCCGCCGAGAGCGACCAAAAGGAATTCATAGTTTGCACGGAGCAGGGTATACTCCACCGGCTGCGTAAGGATAACCCGAACAAGAAATTTTATAGTCCCGGCAGCCTGAACGTCTGCCCGAATATGAAGAAGATAACACTGGAGAAAGTCCTTTGGGCGCTGGAGGACATGGTCTACCCGATTGAAGTCCCGGAGGATGTCATTCGCAAAGCCAAAGCCGCAATAGACGGAATGGTAGCGATTTAGGGTTGAGGGTTGTCGGTTGATGGTTTCCAATCCTTAGGCTTGTTCTTTGAAGCCTAAGGTAACACTATGTTGCTTCGGTAGCCTGCTGCCGAAGCCGGGTCCGAAGGACCCGAAGCGTACCATGGAGCAGCAAATGGATCTGAATTCGCCGCAAATTTTGTTGCTTCGGTAGCCTGCTGCCGAAGCCGGGTCTGAAGGACCCGAACCATTCCCTTGGAGCAACAAATGGATCTGAATTCGCCGCAAATTAAAGAAATAGTAAAACGCGCGTTGGCCGAAGACATAGGCGGCGGAGATATAACCACGCGCCTCACCGTGCCTTCATCCGCGACGGCTTCAGGAGTGATAATCGCGAAAGAAGCAGGAGTAATCGCCGGTCTTGAAGTCGCCACGCTGTGCTTCGAGACTGTCGATCCATCCATCAAATTTGTCCCTCTTGCTCGTGATGGAGACCGTGTTTCTCCGGGCCAAAAGCTGGCGACGATAGACGGCCCGGCGGGTTCCATTCTGACCGCCGAGCGCGTAGCGCTGAACTTCCTGCAGCGGATGTCGGGAGTCGCGACGCTTACCTCGGAGTTTGTAAAAAGCGTCAGCGGGACTTCCGCCAAGATTATTGACACTCGCAAGACGACTCCCGGTCTTCGCGCCCTGGAAAAGCACGCGGTCCGAGTCGGCGGCGGCTCAAATCATCGTTTTGGCCTCGACGACGGCATACTCATAAAAGACAATCATATCGCCGTAGCCGGGGGCGTCGGACCGGCGGTACGTGCAGCAAAGGCAGGCGCGCCGCATACTCTCAAGGTGGAGGTCGAGGTACGTAATATCGCCGAGACGGAGGAAGCCCTTGCAAGCGGCGCGGACGCGATACTATTGGATAACATGTCTCTCGACGAAATGCGCGAAGCCGTCAAACTGATTGCCGGACGCGCCATAATCGAAGCCTCCGGCGGAGTCAACGCGCAGACTGTTACCGCTATCGCCGAAACGGGCGTGGACCTTATCTCAGTCGGCATGCTCACGCATTCGGCGAAGGCCTTGGACCTCAGTCTGCAAATGGGATATCCAAAGTGATGCCCGGCAGGCGGCTTATAGGTTCCAAAATCCTTCATTACGATTCCGTCACCTCAACAAATGACATCGCCCGTGAACTCATCTCCCGGCAAGCTGACGAAGGAACCGTGGTTATAGCCGCCGAACAAACAATGGGACGCGGCAGGCGCGGTCGCAAATGGATTTCCCCTCCGGGCGTAAATCTACTTGTTTCGATAATACTGCGCCCCCAAGTGGAAACAATCCGGCTGCCGGAGCTTGCGTTCGTAGTTGCCATTGCCGTTGCGCGTTATTTGATAGACGAATTAAGGCTGCCCGCCAAAGTCAAATGGCCGAACGACGTGCGGGTAAATGGTAAAAAAATCGCCGGAGTTCTCATTGAAACCATTCCGGGCGTTGATAAAAACGCGCCGTGGGCGATAGCCGGCATAGGCTTGAACATAAACTGGGCCGATCTTCCCAGCGAAATCGCTGGTTTGGCGACCTCCGTCCTATTGGAAACGGGGCGGGAAACAGATATAGAATCCGCGCTTAGCGGGATTCTGGACAGCTTTGACGCGGCGTATAGAGACTATTGTTGTAAAGGATTGTCGGAAATTCTGGAGCAATGCGGTTTTAATATACAGAGGAGCAACACAACCAATGACAGACACTTATAAAGCAATTCTCATAATCGGCGATGGATTGGGGGACAGGCCCATTGCGGAGTTGGGTGGAAAAACCCCGCTCGAAGCGGCCAACAAACCCAATACAGACCGCCTGGCCGCTGAAGGCGAATGTGGGTTGATGGACCCAATCGCCCCCGGAGTTCGCGCAGGGAGCGACACATCGCATCTGGCGATTCTGGGATATGACCCCTATAAGTACTATACAGGCCGTGGTCCTTTCGAGGCCGCCGGTATAGGCATGGATGTGAAGCGGGGAGACATTTCCTTCCGCTGCAACTTCTCCACGGTTGATGACTCTATGATGATCATTGACCGCCGCGCGGGCAGGATCACTGAAGGAACCAGCCAGCTTGCCGCCGCCGTTAATAATATGCAAATCGGCGATGTGACCGCTATTTTCAAAGAATCCGTCGCCCATCGCGGAGCTTTGGTTCTTAGAGGCCCCGGCCTGGGCGCTCTGGTCAGCGATACCGATCCGCATGAAGAAGGCGCTCCTGTCCATAAGTGCGCGCCGCTTGATCCAAACGACGCGGCAGCCGCAAAAACGGCCAATGCCGTGAATGAGTTTGTCAAACGTTCTTACGAAATCCTAAAATCTCATCCGGTAAACATAGCCCGGAAAGAGAAGGGGTTAAACCCGGCGAATATCATTCTCCCACGCGGCGCGGGACTTGCTCCCGATCTTCGCAAATTTGACGATCTTAATGAAGTCACCAGCGCCTGCGTAGCCGAGACGGGTCTGATAAAAGGTGTTGCGAAATATGTTGGTATGAACATTGTTGACGTTCCCGGCGCAAACGGTGGTTTGGACTCCGATGTAACCGCCATTGGCCGGGCGATTCTCGATTCTCTGAAATCGCACAGCTTCATCCTCTGCAACGTCAAAGGAGGCGACGTTGCCGGTCACGACAACCAGCCTAAGGCTAAAGTCGCTATGATCGAAAGAATGGATCAGATGATCGGTCTATTGCTCGACATCGTTGGCACGGATACATATATAATACTGACCGCCGACCACTCCACCCCCTGCGCCGTGATGGACCACTCCGGCGACCCAGTGCCGATAGCCTTCTGGGGTCCCGGCGTGCGGACGGACAACTGCAAATCCTTCGGTGAGCGCCCCGTATTGGGCGGCGGCATAGGCCGCATCCGCGGCACGGATATTATGAAGATTATTACCAATCTGATGGGTGTTCAAGAAAAATTTGGCGCGTAAAACCACGGCTATTATCATTATGGGTGGCGGTTTTCGAGCTGCCACCTGCAAGCTTCTCACAGCCCACTTTATATATGACATTGTCCAGAGCGCTTCATTAGCAAGGGACACGTCAAACACTATATTGATGGTAGTGGCTAAACGCGTTATAGGAGCAGCTGAGTGATCTACAAACTGGGCAAGGATAAATTCGATGCCGTGCGGTCTTTGTTCAACCAGCCTCAACTGGGATTCGTGGTTGACGCCGTCATAGCTGGAAACAGCAACGGGGATGTCTGGGTAGATGATTCGTCGTGTCCGCGGACTGCATGCTTGTGGGACAGGGGACCAAGGTACTACATGGTGGGGCGCGATGACAACAAAGCATTCAATACAGAGTTAGGGCGAGTTATCGCCGAGCATCCCACGAGCCCTTACTTGGTTGCTTACTGCGCTTCCGATGCCTGGGGCAGTAAACTGTCTGATGTCTTTGCTGGACGGCCTTTCAAGAAGCGACAGCGCTGCCTTTATAAGCTGGATCGGCTCGCGATTCCAGACTGGCGCGGCAATATTACGCAAGGCTTCTCCGTCGAGCGCATTGATCGGCAACTGCTGGAAAATGAAGAGATAGCAAACCTTGATGGCCTGAAGGAGGAAATCCTGTGTATGTGGCACTCACTTGATGCGTTCCTTGAGAAGGCTTTCGGTTTCTGCGCAATTCGGGTCGAAAACAGTATTGCCTGTTGGTGTACGGCAGAGTATATCAGCCGAGGCCAACTGGGGATCGGGATAGAAACAGTGCGGGAATACCAACGCCAGAGCCTTGCCACACTCACGGCCAGCGCGTTCGCCGAACACTGCCTGTCAAGCAACATGGATGCGCACTGGGACTCCTGGGCTGACAACATTCCATCAATTCGAGTAGCTGAGAAAGTAGGGTTCCGCAAAATTCTGGACTATTATGTCTACCAAGGCCAGTAGTGTCTTCGAGGTCTACCTATATGGATATGACGGCAATCGAGCGAATCATCAGTGATAATATCTTGGGTTTTCCTGTCGAGAGCATTGCGTTCTTGGGGGAGGGTGACTTCTGTGTTGCCTACTGCGTCAACAACGAGTGGGTATTCCGTCTCGCCAAGGATGAGGATGCATCAAAGAGGCTGGAGCGCGAAGCCTTGCTTCTTCCCAGGCTGGCGCCACAACTCAACTTACGAATACCAAACATCGAGCTCCAGGGATGCAGTCCTCTTACTGGGTTGGCTTTCGTTGGCTACCGCAGAGTTCCAGGTAATGAGCTAACTAAAGAGCGGTTTTCGCGCCTATCGATTGACGAGCGCGGACGCATAGCTCATGAATTGGCCGAGTTTACTTGGGGATTGCATTCATTTGACCTCGACACGGCGCGGCAGCTCGGCATTTCTGATTACGACTATCCCAGCTTGTTTAGCTCTGACCTCGAACGCGCTGAGCGCCGGGCCTTTACAATAATGGATTCTGAAATGCAGGACTATTGCAGACAGATCATACAGCAGCATCTGCGGTGCGGCAAACTGGAATTTCAACCGGCTCTTCTCCATGATGACCTATCTCAGTGGCATATACTTTTCGATAGCGAGATAGGCGCTGTCACAGGAATTATTGATTTTACTGATGTCGCCATTGGCGACCCGGCTCAGGACTTGATGTACATCTATGATGATTATGGTCCCGAATTCACAAACCAGCTCCTGGATTGTCACAGCGAGGCGGTACGAAGTTGTATTTTAGACCGAGTGCATTTTTACCACGAATGGCACACCCTCCGGCGACTATTATGGGCTGTTGAAAACAAACACGAGTTGCTTATAAGCAGGAGATTGGATGAGCTGAGGGACTTGAAAAATCGGGCAGTTTCAACGTGAACTGTGCGGGTGGTATCCAATATGATGTTCAGTGCTGCCACCCTCCCGCATAAATATAACTATAAGCCCAAATTGCACTAAATATGTTGGACTGAAAGCCGTTCAAATTTGTTGTTTTGGTTGGACTATTGACAACAAGTACAAAAGGCCGTATAGTTCTCTTGTTGAGCTTACCCTAAAGTTCACCTAAGTGTAGTATACAACGCACTCGCCGGTGGCGGGTAAATAGGAGGCGTAATTTGGAAATGTCAAAGCAAAAAGTGCTGATCATTGACGATGAAGAGAACGTATGCGAACTTATCTCCCTGTATTTTGGGAAAGCCGGATATGATGTGGCTTGCGCCGCGGGCGGGAATGAAGGTTTGGAGAAGATGAGGGAGCAGCGGCCCGACATCGTGATACTCGACCTGATGTTGCCGGGCATCGATGGCGTTGATGTCTGCAAGGAAATTCGCAAGACCAGTAACATTCCGCTGATTATGCTGACAGCAAGAGTAGATGAGGTAGATCGTGTCCTCGGCCTGGAAATCGGCGCCGACGATTACGTTACAAAACCGTTCTCACCCCGAGAGCTGCTGGCGAGGGTGAAAGCAGTGCTGCGGCGGGCGGCTTACGTGCCCAATCCTGATGAACAGCAAGTGCTGAAGATGCCCGGACTCTCGATCAGCAGGATTTCCCGCGAAGTCATTGTGGGGGATACGCGCGTGGACTTGACGCCGAAAGAGTTCGACTTGCTCTGGTACCTGTCGTCGAACCGTAATCGCGTGTTCACCCGCGAGCAACTGCTGGAGCACGTTTGGGCCTATCAGGAATTCTATGGCGATGAGCGCACGGTTGACCAGCACATCAAGAGGCTGCGCCGCAAGATCGAGGCCAACGGCGCTTCTTGCCGCATCACCACGATCTGGGGCGTTGGTTACAAGTTCGAGGTTCGTGAGATACTGGGTCGCTGACCTGTTTCATACATGTTGTAAATAAGGCCGGATATGAGCGGACGCGTTTGGCGTCCGCTCTTTTTTCATGCATTGGTGAAACTCTGATACTGCAATTCTTAAACACGAAACCACGAAATTTTAGAAAGCACGAAAAGGGAAGAGTATTTAACCACAGATTAACACAGATGGACACAGATAAGGGAATAGTTATTGGTTGATAGTTGTTATTTTGTTTAAGCTGTCAGCTGTCAGCTGACAGCTGACAGCTTTTCCATCTGCGTTTATCTGCGCAATCAGCGTTTATCTGCGTTCTTTTCTAAACCTTTTCGTGTTTTCAGAATTTCGTGCTTTCGTGATAAGAGATGGCCTTAGAATGAGCAATTTCTTATGACCCACACTGGAAATAATGCCTGCATCTACCGATATACATGTATGAGCATTGGGATGCGGGTTTGCCTTCCATTGCATTGACGCAGTCGGAGGACGCTCGCATATTGACAACCTTGACTCTGCCACGGGACGACGGCGAGACTACGACAAATCTATTGGGACCAATAGTCGTTAACTTAGTTTCCAATATGGCCCTTCAGGTTGTCGCGCAAGATAAGGGATATACAACCAAGCATATAACGCCTGGGGTCGGCGCGGAAGACGCAGCCGAACTCAGTTTGAAGGCGGCTTAGTGAAAGGGGAAATACATGCTTGTACTGGCAAGGAAGCATGGGCAATCTATATTTGTTGGAGATAACATAGAGATAACCGTTGTTGAGGTTCGCGGGGATGTCGTGCGACTGGGAATAGACGCGCCCGGAGCCATACCCGTATATCGCAAGGAAGTGTGGGAAAGGATAAAGGCTGAGAATGAAGCCGCCGCCGAAAGCGTCCGCCTGGCTGGAGGCGCCTAGCTCTCCCGCGGGCAATCGACTCCGCAATATCCACTAAAACGCATGGCCGCTCAGAAAACCGAGCGGCCATTTTGCCGTAATCTCCCTGGCGCAGGATTCGGCAACGTGCAGGCCGAAAGAATTATTGAGAAGAGCGTAGATGATAATGAGAGTTGAGAGAGTCGAGATGAGTCGAAGGAAACGTCAACCGTCAACCGACAACTGACAACCCTCAGCATTCAACCATTTAGGAGAAACCATTGACACCAAAAGACAGGGCGATAGCGGCATTTGAGCTTAGACAACCCGATGACATAGTTCCAACTTTCGAGTTGCAGTTCCAGCTTTCCGAGGAGCTTCTCGGCAAGAGGCATATAAAACAACCTGATCTGGATAAAGCCACCCCGTCTGAAAAGGATCGCCTTTTGACCCAGGAAGCCGAGCTTCATGTCGAGGAAGCGGAGCGGCTCGACTTCTCAATCATTTCCGTGAGTTTCGGTCCTTCCAATCCTGACGACATTCTGGAAACAGTGCGCGGAATCCGCCGGATTGTTGGGGACAAATATCTCATAGCTGGGCTGATTGACGGCACCATGTCGATCCCATCGGGGCAGAGCATGGTTCCTCTAACAATGCGCATCGCTGATGATCCGGACGCGCTGAAGGCCGAACTGGAAAGTAATGTGGACCATGCGATCGAACGAGCCGCGCGGATGGCTGACGCCGGTATCAACGTGGCGCTGATGTGCGCGGACTACTGCTTCAACACAGGCCCGTTCTTATCTCCAAGTATGTTTCGCGAATTTGTGACGCCATACCTGACCAGGCAGGTGGCCGAGATGAGAAAGTTGGGCCTTTACACGGTCAAACACACCGATGGAAACATAATGCCTATTCTCGACCAGCTTGTCGAGTCTGGCGCGCATGCGCTGCATTCCATCGATCCGCAAGCCGGAGTCGATCTCAAGGAAGTAAAGCGACTCGTGGGGAACAAAATAGCCCTGTGCGGTAATGTGCGCTGCGACTACCTGCAGGCCGGAACCATTGCAGATACAATTGTTGACGCTGAAAGGTCCTTGCGTGATGGAATGCCCGGTGGAGGATATTTTTTCTGCACAAGCAATACGCCATTCATAGGCATGCCTCTCGAAAATTATCTGGCCGCAATGAATGTCCGCGCGCTCCTGGGTTGGTATGGCCCCAAACCGAATTAGTCGATGGTTGGTAGTTGGTTGAAGGTTGAGGGTTGAGGGTCGAGGGTCGAGGGGCGAGGGTCGAGAGAAAGCTGTCATCT
>JAUSEB010000223.1 GCA_030650495.1 Armatimonadota bacterium | reverse complement strand
CGGGACAGAAATGGGAAGGCTGGGGTACGTCCGACGCGTTCAGTTTTGACGCGATCCCTGTTGAAGCGGAAGCGGATTATCCCGGTGAAATACCCATATCCGGTAGACACGAGGTTATGAAGCTCTTTTATGAGGAGCTTGGAATGACCCGGATTCGCATCTGCCCGATGGGATATGAGCCGGAAAACGACAACGACGACCCTCGTAAATTGAACCCGGATGGATTTGTCTGGAACGGACGCGGAACACGCCCCGTCAACTCTTTGGACCCGTTCTGCGACGACCACCTGACTATCGGCGGCAAATATCGAAACGCCAAAGAGCCTTTTGTCCTTTACCCCGGCCCGCACCAATGGGAAAAGTGGATGACCATCAAGCCGGATTCCCCGAAGTGGGCATGGGGGCCGGACGCTAAGTTCAATCCCGCGATGGTTGATGAATACGCGGAACACGCCCTGGCTGCTGTTCTTCATGCTAAGCAGGTCTATCATTATGAGATTCCGGCATGGTCCCTGTTCAATGAGCCTTCCAACACGGCAAAGATAAAGAAGGAAACGACCCTTGCCCTGGTTCTGGCCTGCGGTCGGAGATTTGCCGAGAACAAGCTCAAGACCAAAATCGTTATCTGCGATGATGTGACGCCGCAGGCAAGCGCGGCGGCAATCGAATATGTTCTTGCCGATAAAGAGGCGCGCAAGTACATCGGGGCTGTCTCTTATCACCGCTATAGAGGCGATTTCGTGCTCGAACAAGTCAAACCGATGCTGAAGAAAGTCGGCAATGGTAAGCTTTTGGTTAGCGAGCCGGTCAGCTTCTATGATAGCGCGGTCAAATACAAGAAGTCGGTTTGGCTGAGCGAACAGTGCTCCTATGGGGATAATGGGATCACCTATTTCGACACCGGACGCGCAAGAGCTAATCATATTTGCGACGAGACCAACTACGGCAAGGTCAACACGTTCGACTTCATGCTCCCATACTTCACCGAAAGAGGCGCGCCAGGAAATGAAGAAACGCCGATCTTCATGAGGTTCAAGGACAAGAAATACATCGGCGCTGAGATCAACCCGTTCGGAATTTGGATAAGCCATTTCACAAGATACATCCGCCCCGGCGCAAAGCAGCTTGGCGTTGACGTGAATGACAAGCTCATCAAGGCGGTGGCTTTCCGCCATTCGGGCAATAAGACGCTGACGGTAGTAGTGGTGAACAATAACGAAGGCCCGGCTGAGCTTAACGTAAAGCTGGACGGCATTTCGAAAATCGGCGGCAAGGTCAAACGCATACGGACTTCCCCGAATGAAAGCCGTGCGAAACTGCCTGAGATTCAGATTAAAGATGGAGCTATAGTGGATACACTGCCGGGGTTGAGCGTGACGACTTATATAGCTTCTTTGTAATTCTGTTGGATGTCTGCTATAGGTTTGTGCCGCCCCTCGATACGCCTGCGGCTACTCGGGGAAGCGGAGGTTGGGTTGGTTTCGGCATTTGAAATGCCGAAACACCGTGGCTCATGCGACTCTGTTTTGCCGTCTACCTACTTATTTCTGCCAAGGCCAATTTCTAATATCCTGGCCTGCTCGCCTTCTAATAACACTAATCACATAGCCATACATACACGCAATGATTAAGCATAGAAAGGCAAAAATCGGTCCTGTAAGCCAAAGATAGAAGGGCACGCTCACAACCGTTTTCTCACGACCACTGGGATCGGTTTTAATCACTCTTGGATAAAGCGTAGGTGTATGTAATTTGTACACATTCCCCCTCATATCGCGATAGCTCGAATAATCAGATGAATAATCATATTCCTTTATTGATGGTCTTTCTTTCAGCAACCTGCCATCTTGCGAAAGAACAAACTCTTTGCCGGAAAACACATGAAGACGGTCTTTTTTATCAATCGTAATGGATGAGTGTTTATATGGATAATCCCAAGCCCACAAAAATTTACCAGACGCATCGTAAACTTGAATCCTACCGTACATTGCCGAATCGCAATAGATATGTCCGTGGCTATCCGCAACTATCGATTGCACATCTGCAAGAGCCAACTCTACATTGTTTGGGATATTCAATACTCCAATGCCAACAAGAAATGCCGCAATCCA
Source organism: Armatimonadota bacterium (assembly GCA_030650495.1). Classification (GTDB taxonomy): domain Bacteria; phylum Armatimonadota; class UBA5829; order UBA5829; family JAUSEB01; genus JAUSEB01. The sequence continues at coordinate 3,412 of JAUSEB010000223.1, read as the reverse complement.
ACCAACGAAGCCGTATAATGTAAGAAACCTGATCATATAATCAGCACGTTTCCAATGAGGCTTGTCTCTTAAGATGCTCTGTTCTGTTTTCATAATTCGCACAAACGCTAACTACTTTATGGCATTGGAATTGACGCGAACCGGGCGAGGTCGATAAGCGGCTGCGGGTAAATTCCCAGCGCCAGTGTGCCGACGAGCGTCACTAGAAGCACGGCTGCGATGGCCCATGACGGCTTGATCTTCTCATCCGAGGTTGGTGGTATGAAGAACATCTGCCGGACGACGTTGAAATAGTAGAATACGGAGATCACGCTGTTCGCAAGGCCGAGGCCCACCAGCGGCCAGAGCTTTTGCCCGAACTGTATGCCAGCGCCAAAGACGTAGAATTTGCCGACAAATCCGATGGTCGGCGGTATTCCCGCAAGGGATAAGAGGAAGAAGGTCAGCGCGACCGCGTATAAAGGCGAACGCGCCATCAGACCGGCGTAGGATGAAATATCATCCGAATCCGTCTTGCCGGACAGCCCTATTACTACGGCGAACGCGCCGAGATTCATAAACATATAGCCGAAGACGTAGATCAGCAGTCCCGGCAGTCCCATATTGAAATCGGGGTTCGCGGCGGCAAGCAGGCCAATCATCATATAGCCCACCTGCGCGATGCTGGAGTAGGCAAGCATTCTCTTGATGTTGCGCTGCGAGATGGCGACTAAATTGCCGAGGGTCATCGTGATCGCCGCGATGATGGTCAGAACGGAGAACCAGTCAACTCCCGGCATTCCACCGATGGGAAGCGGAATTCCATTTGTGAGGAAGCGGATAACCACCGCAAGTCCGGCGGCTTTGGAGCCGACAGATAGGAACGCGGTGATCGGGGTCGGAGCGCCTTCGTAAGTGTCCGGCGCCCAAAGATGGAATGGGACAAGAGCGATTTTGAATCCCAGTCCGGCAAGGACGAATATCATCCCAAGCCATGCCGCGCCCGCAAGCTGGCTTGACGCGAGGCTGAGTCCGCGCGGGATTTCGGCTAAATTCGTGGAGCCGGTTATGCCGTAGAGCATGGACATGCCGTAGAGCATCACCGCCGACGCCACCGCGCCGAACAGGAAATACTTTAGACCGGCTTCGCTAGATTTCTTATCCGACTTGAGATACGCCGCCAGCACGTAGGAGCACAGACTCAGGAACTCCATCGACAAGTATATGGTTATGAAATCGGTCGACGCGGCGACCAGCGTAATGGCGAGGGTCGCGAAGATCAGCAGCGTGTAGTATTCGCCCCGATTGAACCTGCGTTTGCGGAAATAGTCTATGGACAGCAGGCCGACTAAGACCGTTCCGGCGATTGCCACCACCGAGAAGAACAGTCCGAATAGGTCAATAGCCAAAAGTGACGGTGAGAACGGATCAGCCGGGTCTAATGGGAAGAGCGTTATTCCTTCTCCAGATTGTACTGCCCTCACCAACAGGCTTGATGCCCAGGCTAGCGCGCCGACCAGGCCGGCAATTGCCAAATAGTCAGGCGGCAGCCAGTGCTCAAGGCGGCTCTTTGGCGCGCGGTCGGTGTACAGCCCAACGACCAACACCACCAGCCCCAGGGCCAAAAGGAGCAAATGCGGAGCCAGATAACGGAAGTCAGGTATCAGATTGCCGATCTCATTCATAAGATTCTAGCCACCAACACGTGTAAACAGCGTCACGATTTGCACGGAAGCGCTGTTGATTATATTCAAAATCGGGCCGGGATAAATGCCGAACAGTATCATCAATGCCATAAGCGGCGCCAGAGACAGGATTTCTCTACCATCGGTATCAGTCAGCTTTTCATATTTGGGATTGAGCGGGCCGAGCAGGATGCGCTGGACGGTCCAAAGGAGATACGCGGCGGTCACGACGATACCGATTGTTCCCAGCGCAGCATAAGCCCAATTAGCTTTGAACGCGCCGATAAAAACCATTACTTCGCTGATGAAACCGCTCATACCCGGCAAGCCCAATGAAGCTAGACAGGCCACAATGAACAGGCTGCCGAAGATCGGAACTCTGGCCCAGAGTCCGCCAAACTCATTTAGATTCCTCGTATGAGCGCGTTCGTATACCACGCCGACAAGAAGGAACAAGGCGCCTGTTATGACCCCGTGGCTGAACATTTGCAGCATCGCGCCGTTCAGGGCAATCGCTCTATCATCGGCGGACATCGCGGCAATCGGACTGACTGCCGCCGCAATTCCAAGCATCACGTAGCCCAGGTGGTTGACGCTGGAATAGGCGATCAGCTTCTTCAAATCGGTCTGCGCCATGGCGACGAGAGCGCCGTAGATTATGCTGATAAGTGCGAGTATGGCGATTGGAATCCAGAAGGCAGTCGCCGCGCCGGGAAGGGTTGGGAGTATAACTCTCAAGAACCCGTAGGCGCCCATTTTCAATAGTACACCGGCTAGTATTACGCTTCCCGCTGTCGGCGCTTCAACGTGAGCGTCGGGAAGCCAGGTATGGAACGGCCATATTGGGACTTTGATCGCGAATCCTAAGAACAACGCCCAGAACACAAATGCCTGTATTTGTGGCAGGTTGGCAAATGGCTTCTGATCGGCGATCACCATCATATCGAAGGTGTGCCTGCCGGTGGCGGGATCAACGACGTTGAAATACATCGCCAGAATCGCCATCAACATCGCCACGCTGCCGACGAGGGTATACAGAACGAACTTTATTGACGCGTATTCTCGCCTCGGTCCGCCCCAAATGCCGATCAGGAAAAACATCGGTATCAGGCCGATCTCCCAGAAAACGTAAAACAGGAAGTAGTCGAGCGAGGTGAACACGCCGAACATCCCCGTTGCGAGGACTAAGAATAGCCAGAAATACTCTTTTGGCCGCTCGTTGATTATCCACGAATATATTATGCAAAGCGTCGTCAACAGCGCCGTCAGAAAGATCATCGGGATGCTGAGTCCATCTACACCCATTCGATAGCTGACGCCAATATCGCGAATCCACGGAAGATTTACCCCATACTGCATTCCGCCGGTTTTCCAGTTGTAGCCAAACCACAGGATGATGGACAAAACCAGCGGCGGAATGCTGAAGAGCAGCGCCGTCCATTTTATTATCGCCGCCTTTTCGCGCGGGATGAACATTATCGCCAGCGCCCCCGCCAGCGGGGTAAAGGTTATCGCCGTAAGTATCCATGAATTCATGGTCAATTGGACCTCCGAATCAACTAAAACAACTTAATCACGAAAACACGAAATTCTGAAAGCACGAAAGCTCTATCCTTCGGCTTGTTCTTGGGCGTGTTCAAAAACCGTCATTCCGAGGAGGAACGACGAGGAATCTGCTTTTCGGAGACTCTGAATCGTGCTTAAAAGCAGATTTCTCGCTTCGCTCGAAATGACGTGTCGTGCCGTCC
>JAUSEB010000311.1 GCA_030650495.1 Armatimonadota bacterium | reverse complement strand
ACGAAATTCCAAAAAGCGGCCCAGGCAACGGCCCATTTCGGGCTGAGGACCTTCGTAGCGACTACTGTTGCAAGGGAGTTCGCCGCATCATGGAAACCATTGATGTAGTCAAAAATAAGCGCACCGAAGATGATCGCTATTGTGAGATAAAGCATCTAGTCTCCTGGGCAGTGGATGTTTTAAACCTAGTTGAGAGTTTAGAGCTGAGGGTTTAGAGAAGGGGAAACCTCCCCCTAACCCCCCTCCTTTACGCGGCTTGTTTCGGGATTTCCATTCCGCTGCGCTCCATTCAAATCCCGAAACAACGGCCAACTCCCTCCCCTTTAGGGGAGGGCTGGGGTGGGGTCTTATTCTAACTCCTAACTCCTAACTGCTAACTTCTATCCCTATCCCCCATTATCACTCAGCCGTGAACGGCAGCAGCGCGATTTCTCTGGCGCGCTTTATGGCATGCGTAAGTATCCTCTGGTGAGAAGCGCAGGTGCCCGTCGTCCGTCGCGTAAGTATCTTGCCCCGGTCCGAAACATACCTGCGCAGCCTCATAGCATTCTTATAATCTATATGTGTAACTTTATCCACGCAGAAGGTGCAGACTTTTCGCCTGACCCTCCTGAATTTGTTTACTCTCTTCTGCATTTACAGTCCTCCGTACAAATTGGCGGCCCCGGTTTTATCGGAATCGCGACGGTTACTCATCGGCGAATGGATCGAAGTCCTCCGGCGGAGCCGCAACGTCAGCGGCAGGCGGCGCGGCTTCGTCAGATGGCGCGCCGGCCTCTGTGCCGGCAGGTCGATCCTTTGGCCACTCTAGGAGTCTCAACTGGTTTGCCACTACCTCTGTCATCCATTTCTTGCTGCCGTCCTGCGCAACCCAAGACCGAATTTGCAGACGGCCCTCGACGGCGACAAGCCGTCCTTTGGTAATATAATTAGCCGCAAACTCCGCGGTTTTCCGCCAGGTGACTATGTTTATGAAGTCGGCTTCTTTTACACCCTGAGAGTTGAGCGGCCTGTCAATAGCTATTGTAAAAGTAGCAACGGCAACGCCGCTGGTCGTATATTTTAGCTCCGGGTCTCTCGTTAACCTACCAATCAACACCACTACGTTCATCATAAGCCAATTCCTCCTTAGCCGATCAGTATGAATCCGATCGGACCAGTTCGGTTTGATTATCGTGCTGTGGAAAAACTCAGTCGCGGATCAAATGAGGAGCATTTGCGATAACAATCAAACTGTACGCTCGTTGTCCGGTTTCCAAGTTGCAATCCAAGCCGCGTCAAACTGTTTAGGCTTCCACTTCAGGCGCTGCTTAGGCTTCGACTTTAGCCTCAACCTCAGTTTCAGCTTTGGTTTCAACCTCAGCCACAGTTTCAACTACAGCCTCAACCTTAGTCTCAATTTCAGCTTCAGTCTCAACCTCGGCTTCAGCTTTAGTTTCAACTTCAGCCTTATGCTCTACTGCCTGCGCGGGCGCCGACTGCGGCTGTGGCGGGATTTCGTCTCGAACGATAATGTGCCTGAGCACATCTTCGCTGATCTTCATAACTCTTTCGAGTTCCGCGGAAGCCGCCGGCTCGCTTTTGAAGTTCATCACTATATAGATGCCTTCGTTGCGTCCCTTGACCTCATACGCCAGCCTGCGCTTGTCCCACTTGTTTACGACGACGACCTCACCGCCGTTGTCAACGACGATTTGCCGATATTTGTCTATGATCGGCTGCAATTGCTCGTCGTCGAGCGAAGGATCGACAATATATACCGCTTCGTAATCTCTGATCGCAACTCACCTCCCCTCGGGCTTAGTCGGCTCCAGTTTATCTGGAGCGGGAAGGAAGGACGTCCAATGGCCGAGCGGCCCGGACATCCTAACCTTATCTGATTAAAGAGTCCAGCAATTAGCTTGACGGAGCATTATAACATGTACGGCAAAGCCTTGCAAGAAGTTTGACACTGCTCGCGCGCCCGTGCTAGGATGGGCAAATGGATGTGAATAGTGGCTGGTGGTTAGTGGCTAGTATTTCACTAGCCACTAACCATTCATTAAGGTGGATACAGAGTTGCAGATTAACATAGAAAAGCAGCTTGAGTTGATAAAGCGCGGCGCCGCGGATATAGCGCCTGAAGAGGAACTGAAGCAAAAGTTCGTCAAATCACAGAAGGAGAACCGTCCGCTGCGGGTCAAATTGGGCATCGACCCCACCGCGCCGGACATCCATCTGGGCTTTGCCGTTGTTCTTAGAAAGATGCGGCAGTTTCAGGATTTGGGGCATGAAGTCATATTGATCGTTGGGGACTTCACGGCCAGCATCGGCGATCCTTCCGGCAAATCCGAAACCCGGCCAATGCTGAATGCCGAACAAATAAGAGCCAACGCGGAAACATTTACCTCTCAGTTCTGGCAAATCCTCGACCGTTCCAAGACGACTCTGACTTTTAACGGTGACTGGCTCGGCAAAATGACTTTTGGTGATGTCGTAAAAGAAACATCCAAGGTTACAGTTGCGCGTATTCTCGAAAGGGATGATTTCCAAAAGAGACTTTCGGAGGAGCGTCCGATTGGCCTGCATGAATTGCTTTACCCGATAGCGCAGGCGTTGGATTCAGTGGAAATCAAAGCGGATATAGAGATCGGCGGGACCGACCAGCGGTTCAATATCCTCATGGGCAGGGATTTGCAGGAAAACCACGGCCAGGAGCCGCAGGTGGGTTTGTTCATGCCGCTTCTGCCGGGCTTGGACGGCGTTCAGAAGATGTCGAAATCGCTTGGAAATTACATTGGTATCACCGAAGCGCCCAAAGACATGTTCGGCAAGGCCATGTCCATACCTGACGACGTTATGCCGATGTACTACGAACTGGCGACCAATGTGCCTATGGACGAGGTACGTCAAATAGAACAGGGTATCTCAGCCGGAACGGTTCATCCTATGGAAGCAAAGAAACGCCTGGCATTCGAGATAACTAAGATATATCATTCGGAAGAAGCAGCCAGGGCCGCGCAGGAGGAGTTCGAGCGGGTGTTCAGCCAGCGGGAAACGCCGACTGAGATACCGGAAGCGATAATCCCAGGCGATCAGTTCCGTGATGGGAAAATATGGATCGTTCGCCTGTTGACTGCGACGTGCATGGCCAAGTCAAACGGCGAGGCCAGACGGTTGGTGGAGCAGGGTGGCGTGACGCTCGACGGCGAGCGAATTGATGACATGAACGCTGAGTTGCAGATCAGCGACGGTCAAATACTGCGAGCGGGCAAGCTGCGATTTGCCCGGCTGAAAGTCGGCAAGTAACCACGGATTATGAAGCTGTCAAATGCTTAGGCTTGTAGTTCAAAGCCTAAGCCTATAGTGGTAATGTTGCCTTAGGCTTCAAAGAGGGAATGTTCAAAAAGCCGACGGACGGCGCGACACGTCATTTCGAGCGAAGCGAGAAATCTGCTTTTAAGCACAATGTATGGTCTCTGAAAAGCAGATTCCTCGTCGTTCCTCCTCGGAATGACGGTTTTTGAACACTCCCAAGAACAAGCCGAAG
>JAUSEB010000205.1 GCA_030650495.1 Armatimonadota bacterium | reverse complement strand
ACGCCCGATGTATTGGACAAATTCGGCGTTATAGTAGAGCCGCCCCCTGCCGTTCATAACGATATGGAGGAAATTCGAGCCTTTATGTATTTGATTTGATTTGACTATAATCTCCCTTTCAGGCTGGAAGAGAGAGTTTTTATCGAACTTGAAAACGCCGAGTTTTCGGCCATTGAACGACATGGTCGCGGTGAACTCCGGCTGCAATTCTTTTGTATGCGCCAGATAATCCGATAGCGCATATAAAATCAAAGCAGTGTCGCGAGTGGAATACCAATGGTCGAGCTTCCGCTGCTCAAGCAGCCATCGGACAACTTGAGGAATCCGTGGATCGTCCGGCGTTATCTTCACTATTGCCATAAGCGCGTATGCTGTTGTTTCCGTCGGGAAATACGAATGGCGGTCATACCCCCGCTCCCAGTGAATATAGCCGCGCGAGACAGCCGCCAAATGCCATAATCTTGACAACTGCCGCTTCGCTTCCTCGCCGCGTCCTGTATTTGCCAGGATCATGGCCGCGAGCGCAACATTATCAGGCGATGAATAATTCTGACGCAGCGCCTGACCAACACTCTGCTCCACATTCTTCGTACGTCCTGCAAGAGAGAGAACATATATGGCGTAAAGTTGGGCTTGCTGGTCGCTGCTGGTCTTAACCATCTGTTCGATTGACGACAAGCCTTGATCGAGGACGTCCTGATTGACGGCAAATCCAGCGGACTTCGCGGTCAGAAGGCCAAACACCACATACGATGACATCCACAAATCGCCCTGGCCATACGCGGTCCAACCCCATCCGCCGTTAGAGTTCTGGAAATCGTAAAGCCTGTTTAGTCCTTTTCCTATCATATCCGGCAATTGTCGTTTGAGATCGGGCTTGTCTATTCCAAGTGATTTAAGAGTCTGCCAAATCACGACATCGGGCAAAAAGGCGCTCATAGTCTGCTCAGTGCAGCCGTACGGATATTGCGCCAAATAGTCGAGGCTCCCCAGCATGGTTGATGCAAGAGAAGGAGACAACCGCAGCCGAATCTCACTTGCGCCGGATATGGAATCATCTCGCGCCAGTATCCTGTCGGTGATAACTCCACCAGATACCGACAATGCGCGGGCTTCTACCAACCGCTGTCCATGCGGTCGAATGGGCAAAACCAACTGCATTGCGTCACTTGCCGCCGGAGCAACCGCGTAAGCCGTCACAGTAACCTTGCCCGGCCTCAATGCCCGGACGCGCCAATCAATCCGCTCGATTCCCTGGCTTTCGATATTTATCGTTCTGGAAAGATCGTCGAGGATTCTAAGTCCATGCGCGCTGAGCCTGACATCGACCTTCTGCGCCCTTGGCAGATAGTTATGCACGATAGCCGATATGACAGTCTCGTCCTTCTGAACAAGGAACCGAGGCATTTCCAGCCGCACAAGCAGGTTCTTAGTGACCGTTATCTTTGATATTGTCTGGCCGACTGCCGTGTCGAGTGTGCATGCTCTTGCAGTCGCCCGCCAAGTCGTGAGATTGTCCGGCAATTTGAAAGATGCCTGCGCCTTCCCATCAGGCCCAGTCACAACGTCCGCGCGCCAATAGGCAGTGTCTTTAAACTCCTTGCGCACTTTCCCCGTATAGCCCGATTTGTCGCTGCTCAGGTAGACCATGGGGAACGAGAACCTCGTGTTGACGGAATTTTCAACACGATGGTAGAAGAAGTCGAGGATCGGCGTCGTGTCATCTTCCCGAATGGCGTAAATAGCTTCGTCGACAACACCAAGAGAGACTTCCGCGATAACCGGGCGCCCATTGCCGTCGGTCGTTTTGATTCGATAAATAGCCTCTTCGCCCGGCTCATATCGTTTTTTATTAGGAGTCACGGTGAGCCTGAGCGACTTTTCCTTTAACGAAACTCTCGCCATCGCATCACGGCTGACGAAATCCTTGTTCTTGACATAGCAGACCGACACATAGAAGTTCGGGCGGTATTCCGGCTTCACCGGTATCTCAATAACCGTTGATTTGCTGTTCAGCTTCACCAGCCGATGCTCGAAAAGCCTTCTGCCTTCAATGGTAACAAGCGCGGTCGCGCCTTTCTCACTTGAGTTGATGAGGACCTTCGCAGTATCTCCCTGATTGTATATCTTTTTGTCTAGTATGACCTGAAGCTCAGGATATTTGTAACCGGTTATTTCGCCTCTACCGGGAACCCATATCCAGGTTGAAGTCTTTATCAAGTTACCTTTGTCGTCTCTGCAGGAGGCGTGTATTACATAAGAACCTTCGGATTTTGGTTTGAAGGCAAAGAACGCGCGGCCTGTCTTGTCGGTCCGTGTTCGCGCGCTGGCGGCGGCGTGATAATTCTCCCTGTTTCGCTTCCACGTGGCTTTGCTAGCGGTCACGTCAATTTCAACACCGGACATCGGTTTGCGATCATAATCCACGGCAATGAGATTGAACCGGGCGCTCTTGCCGATTTGCGCTACGTATTCGACAGGCTGTACGTTCAAATCGAATTCGCCGTGAGTTACGATCACGCTGCCTTCGCCCGCGGCTTCACGGCGGCTTGGGTCGGTCACCGAAGCTGAGATCGTAAACTGCCGGTCCCACGGGTCATAATCGTTCTTATCTTGTTTCCAGTAAGCGGGAAACTCTATCTCGGCGGTCCCGTCCGGTCCTGTCCTCACAGTGCCCTCCCGCACGACTTCGCCATAACCGCCGTAATCATCGTATTCATATCCATCGTATTCATCTTCGAATGGAGAGAAGAAATAGTTCGAGTTAAAGATGGAATAACTGACTTTCGCGCCTGCAACGGGCGCGCCGAAATAGTAATTTGCCTTGATTTTGGCTTTTACAGTATCTCCGCGCACGTATCGTTTTTTGAGGGTGTCGACCGATACCGTGAACTCCGGTTTCCGGTACTCAGCCACCACGAAGTAAGCAGCTTCCCTGCGTCCGCCAAACGAATATGTCACATCGTAACCACCGGTCGGAGCGTATTGCGACAATTTGAAACTCCCATGGAAAGAGCCAAAACGATTGAGAGGGAGAATGCCGGAAAATACGAGAGTGTTTCGCTTGTCGCGCACTTCCACGGTTGCTTGCCCGGATTGCGGCGCATGATATGCGTCATTGGCGAACTTACGCACGATTCCCTTGAAGTAGACGGTCTGGCCGGGACGATAAACAGGACGGTCGGTATAAGTGTATATCGAAACCGAACCCGTATCACTCTGATAACTGTAAGCGGTCAAGAAAGCCGCGGACTCGCCAAGCTTTCCGATAATCAACATCTCGCGCGAGGAGTCTTTCGGCGCCGAGGGAAGTTTGGCGATCCATAAGCCATTTGCGTCCGCGACCCCAGAGGCTAACGTCTTCTTTTCCGCGAATACCTTTATCTCGACACCGCCGACCGGCGCGCCGGTATCAGGTCTGACGGCGTATGCAAGCAAATCTGTACCGCTATCTTTTGTGATGAGGCTTATATCGCTTACGGAAATCCATCCCGTCTGTGTCAGACCATCCGCGCTTACGGTGACGATATATATTCCTGGCTTGCGCGGCGCCAGATTTACCCGCTGCTGGTAAACGCCTTCACTGTCGCGTTTTGTAATTTCAACCTGCGTTGTTTCTCCAGGTCCAAGCGCGGAATTATTTTCCAAAAGCTTGCCGGTTGTTGCTCGACCCTGGGACAATATATCACGCACGGAACCAGCTTCGCCGGCGAAAAGCTTATCTATGTTAACTCTATTAAGCGTTATGGCAACTTGATCGCTCTCAGTAAAACCGTCTAGTGTGACCTCCGGCTTTTCTTTGGTCGTGAACATCTGCTGGCTTATATATAGATTGAGGTAAGGACGATCGGGCGATAGTTCCAGGTTAAGATTTTCGACCTGTCCCTCTTTCAGGGAAACCGACACTCCGCGTATCCTGTGAACCTTGCCCGATGCTTTGATAATGTAATCGCCGACTGGAAGATTGGCAAATCCGAACCTTCCGTTTTCATCCGTTTCCTCGGTATAGGTGTCATCGCCGTTTAGCTCCACCGGGCCGGACGCATTAAGATAAACCGTGGCGTTGGCTATCGGACGGCCGGTGTCGGCGGCTATAATCTTTCCCGATAATCCGGCGACCGGCGTCTCTTTGGCGATTGTCAGCGCTACAAGCCCGGCGGTCCAGATGATTGCAAGAACAAGCGGTATCCATTGCCAGTGTATTTGAGGGCGGCGCAATTTCTATACCTCCCTTGGGCGGCGAGAGAGTATCGCGGAAACTCCTGCCCAGATGAGTCCTAAAAGCGCCGCGACTGCCAGAATAATGACCCTGGTTGCTCTTGGCTCCTGCGCCACCGGCCCGACTATTCCGGCAAAGACCAGCATCGAGACTTGAGCGGAAAGAACGAGCAAAGCTGATTCCAAATATCCCTGTTCTCTCGGCTTTACCGCGCCGGCATAGATGAACAATAAGAATATCTCCGCCGCGATTGTCCCCACCAGAAACCCGAGCGCCGGTGGAAATCCCCAAATTGCCAGAACGATCAACGGAGCGATAGCGGAGAAGAATCCCAGCGCTCCAGCTCCTACGCCGCGCAAAACGATACCTCTATCCGCTTGGATATTGTAAAACGACATCAACACAAATGGGAAGACGGCTCCTAGCGCAAGGGCAATAAATGTGTATTGAAGCCGCAAGTCAAAACCTCTGACCTCGGAAGCGTAACTCTCAAGAAACAGCCTGTAAATCAAAATGCCAATTGCTATAAACACGGCATAAGTAAGAACGCGGGCGGGGTGGGGGACCTCCGATTCCTCTTCTTCTCTTGGCGCTGAAACAATGGCAAGCAATATGATAGGCCACGCGGCAAGGGTCGCAATACCGACTCCGAAACCGCCCATCATCCTGAACGCCAATGCGCCTAACGCCACAACCGCGACTACTATAACCGCCGCTATTCGTGAAGAGTAAGGAGCAGACGCGGACAGCCACGCCAAGAGCGCGAAAGTAATTACGCCGGTCAGAGCAACCCAAAAGAGCGACCAATCAGGGAACAGCCTCCAAGCGAATACAGCGACCAGAGCCAGCGTAACAACCGGCGATACGAGGGCGGGCAATGCGAAGCCTCTCTCTCTGCGATTAAACGCTGCGCCCGCGATCTGGCCCATTATCGCGGCTGCAAGGACCATCATCGGCGCGCGCCACCAGAAGCGCTCCGCCGCAGCGCCGAAACGAAAAACAGCCAGCAGCGTAGTCGCAGCCAACACCACGGCAGTCAACGCCCATATCTCCATATTGCCGGTTGAAGGCAAGGATAAGCGGAACAGAACGGCGGTAAGAAGGCAACCGATCAAATATCCAGCAAGCGCGGGCTGCGGGTAATCTGGGAAAATCAGAAGAACAACCGCTACGCCGACCAGGGCTAATGACGCGAGTCCGGCAAGAGATACTCCCGATTGCCAGGATGTATTGCCGGAGAGCCTAGTGGTCCAAATTCCCGCCAACACACCGGCAGCCGCGCCTATTAACAGACCGTAGCCAAGCCTCTGCCCCAGCGCAAACGGTGGCGATTTTTGGAGCGTTAAAAGAAACAGCAAAACGGCGCCGGCAATTGCCAACGCCGCTACAATCAAATCCCCTCGAACAGCCTCTCGGCGTTCTTGTCCTCCACGCCCCACTGCGATCCCCAGCGCGGCTGCAGCCGCGCCGATTCCCAGAGCAATCCAAGTGAGTGAATTTTCCAAATCCGCCTCCCAATTGTCCGATTGTAGTAATTGTAGCTGGGTGGCGATTTCCGAATCGCCACCCAGGCGCATAAACTTCTAACTCCTAACTCCTAACTTCTAACTCCTAACTTCTAACTTCTAACCCCTTATCCCCGCTTACCACCTCGTCCTAATAGTATAGGTAATCACAGTCTCTCCATTTGCCGCAACGTGCACGGGAAACTCGATCGTGTGCGCGTCTTTCTTATTGAACTTATGGGTGGACTTAGTGACCGACCATTCCGACCACACGTGGTCCACCACTTTTACCTCCACCGCCGTCTCTTTGTGGTTTCGGATCTTTACCTCGAAGCTCTCTTCTATGATGCGGTCCGTAATTTTGTCGTAATTGGTCCGCTTGTAGTCGCCGACAACATCGAAAGCGTCGCCGATATATAGACGCACTTTCTCGTCCTTTGGCGTATGGTCGATACTGTCTTCACCGATGAACTGCTGGCTGCCTGAGTCATCTAACTTATAAACCCTGATCTTCCCCTTAGGCAGAGGAATCCCCATGTGATTCTCTTTCGAGTTCACGACTTCCAATACCACATTTACCTTATGATAGTTGGACGTATCATAACCGCCGCCCGGATCGTAGTCAGTGCGGGTGGGATACCACCAATTGCGGAACCAATCACCCCGCGCATCGTAGATCATCTCTTTCTTAGTAGGTACATTGGCCGCGTTCAAGAGTGAAAGCTGTTTTGTCTCATTGTCGCGTATAGTGGTAGGACGCTGCATCGAGTACATGTGATATTCAAAAAAGCTCTTCTCCTCAAACTGAGGCTTGGATGCCATACTATCCATAGCGTAAGCAGCCATTGTACGACCGCCAAACGCGCCCTCTTGCTGAAGCCTTCTGACGTCACCGGCCATAAGAGTGAGTTTCGCGTCTTTATATGTAGCGCCGCTATTGTTGTTGAGTGTCACCCAACCGGTCAGGTCGAGGGCGGAGTCGTCCTTATTGACCAAAGCGACATAGTCGCATTTCCAGCCAATTCCATCTGTAATATAACTAATCTCGGTGTCCTGGCTTCCCGCCCTGTCGCTGTCCAATAGCCAGTTCAACGTAGGCTTGGGGTGCAAACCTTCAGGCATCTTCTTGAGCGTGGTTTGACCGGTTGGACGCAATATGATATTGCCGTCATCCTTCTGAATGACTACGCCTCCATTTGCGGGCGTGCTGATCAGTTCACCCATATCTTGATGGAAGTTCCCTGCGCCATCATACCAAGTAAAGGTCACCTGCTCGCCGATAGACTTGTTCAAAATACTATCGGGACTGATGAGATCATATTGGTAGTTCTGTTCGAGAATGGAAACCGAGTTCGGCGCCGTGAGCGACTTGAACAGGATGCTCGTCGGGTCTATCCTTGCCGCAACGTCCTGTGCATCGATGTTGTTCATGCCCTTCCGCAGCGTCACGCTTCGAGTGTCCTTCACAAGCGCGAAGTTCTGATTGTACACCGTCAACTGCACGGACTTTGGCCCGGATGCCGTATCGGCTCCGCATATCGACGGCGCAATAATGGAAAGTAGAACGAGAATTGAGAGTATGTGTTTCATAGTTGGATACCTCCTCAGCATGGTTAGAGTCATCAACTGTGGCTATACTTCAATTGCGCTTTATACGATTGCTCGCCAAAAACCTCTGTTTAGCAGCAAAACGTAATGTGACTGTCATTCCGAGCGAAGCGAGGAATCTGCTTTTTAGACGTGTGGTAATCTTTGTGGGGTTATGTGACACTCCTACATTTGTTTTGTTGTTTTGTTGTTTCGGGAAACCCTTTTCCCGAAACCGAACGGCCTTTGAATGTGGGAGAAAACCGCCGTGGCTTTTGTTGTTTTGTAGCTTTCAGGAATCCAAGGCGAAGATGATTAAG
>JAUSEB010000310.1 GCA_030650495.1 Armatimonadota bacterium | reverse complement strand
AGTTAGGAGTTAGAAGTTAGGAGTTAGGAGTCAAAGCCGTCAGCTGTCAGTTGACAGCTTTGACTCGCTCGACTCTCTTTCCCATCTGTGTTTATCTGCGTACATCAGCGTTCTTCCCTGACCCCACTCCCAAAAAAGTTTGACAATTGCCTGCCCAATCTATATACTACTCTGAGGGAACTGAGGGATTTGTGGGAATGTTGTGCCAGCCACGCGGCCCTCAAGCGCTTCATTGCCACAGCTCCTTCGGTTCCCTATTTTCCTGAATATAGAGATTATTTGTCCATGTAGCCTAGGGGCTTGTCCCCGTCATTTTATCGTTATGCTACGCCCACAAGGGGCTAGGCTACGGTTATATTTACGCCCATAAAGGGCTAGGCTACAGTCTGATTTTGATATGTTTGAGAGTTTGACCGATAAACTGCAGTCGGTGTTCAAGCGGCTGCGAGGCAGGGGCGCGTTAACCGAGCGTGACGTTGACGAAGCGCTGCGGGAAATCCGCTTGGCGCTTCTTGAAGCGGACGTTAATTTCCGCGTGGTCAAGGACTTCGTGGCAAAGCTGCGCGCGCGCGCGGTCGGCCAGGAAGTTATGCAGAGCCTGTCACCTGCTCAGCAAGTCATTAAGATTGTAAACGAGCAGTTGGTGGAGCTTTTGGGCGGCGAGGCGGCCAAGATGGCTGTCGCTTCAAGACCTCCAACTGTGGTAATGCTCGTCGGATTGCAGGGTTCGGGCAAGACGACTTCCGTGGGTAAGCTGGCGCACATGCTGCGAAAGCAGGGGAAGAATCCTCTGCTGGTCGCGGCGGATGTGAAGCGCCCAGCCGCTGTTGAGCAGTTGCAAGCCCTCGGCGGGCAACTTGGTGTAAAAGTTTTCAGCCTGAGCGGGCAGAATCCCGTTGGGGTTTGTAAGAATTCGATCGGCTTCGCGCAGTCGAACGGGCACGATTATGTGCTTTTGGACACGGCGGGCCGGCTGCACATTGACGAAGATTTGATGGCGGAGCTAAAGGAGATTAAATCCACGGTTTCGCCGCACGAGATTTTGCTTGTTGTCGACGCGATGACCGGCCAGGACGCGGTCAACGTCGCCCAGCAGTTCAATGAGACGCTGGACATCGACGGCGTTCTGCTGACGAAGCTCGATGGTGACGCAAGAGGCGGCGCCGCGCTGTCGGTCAAGGCCGTGACGGGCAAGCCGATCAAACTGGTTGGAACAAGTGAGAAGATGGACGGTCTGGAGCCGTTCCATCCCGATAGAATGGCGTCCAGAATCCTTGGTATGGGCGACGTGCTCAGCTTCATCGAGAAAGCCGAATCGGCGCTCGATGAGGAAAAAGCTAAGGAATTCGAGCGGAAGCTGCGGCAGAACGAGTTCGATTTCGAGGACTATTTGGACCAGCTTCAGCAAATGAGAAAGATGGGGCCGCTGGACCAGCTTCTCGGTATGATTCCGGGAATGGGCTCCAAGCTCAAGGACGTGCAAATCGACGAAGGTGAGCTTGGCAAGGTCGAGGCGATTATCAGATCGATGACGCCTGAGGAGAGACGCGCTCCGGCTATTTTGAACGGCAGCCGTAAGAGGAGAATCGCCAACGGCAGCGGCGCTACTACGCAGGACATCAACCGCCTGCTGAAGCAATTTGAAGAAGCAAAGAAGATGATTCGGGCGTTCTCCGGTATGGATCAGCGCGGCGGCAAACGTAAAGGAATGCCGTTTCCGTTTTAGGGAGTCGAGGGATTAGCGGCGCCTTAGGCGCCGGCATCGGCAGCAGGCTACCGAAGCAACAAAAATCCCGTTCTGGTTTTGGGGTGAGGATTCGGAAATCCTCACCCAGGGTGGCTACCGAAGCAACAAATCTATGATTCGGAAGTGAGTTATTGGTTAAGATTCTAACTTCTAACTCCTAACTTCTAATTTCTAATCAGGTTGAGGTTTGTGGTTGGAATTCTAACTTCTAACTCCTAACTTCTAACTTCTAAAACCGGGAGGTTGTATTTTGGCTGTTAAAATTAGACTAAGAAGAATGGGCGCGAAAAAGAAGCCCTTCTACAGAATCGTTGTCGCGGACGGCAGGTCGCCGAGAGATGGAAGGTTCATTGACTTGATTGGCTACTATGATCCGACCACCAATCCGCCAATCATCAAGATTGACCAGGAGAAAGCTAACCTCTGGTTGAGCCGAGGCGCGCAGCCGACCGATACCACTAGCGCTCTTTTGAGGCGAATCGGCGCGTTCGCCGAAAGGCCCGCCGAGGAAGTTGCGCCGGAGCCCAAGAAACCGTCCAAAAAGGCGGTAAAGGCAGCAGCGGCTGCCGCCGCTGCGCCGGCTCCAGCGGCCCCTATTGAGGCTCCTGCTCCCGCAGCGAAGGAAGCAGCCCCGGTGGTCGGGGAAGTTGCGCCTGTAGTTGAAGAGGCTGCCCCTGTAGTTGAAGAAGCTGCCCCGGTGGTTGAAGAAGTTGCGCCTGTCGTTGAAGAAGCCGCCCCGATAGTCGAAGAGGCTGCTCCGGTGGTTGAAGAGCCTGCTGCTGAAGCTCCGGCTGAGGAGCCTGCTCCTGCTGTTGAAGAGCCTGCCGCTGAGGCGGAGACCGCAACCGAGGAGGGTGAAAAAAAGCCTAGAAAGGGGCGTAAGCCGGCGTGAAAAGCCTGATAGAGATACTGGTCAAGGCGCTTGTTGATCAGCCTGACCAAGTTGAGATAAAAGAGATATCCTCTCCTGATTCCGTGACCTATGAGATAAAGGTCGCGAATGACGATATGGGTAAAGTGATAGGCAAAGGCGGCAAGATAGCCAACGCGCTTCGCATAGTGGCCAAGGCCGCCGCGATGAAAGAGAAGATAAGAGTATACGTGGAGATAGTGGAGTAGGATTAGGAGTTAGAAGTTAGAAGTTAGAATGGGGAGGGAGCAGTCCCCCCTCCTTTAGGAGGGGGTTAGGGGGAGGTTTTCCTCAACTGTCAACCGCCAACCGTCAACTGACAACTCTCACCAAAATAGGAGCCAACATTAAATGCATGTAACGCGTCCGGTGAAGCTGAAAGTCATCGTAACCGAAGATTTCAAGAAAGAGATGGAAACCGAGATGCAAGCGGCGTTGGAGAGGGTGAACGCTCAGGCGCAGCGTCTGCAGTTCCAGATGGACGCTTACGTGCCGGAACTTGCCAAAACCGACATGAACCAGGCCATCCAGGTCCGCCGCGCTTTGGAGACAGAGAAACAAAGATACGATGATTTGAAAAAAGAGATCACTCAGAGAGTCGATGAGGTAAATAAACTAGAGATCGAATCTGAGTATGAGCGCGGGGAATTGCAGAGCCTGGTCGAGGTTAAGCCCGGCGACAGTTTTGAGGATAAGATGGGCAGCGCCGAGATCGTTGTCAAAGACGGCAAAGTCGTGGAGATTCGGGGAGATTGACCCAGGAGCCTGAAAACGAAGCCGTGATCGGCACGGTAGTATCGCCGTTTGGTATCAAAGGGGAAGTCAAAGTCTTCGTCCAGACGGATCATCCTGAGCGGTTTTACGATCTGGATGAGGTTACGCTGCGCTCGAAAGACGGCGAACGGGCAACATACAAGATAGAGGGCGTGCGATTCCATAAGGGCGCCGCTCTCATCAAATTCCAAGGCTGCAACGATATGAACGGCGCGGAAGAACTGCGCGGAAGCGATTTGGTGATTCCCGACTCGCAGTTGATTAAGTTGCCGGAGAACGAGTATTACATACACGATTTGATTGGCCTGCGGGTGTTTACGGTGGGCGGACGGGACCTCGGTGAGATCACGGAGGTTCTGAAAGGCGTCGCGAACGACGCTTACGTGACCGAAGTGGCTATCATACCCGCGTTGAAGCAAATTGTGCGGGATGTGGACATAGCTGGGCGGAAGATGATAGTCGAGCTTCCCGAAGGCTGGACAGAGTGACGGGATGAGAGTCGAAATACTGACCATATTTCCCGAAATGATTCAGGCCGCGGCGGACTTCAGTATTGTGAAGCGCGCGCGTGAGAAAGGCGCTCTGCGGCTTGAGACGTGTAATATAAGGGATTTCTCGCACGATAAACACCGCAGCACGGATGATTATCCGTACGGCGGCGGAGCCGGGATGGTGATGAAGCCGGATGTCGTGTTCGAGGCGGCGGAGAGCATTATGGCCTCGGAGCCGGGAAACCGGCCTCATGTGGTTCTGACGACGCCCCAGGGCAGGCCGCTGAACCAAGAGATAGTCCGGGATTTGGCCGGGCGCGGCTGGCTGATGATAATCTGCGGCCATTACGAAGGCATTGACGAGCGAATACGCGAGCATTTGATAGATGACGAAATCTCCATAGGGGATTACATATTGACCGGCGGGGAGCTTCCCGCGCTGGTCATACTTGACGCGGTTACGAGGCTTCTTCCGGGCGTATTGGGCGCCGAAGAGTCGGCGGTCGAAGAGTCTTTCTCGGAAGATGGATTGCTGGAGTATCCGCACTACACGCGTCCGGCGGATTTTCGCGGTTGGGCTGTCCCGGAGGTTTTGCTTTCCGGGAATCACGCGGAGATAGCCAAGTGGCGGCGGCGGCAATCGCTGAAGCGAACGCTGGAGCGAAGGCCGGATTTGCTGCAACGGGCGCGGCTAACTGATAAAGATAAGCGTATACTGGCGGAACTGAAGGAGGATTACGATGCAGATAATTGAGCAACTGGAGCGCGAGCAGATGAAGGCAGAGGTCCCTGGTTTCGGACCTGGCGACACAGTGCGCGTTCATGTCAAAGTCGTAGAGGGCGGCAAGGAGCGAATTCAGGTCTTCGAAGGCATAGTCATAAGCTGCAAAAACGGCATGAACCGCAGCATGTTCACCGTCCGCAAGATATCGAACGGCGTAGGCGTCGAGCGCAAATTCCCGGTCCACTCGCCGAGAATATCGAAGATCGAAGTCATTCGGCGCGGCGCGGTGCGGCGAGCTAAGCTGTATTACCTGCGCGAGAAAGTCGGAAAAGCCACAAGGATCAAGGAGAAGCGGGACCACAAATAGATGGATCGGCTCGCGAATCCCAGTTGGCAAGTTATCGTTATAGCGGTAGTGGTCCTGGCGCTGGCGCGTTTGGCTCTGGCCAGAATAAAATGGCCGCTGGCCAAACACATCGCCGAGATATTCGAATCGTTGGCTATTGCCATCTTTCTGGTTTTCTTGATTGTCAGGCCATTCGTAGTTCAAGCCTACTTTATACCATCCGGTTCGATGCGGCCTACGCTTCTCGAAGGCGACCGGATCATGGTGAACAAGTTCATCTATAGGCTCCGGGAGCCTGAGCGCGGCGAGGTCATAGTGTTCAAATCGCCAATCGCCGCGGATAAGAATGAGGCGGATTTTATAAAGCGCGTCATCGGCCTGCCGGGTGATAAGGTCAAGCTCGTTCCCGGCTACGTTACCATCGGAGATCAATCATTCAATCATGGCAGCTTGCATGCAATGCTGGCTGATTATGGCAGGAGTGATAACCTGTTCGACTTGCGTGTTAAGCTGACATCGGACAGCGTGTTAGTTGACGACAAGGAAATCACAAAGCAGGATATCGCAATCGCCGCGGGGAGTCCGGATGCCAAAGTCACCATACACCCCGGAGCCGTCTATGTGAACGGCAAGAAGATGCAGGAGAGTTACGTCGCGGAAGACCCCGACCAGCCTTATCCTGAAGTGGCAAAGACGCTCAAGGTGTCTGATGGGTCCCTCTTTGTTATGGGCGACAACCGCAACATGAGCAGCGACAGCCGCAAGTGGGGTTTACTCGACCGCAATCGGGCTGAAGGAAAAGCTATGTTCATTTTCTGGCCTCCGAATAGAATCCGATGGGTACATTAGACGAGTTTGATCCCTGGTCTTACGAGCGCAAAGCCAGGGAACTCGGTTATTCTCAAGTGGCCGGAGTGGATGAAGCCGGTCGCGGGCCGCTTGCAGGCCCTGTCATAGCCGCCGCCGTTATCCTTCCTCATGATTTCGACATTACAGGTATTCGTGACTCCAAGAAACTCTCTCCTCTTCAGCGGGAAAAAGCCTTCGAACGCATCATAAAAGAAGCTGTTGGGTTGGCAGTCGGTGTCTGTGACTCGAAACTGATAGACGAAATCAACATTCTCCAGGCAACTTATACGGCTATGAGGGGCGCCATAGCGTTAATAAAACCCAAAGTAGATTATGTTCTCGTAGATGGCTATCCAATTCGTTCTCTTAATATCCCCCAAGAAGGGATTTTTCGTGGTGATTCACTCAGCGTTTCAATAGCGGCGGCTTCTATCATTGCAAAAGTGACACGGGACCGTATGATGTGCGAATTCGACGCGAAATACCCCGGCTATGGGTTTGCCAAGCATAAAGGCTATTACACGGCTGAACACATCACGGCGATTGCCGAGCTTGGGATATGCGAAATCCACCGCAGGAGTTTTGAGCCTATTGCCAGCGAGGTTGAGCGGGAATGCCGACAGCGAAGTCTATTTTAGGGCAAAAAGCCGAGTCTATCGCATCTGAGCGCTTGCGGCGGATGGGTTACCGGCAAGTGGAGAATAATTTCCGCTGCCGCTATGGTGAAATCGACATCATCGCTTGGGACGGAGACTGCCTGGTTTTCGTCGAGGTAAGAGGCCGCGCAAGCGCGGAATACGGAACGCCGGCGGAATCCGTTGCGAAAAAGAAGCAATCGCACTTGTTCCTGGCGGCGCAGACGTATCTTTCCGAAAAGCAGCTTAATGATACGGATTGCCGGTTCGATGTGGTCGAAGTAGTTTTCGCCGCCGGTTCTTCCCCGTCTGTTCAGGTCATCAAAGGCGCATTTGACGCGCAGGATGCTTAGCCAATGGGTGATGGGTGGGGGAAAAGCTGTCAGCTGTCAGCTGACAGCTGACAGCTTTTTATTCCTTGACTCGCTCGACTCCCAGAACGCGCCAGTTCCTCAGCTTGCCGCGCATATTTACCTCCTCATGTTGGTAAACTCATATTGAGTATGCCAAGTGAGGAGGAACAGCCATGGTTAAGGGGTTCAAAGCGATGGACGCCATCGCGAACGTAACCGACAGCCTGCATGGAGTTGATTTTCCCAAGTCGAAGGAAGACCTTATCGAGTACGCCAAAGACAGAAACGCTCCCGATAATGTGATAGGGATTCTGGAAAGGATACCCGACCAGGTTTACAACAGTATGGGAGATTTGATAAACAAGATACGAGGCGTGGCATAGTAGTTGGTTGATAGTTGTTAGTTGATAGTTCAGGGTTCATTACGTAACGTCTTGCCTGTCGGAGTTGAGTAGAGACTCCGATTTGGAAATCTCGTACCAGGAAGCTTTTAGCAAGCAAGGCATGTTGTGAGCAACCCCCTACAACTAGTAACTATCAACTATCAACTTTCAACCATTATGTGAGCGGCTTCGAGTGTCTGCTCCGCGAATCGCCGCCATTCGCTATTTGGATATAATTCCAGAAATTTCTCAAGCGTAGATACTGCCAGTATTGGTTGATTCAATTGGCTCATCTGTATCTGGGCAACTTTAAGCATAGCCATTTCGCATTGAACCTCACCGACGCGGAAGGAACATATCTCGTTTAACGCGCTCAGAGCTTCCGACGCTTTTCCGGCTTCCTCGAAGTAGCAGCCAAGCCTGTACAACGTGTCCGAAGGCAGCGCCGCATCCGGCAGAAGATTGTGCAACTCTTGATAGCGTAGCGCCGCATCCGCTCCTTTTCCCGACTTCAGATACAAGTTTATGGCAGCGTGATAATATGGCAGCGCCTGTTCCTGGTCCTCGAGAAGGGCCCACGTTCTGCCGAGTTCAGCGTTTGCAAATGGATCGTTTGCGTCATATCTGAGCAGAGACTCGTATTTGCGAACGACATCCAGAAGCGTTCCCCTGATGAAACTGTTTTCAGCGTCCGTGACCAGGTATTCCTTCCGTCCGACAGAAGCCAGGTTTGTAAGGTGCGCGACCATTATCCCAAACATAAAACCGCCCATGTGCGCCCAATAATCCACGTTTTGTAGTTTTGGATTAGGGATATAGAGCGATAGGATGCCGAGAAAGACTTGCAGCATAAGCCAGGCGAGGAGCAATAGAGAAGATGGGACTTCCAATCCCAGGAACTGGAATTTATTGCGGCAAAACCGGATCGCGTAAACGCCTAATATCCCGGCGATTGCCCCGGAGGCCCCAAGCGCCGGCTGGGTCGCGGCGTCGGGAGGCATAAACGCATAGACTATCGCAAGGTGAGTGACGGCTGCAAATAACCCGCAGCCGACAAACAGTATCAGGTATTCCACCGCCCCCAGGACGCGCTCCAGGCTGCGGCCAAAGAGCCATAGGAAGATCATGTTGGTCACAAGGTGGACCGCGTCGCTGTGGAGAAACAACGATGTGAACATGTTGAAGAACTGGGCGTCTCTGGCGGTGAGGCCGAACAATCTGTAGATCTCGCGCTGATCATCCGGCTGAGCGAGGGCTATCACGATGTAGGCGACGACGTTGAGGGCGATAAGGGCCAGTGTGACTATCGGGAAATCCGGTCTTTTTTTGTTCGTCCGGTCAGATATAGGAACTGACATATTATTGTCTGGAGGGCTTTGTCCGATTTGAGGCGGCTCTTCGCCTACCCTAAGATTATTATACACCATACGCCGATAACTATGATGTGTTAATTGAGTTGAGGGTTGAGGGAAGGTAAAGCCAGTGATGAGCGATGAGTGATGAGTAACGAGTGATGAGAGCTGGTCTTTCCTATGCTTCGGCTTGTTCTTTGAAGCCTAAGCCGACTGCTGATAGCTGACAGCTACATATTCTTGAACCACAAGGTTGCGCATGATAGAATACAAGAGGTTAAGGCGTTCCTAATAACACGGATGCAGTGGAGGATCGGATCGAATGATCATCACCCAGACGCCGCTCAGAATCAGTTTCGCGGGCGGCGGCACCGACTTCGAAGGGTTTTATTGTAAAGACGGAGGCTGCGTTGTCTCCTCAGCTATAGATAAGTACATCTATGTGATCGTCAAAGAGCGATTTGATGATAAGATCAGGGTCGGCTACTCCCGGACGGAGATGGTGGATTCGATAGCCGAGATCGAGCACGAACTGGTGCGCGAGGCTATGCGGAAGGTCGGTATCGAAAAAGGCATCGAAATCGCCACAATGGCCGACGTTCCATCAGAAGGCACAGGGCTTGGCTCGTCCAGCAGCGTCACCGTCGGTCTGCTCAATGCGTTATACGCATATAAGGGGGATTTCCAACCTGCCGAAGTCTTGGCACGGGAAGCCTGCGAGATAGAGATAAACGTGCTGGGCAAACCGATAGGGAAACAAGATCAGTACATTGCCGCCTACGGCGGCGTCAGGATGTTTTGCTTTAATCCCACTGGCGATGTCGACGTGCATAGCATTGCGTTGGATGAAGAACGCAGGCGGCAATTGAGTGAGAACCTGATGCTTTTCTTCACAGGCACAACGCGCAAATCCAGTGGTATTCTGACCGAGCAGCGGCAGAATATCGATACGCGCAGAGAGATTTTGTGCGAGATGAAGGCGCAGGCGTACGACACGCGTAAATGCCTTGAAGAGCGGAATCTGAGCAAGCTCGGACACATTCTAAACGAAGGCTGGGATTACAAGAAGCGCCTTGCTGGAGGCATCAGCAACGGCCAGATTGACGAAATGTATGAATCCGCGCTCAAAGCCGGCGCTGTCGGCGGAAAAGTAGCCGGCGCCGGTGGAGGGGGATTCTTGCTCCTCTATTGTCTTCCGGGCAAGCAGGAAGCCGTGAGGGAAGCCCTGCCGGGTATGAGAGAACTCGGATTCCGGCTTGAACGAGACGGCACGAAGATCATCCTGAACGCGAGAAGATAGTTTAGTCTTGATTCGTGCTTCGGGGCGAAAAACGAGCCCACGAAGCATAGGTGAGGTAGAATGGCGACATGGGAGCGGTAAAAGAGTATTTGACTCAACTGGTGAAGGTGATCGAAAGCCTGCCTGAGGAGAAGGTCCAGGATTTCGTCGACACCATCGCCGAAGCGTATAACAACGACCGCCAGGTGGTATTCCTGGGCAACGGCGGCAGCGCCGCTACGGCGTCACACTTTGCCTGTGATATGCAGAAAGGCATCGGGGCTGCCGGTCCGAAACGCTTCAAGGCGATGGCGCTTACTGACAACGTGCCGGTAATAACCGCTTGGGCCAACGACACCGATTATTCGCGCATATTTGTCGGGCAGATTGACACATGGGTCAATCCGGGCGATCTTGTCATCGCGATAAGCGGCAGCGGTAATTCCCCAAATGTCATAGAGGCTGTGGAACTTGCGAACAAGAAGGGCGCCATTACTTATGGCCTGACCGGGTTTGACGGCGGACGATTGGCGAAAATTGCCAAGAAGTCGATAGTCGTGCACAGCAATAATATGCAGCAGATCGAAGACGTCCACATTGTTCTGGATCATCTGGTATACACGTGTTTGAAGCAGATAATAGGTCACTGAGCGCTGTTTTCCTCGATAGAGACGGCGTCATGAACAAAAATCGTGAAGACTATGTCAAGTCGCTGGAGGAGCTCAAGTTCCTGCCGGGGGCTTTGGAAGCCGTAGCCCGCCTGAGTCAGGCGGGCTTTCGCATAGTCATTATCTCCAACCAGCAGGGAGTAGGGCGCGGGCTTATCTCGCCTGAGACGCTGAAACAGATCAACCACTCATTTTTGTCCCGGCTTGCCGACCTTGGCGGCGGTGTGGCGGGTGTCTACTACTGCCCGCATCTAAAAGAAGATGACTGCGGGTGCCGCAAGCCAAAGCCTGGTATGCTGTTGAAAGCGGCGGCTGAGCTTAAAATAGACCTCGCGCGTTCCATATTCATCGGTGACTCAAAGAGCGATATGGAAACGGCGCGCGCCGCCGGATGCGGCGCTATTCTCGTTCTGTCAGGTAAGACAACCTCCGAACAGTTATCCTCATTAAACCCCAAACCCGACCATGTCGCCGCGGATTTGCCCCAGGCGGCTGAATGGATTCTAAAGCGCTTCAGACCGGCGGACTAATTGCCGATAATATGAGAGCTGGTACTACGCATGGCTGGTAATCCTACCAGGTAAGCTTTCTAATGGGGTGACCATTTTGCGTATCCGCCATGCTCTCCTTTCCGTTTTTCTCCTGGCCTTTTTTTCCTTGGCTTCGTACTCCGCTGAGCGCAACGTATCCGTAAACCGCATAGCAAGAGGCGATTGGACTTACAACAGTCTCGCGCTGCTTGCGTCTCGCGGCCATGCTGACGGCCTGCCCGCGCGGTATTTCCAGGGCGACCATCTCTACACTCGAGTCGAAATGGCGGGACTGGTTTCTGAAATAGCCGCCAAGTCCTATTCCGATCTGAGCCTCGCGGAGAAGGTAGCAGTCAAAGCCCTTGCGTTGGAACTGCGCTCGGAGATGCTTGGCTCCGGGATGAGCGAAGCTGATTTCGATAAGGTCACAAGCGTTTCGGAGGAAGACAGCGCGGCCGGTCTTCACGGGATCGCTCAGAGGCTACACGGTTGACAATGATGGGCAAGATTCGTTTTCCACTTATGAGTTGAACCTTCTCGCTCCCAGCGGTCGGCGGAGCTTTCTAACAGGTTCGGTGACAAACGAGGCGAGGGAGTTCCGGGAGCAGCCGGGATTATTCTCCAAGCTCGATGCCGGATCGTACAAACTGATGTCGCCTAAACTCTACTTCGAGGCCGGACGTAATTACGTGCGATACGGACCGGGATACAGCGGGTCGATGATCTTGTCCGACAACTCTCCCGCGTTCGATATGCTTCATTTCCGCAAAGACATCAGCTTCGGTAAAATGATCGGAAAGATCCTGATCGATCAGTTTATCGCGTCGTTCAACGATTTTGGCGCGCGGCGCTACCTAGTTGGCAGGCGTTATGAAAAGACTCTGTCTTCGCAGTGGAATTTGGCGGTCAACGAGACGGCTAAGACCAGCAAAGAGCCGAATCCGCTTATACTAATCCTTCCGAACTATTTGTACCAAGAGATCATATTCAACGACGATGATGAGACTTTCAACTCACTTTACTCTTTGGATGTAACATATACAACTCGCAAGAAAGAGCAGGCGTATCTCGAATTTGCCGCGGATCATATTGCAATGCCCAATATTTTTGGCGGCGACAGGTTTGATACCCCCCGCAAGATAGGGTATCTACTTGGAGTATACTTGCCGGACCCGCTCAAGACAGGCATTACCTCGCTAAGAGCGGAGTATGTGTTTGTCGATCCTGGAACCTATGAGCGAATGCACGAGGCGTTACCAAACCTGGCTTACACGCGGAAAGGCCTGGTTATGGGGCACCCGGTCGGCAGCAATGGGACGGCGCTCTTTCTCAGAGGGGAACACTGGCTTAACAAGAAGACCCAAGCTATCGTGGAGTATTTTGATCGCAGTCCACGTGACAGCGGTTCTCCAAATGCGCTGGACTTCAAGCGGTTGGACGCATACATAGCTTACGACATTCGCCCGTGGGCTTCTCTGAGCGCAAGATATATCAGGCTCAAAGACGCAGGGACAGAAAACACGATTATGCTCGGCGCGTCTATCAGTTATTAGGGGTGCATCCCAAATTCAAGGGAGGATTCTTAATCACGAAAGCACGAAAGTTAGAAAACACGAAAAGAGAAAGAGTGGTTAGTGATTAGTGATTGGTGGCTAGTGAATACTAGCTACTAATCACAAGCCACTAGACACTTCCTATATCCCTTTCGTGCTTTCTGAAATTTCGTGATTTCGTGATAAAAAGATATCATTCTACCTTTATCCGGGGATG
>JAUSEB010000192.1 GCA_030650495.1 Armatimonadota bacterium | reverse complement strand
TAATACGCCAACTGGCAGTAGAGGTGAAGGGCAAATGCTTAACCCCTACGCCGTCTACCATAAACGTGGCGTGCACCCCTCAACTCATCATGAACTTGCCGGAACTCTCCCCCTATGGTACAATAAAGTCGGCTGAACAGCCTCATCGCTTTTCCATAAAGGTATATGTATGCCGCGTGTTGTCGGAGTCAGTTTCAGAAGAGTAGGAAAGGTTTACTATTTCGATCCGGGGGAGTTAGACCCCCGGGAGGGCGATTTCGTCATCGCCGAAACCTCGCGCGGCCTGGAATTCGGTGAGGTTATGATCGAAGCTCGCGATGTCCCGGAAGATGAGATAGTCGCGCCACTCAAGAGGGTCGTAAGGCTCGCTACGGGCCAGGATCTCGAGCGCGAAGCGGATAACAGGGAAAGCGAAAAGCGAGCGTTCGATATTTGTCAGCAAAAGGTCACCGAACACAATCTCCCAATGAAGCTCATCGACGCCGAGAGATCGTTTGATGGGACACAGATTACTTTCTACTTCTCGGCGGAGAACCGCGTCGATTTCAGGGAGTTGGTCAAGGGCCTTGCCACCGTGCTGAACGTCAAAGTGCAACTACACCAGATCGGCGTCCGGGACGAAGCGAAACTCCTCGGCGGTTACGGAACTTGCGGCCGCGCGCTCTGCTGCGCCACGTTTCTTAATAACTTCGAGCCGGTGTCCATGAAGATGGCGAAGGACCAGAGTCTTTTCCTGAACCCTGCCAAGTTCTCCGGCATCTGCGGCAAGCTGATGTGCTGCCTTAAATATGAGCATGAAGTATATAGGGACGCCAAAACGAGGCTCCCCTCAATTGGGGCTACGGTCCAAACACCTCGCGGGGAAGGCAAAGTAGTAGACATCAACGTGATTTCCGAGACGCTCACCGTAGAGTTGGAAGATCAGGTTTCCTTTGCGATTCCGGCGAGAGAGTTGGACCTCAGCGGCTGTTGCAGGAAGCATGGATGCGGCTGCCCGATGACGGAGCAGGGCTGCCATCCTTTAAGACACGACGCGACTCCAGAGCCGGAACCGGAGCCGGTGGACAAAGACGATGCCGATTTATGAATTCAAATGCAAAAAGTGCGACACCCTTTTTGAGCTGCTGTGCAGTATAGGAGGATGGGACGGTAAGGAATGTCCTTATTGTGGAAGCAAGAGGGTTTCGCGCCTGCTATCAACATTCTTTTCGAGATCAATTGGCTCTGACGGCAGTTCGCACTCACACGGCGGCGGTTGCTCGAACTGCGCGAGCGGAGCATGCTCGACCTGCTCGTGTCATTAAAAGCTATCAGCTGTCAGCTGACAGCTGATAGCTATTGTCGTTGTGTCGTTGTTTCGGGATTTGAGGGTTGGCGAATAAGACCTATGGATTTGCAGTGAACGTCTTGGCCAACCCGGAAATCCCGAAACCGCATATAAAATTACGGTTATCGTTTCGGGATTTCCATTCCGCTTCGCTACATTCAAATCCCGAAACAACGTTTACAGCCGGAGCCGAAAGGCCCGGCGAATTTTATTGAGAGGTTGCGACAGTGGGCGAAAAGGTTTACTACATTACCACACCGATATACTACGTAAACGACGTGCCGCACATTGGCAATGCGTACACGACTATTGTCTCGGACGCGCTTGCCCGCCATCAGCGCCAGCGGGGCCGCGGCGTGCTTTTCGCCACGGGAACCGATGAACACGCCATAAAAGTCGCGGAAGCCGCACAGGAAGCCGGTCTGACTCCCAAGGAGTTCGTCGACAAGCTGGCCCCTGCGTTTATGGATGTATGGAAAAGCCTGCATATTAAATACGATGACTTCGTCCGAACTACTGAGCCGAGGCACATCGCCGTCGTGCAAAAGGCGTTCGAGATACTCCGGGACAAAGGAGACATCTATAAAGGCGTGTATGAAGGCTGGTATTGCGTGCCGGATGAGACCTTCTTCCGTGAGTCAGAGTTGATCGACGGCAAATGCCCGAACCCGGAGTGCCGCCGATCCGTGCAGTGGGTGCAAGAGGAGAATTACTACTTCAAGCTTTCGGCCTATCAAGATAAACTGCTCGACTACATCGAAGCGAACCCCGATTTCCTCCAGCCGGAGTTCAGAAAGAACGAAGTTGTCAGCTTCATAAAACAGGGATTGCAGGATGTTTCCGTGACGCGGGCAAATCGCGGCTGGGGCATCCCTGTTCCCGGAGAACCTGAAAAGGTCATCTACGTCTGGTTCGACGCTCTGCTGAATTATATAACCGTCGCCGGGTGGAATTCCGATGAGCGGAAATTCAATGAGATATGGCCGGCGGACATCCAATTGATGGGCAAAGACATCTTCGTGCGGTTTCACTCAACACTTTGGCCCGCGATGCTGATGGGGCTGGGCATTGAACCGCCCAAGGCACTGTTCGGACATGGATTCTGGTCCATTGAGGGCGAGAAGATATCCAAATCCAAAGGTAACGCCATCTCCCCGGCGGCTTTGGCGGCGGATCTGGCCGCACAGTCCGGAGCCAAGCTCGATGTAGCTGTGGACGCCATTCGTTACTTCGTTATGCGCGAAGCCCCGTTTGGCGTGGACGCCGACTTCTCCATCGCGGCGCTAAAGGGCAGGTTCAACTCCGATCTGGCAAATGATTTGGGAAATTTGCTTAATCGAACGCTTTCGATGATGGCGCGATATTTAGATCAGATCGTTCCCGAACCGGCGGCGGTCGCTTCAGAACTCAAAGAATTGGTGGAGTCTACCCATCGTGAAGTGGAAGATGCATTTGATCGGTTCCAATTCAACCGCGCGCTGGAGGCCATTTGGCAGCTTGTCGGAGCCGGAAACCGCTATTTAGAAGACCAGGCGCCTTGGAGGCTGCACAAAGAAGGCAAGAGCGGGGAACTGGCGACGGTTTTGTATTCGACGCTGGAAGTTGCGCGAATAGTCACCGTAATGATCGCGCCGTTTATGCCGGAGGCGGCGAAAGAGATGTGGCGGCAGCTTGGCATTACCGAACCGCTTGAAAAGCAGACATGGGCCGGCGCCGGAGCGTGGGGCAAACTTGCTCCGGGGACGAAGGTCGAAGCCGCCGAGCCGATATTCCCAAGAATCGAAGAGAAGGCGCGGAAGGAAGACCCTGCGCCGGTGGAAAAAGAACATATCACCTACGACGAGTTCAAAAAGCTGGAGCTTCGCATCGCCGAGGTTATCGAGGCTGAGCGGGTTCCCAAAGCGGACAAGCTGCTAAAGCTGACCGTGAGCCTTGGCGATGAGCAGCGGACCATAGTCGCCGGTGTGGCGCAGTGGTACGAGCCGGATGTGTTAATCGGCAAGAAGATAGTATTATTAGCCAATCTGGAGCCTGCGACCATACGCGGCGTGCAGTCGCAGGGAATGCTTCTCGCGGCGGACATCGAGGGCCGCGCCGTGATTTTGACACCGGATTCAGATGTACCGGCAGGGTCGAAAATAAGATAGCAAAAATTGGGAAGCTGTCAGCTATCAGCTGTCAGCTGATAGCTTTCCTCAACCTTCAACTCCCAACTCCTCTCAGTCTGGCCGCCAAAATCGTTTAGAGTAAAACAGGCATGGGTAACCAAAAGTTGGAACACTCTATCGCTATCGAAAGTGGGTGAACCTCATGCAGGAAACGAAACGATTACTCGACCGCGAGGTCGAGACGGTTGTAGAGAGAACCGACGTCGATGAACTGCCCCTTAAAGTTGTGCCTAACTGGGATGAACTGGTTTCAAAGGCAAA
The DNA here is from genome assembly GCA_030650495.1 of Armatimonadota bacterium. Taxonomy (GTDB): domain Bacteria; phylum Armatimonadota; class UBA5829; order UBA5829; family JAUSEB01; genus JAUSEB01. The sequence goes on along the minus strand of JAUSEB010000192.1, from coordinate 21,236 downwards.
TCGATTAGCGGAAGTCATCGACAGGCATTTGGACTTTGAGTCGAAGCTGCAAGGCCGCGATCTTAGGCCAGTCACGCTGTGCCCGGAGCAGAGGGTAAGCCTTGCGACTGATCTTTCCGCGGTGTAGATTAAGGCTTCGGGGGCTGAGACGCGATGAAGAAAATGTATCCGGATATGGAAGACGTGCCGCAGAGCATAGCAACCCGAGCGGCGCGAATAGTAGAGAAGCGTCTGCGGCAGGAACAAGTAAGCCGCGCAAGGGACCTGTCGGAAGAATCCCGGGTACGGATGTACCGCGAACTCAGAGCGTTTTTCGACGAGGAACTGCGGACAAAAAACGGTGGTGAGCGTTCTAACCGTAATAGAGAAGGGCTTTGGACTCGCTTCCTCAAGAGGTTGGAGGACTTCATGAGCTTCGGCGACTGGAGTCCAAATGTGTATTTACCTCTTTGGTCGTGCGCTTCCGCGACGTATTGTGACGGAGTCCGGCAACCTCTGGTAGCCATAAGACGAGCCACCACCGGCCCGAACGAAGACCAGCGTTCGGGCGAGTAAGTATAATCTAATTAAGAAAGACAATAAGGGCGTCGAGATTATTAAGCTCGACGCTCTTTCTACATTTGGTTGGCGAAAGGATCAAGCTGTCAGCTGTCAGCTGACAGCTGACTCCCCTTATTGACGCTGCAAAGCAATCGTGCTACGATATGTAAAATCGTGCTACCGAGGGTCCTATGGACAAGATAGAAAGATTCGGAGTTTCGATGAAAGCGGAACTGCTGCAGGCGTTCGATAACCGCATCCGGGAAAAAGGCTACGCTACGCGCTCCGAAGCCATACGCGATATAATCCGAGACTATCTCGTGGAAGGCGAATGGGAAGATCAATCCGGCGAAGTTGTAGGGACGGTGACGATAGTCTACGACCATGGGACGCACGAGCTTAGCGACGCGTTGACCGACATCCAGCACTCCAACCACCGCGCGATCATCTGCGCCACTCACGTCCATCTCGATGAGCACAATTGCCTGGAAACCGTCGTGATTCGCGGCTCGAGCAAAGAGATCAGAAGCATCGCCGAACGGTTAATCGCCACGCGAGGCGTTAAACACGGCAAGCTTATGTGCACTACCACCGGGAGAAGGATCAGCTAGAAATGCACATACCGGATGGCTATCTGAGCCCCCAGACTTACGCCCCCGCCTACGGAGTCATGGGTCTCATCTGGGTTGCCGTTTCCGCCAGGCTGAAACAGACGTTGAGCGAAAAACAAATCCCCCTTCTTGCCCTTAGCGCGGCCTTTGTCTTCGTAATCATGATGTTCAATATACCTCTGCCCGGCGGCTCCACAGGCCATGCTACCGGGGCTGTCTTAGTGGCAATCTTGCTTGGCCCATCCGCCGCGTGTATTGCGGTGACTATCGCGCTGGCGCTTCAAGCGGTGTTGTTTGGCGATGGCGGAGTGACCGCCATCGGCGCAAATTGCTTAAATATGGCGTTTGTGGCGCCGTTTGTGGGATTCGGAGTATATAAACTTCTTGGTGGAACGCGAAAAGAGGAATGCTGGTTCCGCCCCATCGCAGCCGGGATTGCGGGATATATCGGATTAAATACCGCCGCTCTTTTACTGGCATTTGAAATGGGGATTCAACCGCTAATTGCCCACGATTCCACCGGTCATGCGCTGTATGCCCCCTACCCCTTACAGACCGCGGTCCCTGTGGTCATGGTCTGGCACTTGCTGGTGTTCGGAGTCGTCGAGGCGATAGCGACCGGTATGGTAGTCGCCTATCTGCGGAAGGTCGAGCCGGGCCTTCTTGGAATACAAACAAACTCCGTCACAAGCACATTACCAGGCTTGAAGAAGCTTTGGATCGGAATACTGGCGCTTATCATACTCTGTCCGCTCGGCTTGATTATACCCGCGAAACTTGGCGCCGGAAGCGCATGGGGTGAATGGAGCGCCGGGGAAATCCGCAGGTTGATCGGATATGTTCCCGCCCAACTTGAGAAGCTTTCGGATATGTGGAAATCCCCCTTCCCGGAGTACGCTCTAAAAGGTCAAAATAGCAATAATCTGGCTTCCGCGTCGGGGTCTTATATACTATCGGCGGTCATCGGCATAGCGGCAGTCTGTCTTGCGGCGTTTTTATTAGGCAATCTACTTCGCGGCAAATGGAAACGCAAGCTTCCAAGTCGAATAACCGGCGCGTTTCTCGAAGCCCTTCAAAGGGAGATTGCCGCCGAAGAATCAGCCTCGAAGCCGGGATTCCTCCAGCGAATCGACCCCAGAGCCAAGCTTGTCTCTATCATTCTACTGTTAATCGCGACCAGCGCCGTAACAAGCGCGCCTATCCTTGCGGCGTCCCTGGCTGCCTCTATCGTCTTGATGACCGTATCACGCGTGAGTCCTGCCCGGGCGCTTGCGGCGCTCGTCCCGCCTGTTGCCGTATCCGCCGCCATAATCCTGCCCGCTATGCTGAATATCATAACTCCCGGACCGGCGCTCGCGCATTTGGGACATGGGGGGAACTTGTTAGGTTGGCGCCTGCCTGAAACAATAACTATCACGGAGCCAGGGGCGCTTGTGGCAATAAGGTTTCTACTGCGCGCCGCCGCCTGCGTATCGTGGGTAATTGCCTTAACGCTCACGACTAAGTTTCAAGTCTTGCTCTCGGCCCTTAAATCGATAGGACTGCCGCGGGTGTTCACAATTACGCTCCTGATGATGCACCGATACATCTTCGCGCTGATTCAATATGCGGAAGACTTGCGCCTGGCAAGAGAAAGCCGCACAATCTCACGAGAGCGCACAATGGAAGGCGACAGACGCGCCGCTGCTGGAATGGGGCAGTTGTTTCAAACATCCAGGCGGCTTGGCGACCAGGTGTATCTGGCAATGTCGGCAAGAGGCTTCTCCGGCGAAGCGAGGACCTTGGCCGCAGGCAAATTGGGATTTCGAGATATAGCGGCGGCAATAGCCGCAACCGCCGTCTCTTTGGGGTTGATAATGATCGACAAAGCCCTGCTCGGATAAAAATATGAGTGAATATCTATTTGAACTGTCAAACGCTGAATATGACTATCCCACCGGCCAAAAAGCCCTGTCAGGTATCGATCTGGCGATACGCAAGGGCGAGCGGCTGGCCGTGCTGGGAGCAAATGCCAGTGGAAAATCCACCCTGCTGCATATTCTCGACGGCCTCTATTTCGCGTTATCGGGAACCGTTAAAGCTTTTGGTCAAATGCTGACCGAGGAGGGCCTGCGCGATCTCGAATTCCGCCGGTTCTTCAGAAGCGAAGTTGGCCTTGTTTTTCAAAATGTCGATGCACAGCTTTTTTCCGCCTCGGTCGAAGAAGACCTGGCGTTCGGCCCGCTACAATTGGGGCTTTCCGATGATGAAGTCCGATCAAGAATCGAGGGAGCCGCGCATTTGTGCGGCGTCGAATCCTTGATGTCACGTCCGCCTCATGCGCTTTCGGGCGGTGAAAAAAAGCGCGTGGCGCTCGCGTCGGTCCTTGCGGTAAATCCATCGATATTGCTGCTTGATGAGCCTACCGCCGGGCTCGACCCTCGGACCGAAATCTGGCTTATCGAGGCGTTGGACCAGCTCGCGGCGGAGGGGAAAACGCTGGTGATCTCCACCCACGATCTGGGATTCGCCGCCGCGTTTGCTGACCGAGCTATAGCCATCGCGGAGGACCACACTCTGGCCGCCCAAGGAACCCCTGAGCAAATACTTTCCGACTACGAGCTTCTACTGAGACTGAATCTGATACATCCTAATGCTCACAGGCACGGTCTCCTGCAGCACGCGCATCCACATCTGCACAGCCTTGTCCACGAGCATGAACATGAGGTGGAAAGATAATTTCTGCAATGAGTTTAGAAGATATAAACGCGGGGGTACAAGCAAGTTAGCCACGGGACGGCGCCAACTTGGCACGAAACCGTCCTACATTTGCCGGGACGGGTGAAGACATAGTCTCCACCTGTCCTTTTTTTGCGTTTCTTACTCAGATTCGGTACTTTCGATTCGCCCCTCGATAACCCCTTCGACTTCGCTCAGGGTACTCGGGGAAGCGGAGGTGAGTTGGTTTCGGGAACAAGATTCCCGAAACACCGTTCTTCCGTGTTCCCGAGTAGGAGCGAAGCGACGTATCGAGGGACGGCGCAACCTATCGCAGACATCCTACCAACGACTATCGACTACCGACTAACAACTGATTTTCGGGCGTACAGAAAAATCCCCGGCCACTGTGGATAGGTTTTACTCACTTCACTTACCAACCGGGCTTAGCCACGGAGGCCGTCAGTGAGAACCATACACAGAGGTCGGGGTAAACCTGGTACCTCTCAATCTATTTTTTACCCATTAATAGCAGAGTTCAAACCCCTAGAAGGAGAGGGAGTAATTCCCTTCTAACTCCTAATCCGAATTATTCATGTCATTTCGAGCGTAGCGAGAAATCTGCTTTTTCTGAAGCTAAAAAGCAGATTCCTCACTTCGTTCGGAATGACGGTCTGCGGTAACTTCGCTCTATTCATGAATAATCCGGGCTAACTCCTAATTTCTAACTCCTAACTCCTAACTTCTAACTCCTAGACTATGATTTCGGAGACTTCTCGCAGGCCAGATACAACTGTATGCCCCGGCTTGCTAGCAGAGAACCAACAAGAGTCATTATGAAAAGCAGGCCGATCTGAGCAACAAGGGCAAGCGCGGCTCCCGAGAGGTTCGAAGTAGTGGGCGGAACTCCACGAGAGGGAGTCGGAAATATCAAGCCCGCCGCCGGAGATGAGAATAGAATATAGGCCCTCACAAACACAAAAACCAGAATCCCAATCCCCGCGACCAGAACCAGCATGCCCACAACCCGGGCCAGGAGATCCTTCCTGGCTTCTCTTTCCATCCGCGCCTACCTTTCCATATCGAAAACGGACTCAGCCGCTTAGCAATCTCATTGGTTACCCGCACGATTATACCCCATTTTACAGGCTGAACATAGCGCTAATTAGAGTTTAGTTGAGAGTTTAGAGTTTAGAAAGGGGGAGTCAGCGATGAGCGATGAGTAACGAGCGATGAGAAGTTGAAGGTTTAATGTTGAATGTTTAAGGCCCCGCTGTGCGAGAGTCTCCTGACCCGGCGCCAATGCTGACCGCAGGTCTCCTATACCTCGACTTCCTCGATTCCCTTATCTCAACCCTCAACTCTATAAAACTCGTTCGCCTGTTGTAAACCCTCAAGACCTATGGTATAATCTTGGAGTTTGATCGGGGCGTAGCTCAGTTTGGTAGAGCGCACGTTTCGGGTGCGTGAGGCCGAGAGTTCAAGTCTCTCCGCCCCGACCATTATCACACCGGCAAGCTGAGTTTGAATTGACAATTCCACGCCAATTACAGCCGCTGGATAGACCACCTCGCCTAAGCCTTTTTGCACGTCTCTTTATCATCCTGCTTGCAGCCATACTGATTATGGGCGCCGCTGTTCCAGCGCTTGCTGACCCCGGACCCCAGCCGCTTCGTATCGGCCTTGTCAGGTATCTAAAAGGCGTGTCCACGATAGACATATCCTGCAGTGAAGACTTCACAGTCATCAACAAGCGCGAGCAGAAAACGCTTGTCACCAGCACATATCTGGAACCGATCAAAGTTTTTGCCAGGCCCGACGGTATTGAGATCAAGACGGCGAAGGGGCAATTGGTAAAGACTAATGATGTCATACGTATATGTCCCGCAAAACCCGGCGGTCTTTTGACCATTTCCGCGCCGACGAGGTCCTTTTCCCAATATCGCGGCGTTCTTGAGATTCAGCGGATCAATGAAACGACTGCTCTTTTGATCGTAAACGAAGTCTCGCTGGAAGATTATTTGATGGGTGTCCTCCCCGGCGAGATGCCGCACACATTCCATCCCGAAGCTTTGAAAGCGCAGGCGATTGCCGCTCGAACCTACTCCGAAAAAGGACACGGCAGGCATAGCGCTTCCGGGTTCGATATGTGCGACACAGTGCACTGCCAGGTGTATATCGGCAGTGGAGGTGAAAAACCAAGCACGACCAAGGCTGTAAAGGAGACGCAGGGTCTGGTCGCGAAATATGACGGCAAGCTGATTCTGGCGGTATACAGCGCGGACTGCGGAGGTCGCACCCAAAGCGGCGAAGACGCAGGCTTGATGGACGCGAAAGATTATCTGAAATCCGTGGCTGATAACGATGGGGCCGACAAGCCCGATTATTGCTGTACGAATAAGTCCCACAAATGGATCAAGATTTATACACCTCAAGAGCTGGGAACCGCGCTCAACGCGACAATGAAGCCTCCGCTGGAGGGTCTTAAATCCATAGCGTTTTGCGAATACGACGAATCCGGCAGGGTGAAGCGCGTGGACATAGTCGATGGCAAAGAAACACGAACCATTACCGGCGCTGAACTGAGAATGACTTGTGGCTCGACGGTCATTCGCAGCGCAAAGATGATTGTATGCACTGTGGAAGATGGTAAGATATGCTTCGAAGGCAAGGGTTGGGGGCACGGTGTGGGCCTGTGCCAGTGGGGAGCTGAAGGACTGGCGCGAGAGCCTTCCAAGCTCAACGCCGAGCAGATACTGAAGCATTACTATACGGGAATAGAAATCGGGAAGCTGCACTGAGTTGTAGGGGCGAAGCATCTGCCCCACGACTCCGCACATTGTATAAGATACAAACGCAGATGCTTCGCCCCTACAACCGCCTATTCCGTATTGACTTCAGACGGTGTCCTGCTATATTATATTAAGCGTGGTTGTCAACGCGCCGCCATAGTGCAGTGGCCTAGCACACCTCTCTTTCACGGAGGCAGCACGGGTTCGAATCCCGTTGGCGGTACCAGGTTTTTACAAAAGAGGCTGTCGTGTAGACTGCTCAGATACACGGTGGCCTTCTCAAGTATTTGGGAGCCCGATCGCCATTATGAGGCTTCAGGTCAACTTCAATATCCAGGGTCTGTCTGTTAATGAGACTATCGAAGGAGACAGTCCAGCGGATATAACCCACAAGGCCAAGCTGGGCATTGCCTCAAAGATGGGGTTTCTGGCCGGAGCTTTCGTTCGCTCGATGTCCGACATGGACTTTGCTTGTGAAGTCGTCCGCCGTTATAACTCCGCCACTAATTCCTCCTGCGTTCTTCCCTCAACTCTCGACGATTTCATCGCCTGGGCAGTTGCATATGATCTCGCCGTTGTCGAAGAATAGCTTCACTGTCAGGCGCTTCCAGCTTATCCGTTACGTCTATAAGCTTGTACGGCCTGCTCCACGTGGAGAAGTAGCTTCTATCGTCCAAAAGCGGGTAATGCATTTGGAAGAAATGATTGAACACTATCCGAAAGGAATTCACAGGTGTTGGGCGGGTTTTTACGAGTAGACTATAGTCATGATCCGGGAAGTAATAAGCCTGTAAGATAGACATTCTCTCCCCGACATTCGAGCGGCTTGGATTCTCCCAGTCCAGCATGGAACCGGGGCCATGGTCGGCTTGCAGGAGTATTACTTTCGGCCTACCGGATTCTGAGAGTATCTCAGACAAGACCATCTTCATTCGCTTGTTTACGTACACCAATTGATCGCGATACCCCTTCACATACTCTTCGCGCGTTCCTCCGCAATTCAGAAAGTTGCTGCCGTCGAACATCCCATAGGGACGGGTCTGTTTTACCGCCTCGCCGTTTCGCCCGAATATGAACGGCGGGTGAGGCGCGACAATGTGAGCAAACACGAAAACCGGCTCTTTTAGTCTTGACGCCTTTGGAAGCTGGTCAAATGCATAATCAACGCGTTTCCTGCTCAATCCGTACTGGTCGAGCCAACTCGTTCCACCGAAAAGCGCGCAGAAGCAGCTTAAAACCCTGGGCGCTGGAGTGAGGCTCAGTATGCCGTGCTGGAACTCAGTGAGAGACACCGACCTGCGGGAATAGACGTCCGCATTTGACAATTCCGTCGACTCATATCCACTCTCAAATGCCACGGTTTTGTACCCGTATTGCTTGAGAATATGCGCCACGCGGCTCTCTTCAATAAGCCATTCCAATGGTTTGCGGTCATTTAGCTTAGTTCCAATCTGTCTTGTCAGATCGGTAAGATAAGCGCAGTTCAATGAGGATGAAAGCGACAGGCAGGTCTGACAGTAGTTCGATCTCCCATTGTGGGCGACATAAAAACCTTTTGCCTTCAGGAAACGCGTGAAGTCGGAGTTATCGTGTTTATAGTATTTGCGCAGGATTTCATCCCCGGCGTATCCGTCTAAGATTATATAATAAATGTCTGGAAACTTAGATATATCTTTGGACTGCAAGGGCGCTCCCGAACTCAGACCGTCGATGTTTGATCCACCGACATACCGCGATCTGGCTATCTCATAGGCGCCGATGTCAACCGTAGAGTATGCGACTAAGAATATGGCGGTAATGTTGAAGAAATATGAGACGCGGCGGAGGTTGGCCCGCGTTCTTGACAGCAGGACTAATATGGCAATTAAGAGGCTGACCATAAGAACGAAAATGCCGGTCTCTGGTTCCGACAAGTGAATGAGGTGGAAGGATCTGAGAATATTCACTAAATGTCCGTATGTGAAAAAGAGTGTCCAAAAACACGACGAGGCGATTCCCGCCTTGAGACGGTCTACGTAGGTCAAGTATAAGAATTCCTGCAAAAGTATAACCAGCGTGAGCGTGACCCCAATGGGAGCAATTAGTTCCGTCAAAGACATCTGGCTGGCATTTGACCCGTACAAGGTGAGAATCGGAGCTATGGCGAACAGGAAAGGATGAAGGATAAAACGTTTTCTCATCATGATAATTATTCCGTGATTTTGTTCCAATCTAAGGGTTGCGATTCGGAGAGGGGCCAACCCATCACCCAACACCCAGTCAATACTTTCCGTATTTATCCAGAAGCTCCATTGCGTAACAGTAGTTGTCGAATGAGACAGTCGGAGGAACGGAATGGTCGGAGTGGTAAATATATCCCCCACCCTTCATTGCCACGGTGAGTTTTGTCCTTATCTCCTCTTCTATATCCTCTTTGGTTCCAGATAGCTTTCGCACGTCTATATTGCCGAAGAAGGTTATCTTGTCCCCATATATCTCTTTCAATACCCTTACATCTTGGCCTACTTTAGCCTCAAGAGGCTGTATGGCCGAGAAACCAGCCTCAATTAGCATAGGGATGAACGATTCTATCTTGCCGCAGGAGTGCAGGATAACGGGCTTGTTATGGGATTTGAAGAAATCACACATCCGCTTGTGGTTCGGCAAAAGGAGATTTCTATAAATATCCGGCGAGAACAGCGTACCGTTGCGATAACCCATATCCCCGAATATAAACGCGCCGTCAAAGTCCACACCCATTGATAGAACCTTCTCCGCCGATGTAATAATCAAATCGGTCCACGTGGAGAAGACATCGGCGAGCGCTTCCGGCTCGTCCATCATCATAGTAAATAGATTAACCTGGCCAAAAACTGAACAGGAGCACTCGAAGCATTCTTTGTGCATAAATGGAATGAATAGCCCTTTGGCGCGCTGCGTTTCATACGACTCTCGAAGGTTTCCCGGCAGGCGATCATCATTCCAAATAAGACGGTCGCGATACCCCGCCCAGTCTTTGCCGTTTCTCAGAGCAAAATCGAGCCAGTGCGGAGTGTGGCCGGATTCGCCTATATACTCTTTCTTTGTCGCGCCGTTGGCGTCACGGTGAAGAATATACTCACCGGTCTCCTCAATAATTTCGCGAGGAAGCCGGAGCGTCCAGTCGAAGCCGATTAGCCCTCCCATATCGAACCCGAAGACATCGGAAGGGTCTTGGTTTTCCGCAAGGCCCTCGCGGCGCCACCGGACGAGAGTCTCTTTCCATATCTCATCCCGCCGGGGTATCCGGTCGGGAATTCCGCCCTGTAAGGTTATAAGGACACGATCTCTTGAAGTCATCAATATTTACCGTATTTGTCCAGAAGTTCCATGGCGTAGCAATAGTTGTCGAATGAGACTGTTGGAGGAACGGAATGGTCGGAGTGGTAGATATATCCCCCGCCTTTCATGGCAATGGCGAGCTTTGTCCTTATCTCCTCTTCTATCTCCTCTTTGGTTCCAGACAGCTTTCGCACGTCGATATTGCCGAAGAAGGTGATCTTGTCCCCGTACATTTCCTTCAGAACCCGGACATCCTGCCCAACTTTAGCCTCAAGAGGCTGTATGGCCGAGAAACCAGCCTCAATTAGCATAGGGATGAACGATTCTATCTTGCCGCAGGAGTGCAGGATGACAGGCTTGCCGTGGGACTTGAAGAAATCGCACATTCTTTTATGACTTGGGAAAATAAGCTCTCTGTAGCAGGCCGGTGAGAATAGCGTGCCGTTGCGATAGCCCATGTCGCCGTAGAAGAACGCTCCGTCGTAGTCTATGCCCATCGACAAGACACGATCAGCCGCCGCTATTATCATATCCGTCCAGGTGGAAAAGACATCCGCCGCCATTTCCGGCTCATCCATCATCATCGTAAAGATTCCGACTTGCCCGAACACCGGCCAGACGCACTCGTAGCACTCGGTGTGGACGAACGGAATGAATAATCCTCTGGCTCGCTGGCCGTCATAATTGGTTCTGATATTGGCGGAGATGCGGGTGTCATCGAACACCAACCTCTCTTTATATTTCAGCCAGTCCTTGCCGTCATTCAGGGTGTGGTCGAGCCAATGCGGAGTATGGCCGGATTCGCGCTTGAAGTCTTTTCTCGTAACGCCGTTGCCGTCGCGCTGAATGATATATTCGTCCGTTTCCTCGATCACTTCTTTCGGAAGTTGCAGAGACAGGTCACATCCTCCGATCCCACCAATATCGAAGCCGAACAATTTGGCTACATCCTGGCCTTCTTCAAGCCCTTCATTACGCCATCTCTTGAACGTTTCCGACCAGATGCTGTCGCTCCGGCCAATACGGTCGGGAATCCCGCCCTTCAAAATGGTTAGTATGCGTTCTCTTGAGTCCAAATCGGCGCTACCTCGTTCTTTGATCTGCCTTCATAATACCGTTGTGGTTGCGGCGCGGTCAACTCCGAAATGGGGAAAAGCTTTTTAACCACAGGTGCACACAGACAGAATAGCTGTCAGCTGACAGCTGACAGCTTGAACACCAACCAATTTCCTTGTTCAAGTATTGCCGGTTATCGCCGATAATCAATACTGTGAGGGTTTCAATACCCTACTCCCTGGAGGAAAAGTGTAGTATGCCACAGTTAAGAAAAGACCCTGTCACTCACGAATGGGTGATCATAGCCACGGAGCGCAGCAGAAGACCGTCGGATTTCGCCAAATCGGATGACGGCCCGGCCAAACCGGCGTTCAGCGAGAAATGCGCTTTCTGCACCGGAAACGAAAGCTTGACGCCGCCGGAAGTGCTTGCTTACCGGTCGTCTGAGGTTGCCGATTCTCCGGGTTGGTGGGTTCGCGTGGTATCGAATAAATTTCCGGCGCTGTCTATAGAAGGACAATTGGACCGTTGTGGGGTCGGAATGTACGATTATATGAACGGCGTAGGCGCACATGAGGTCATTATCGAAACGCCTGAGCACAATAAATGCATCGGAACCGTCAACCACAGGCAGGCCGTGGAAATTCTATGGGCTTGCAGGCAGAGAATGATTGACCTCAGCCGCGATGAGCGGTTCAAGTATATACTGCTTTTCCGCAACCATGGCAAGATAGCAGGCGCATCGCTCGAACATCCGCACTCGCAGATGATCGCGCTGCCGATGGTCCCAATGGACGTTATGCAGGAGATTCGCAGCGTTAACCAATTCTATGATTACCATGACAGGTGTATTTTCTGCGATATGATCCGGCAGGAGCAGAACTTCGGCAAGCGGGTGCTCGATCAAAACGATGAGTTCATAGCATTCGAGCCGTTCGCGCCGCAGTTCCCATTTGAAACGTGGATTCTGCCGAAGTTACACCGGGCGTCGTTCATTGATGAGTCGCGGGAACAGATCGAGCAGTTCGCGACAATACTCCAACGGTCGCTGCAGCGTATAGCCAAGTGCCTGAACCACCCACCGTATAACTATACTCTGCACATGGCTCCATGCAATCAGGAACGTGACGCCCACCCTTACTTCCACTGGCATTTGGAAATAATGCCGAGGCTAACTATTGCCGCCGGATTTGAAATGGGCACGGGAGTCTACATAAACGTAACTTCCCCGGAGGACGCCGCCGAGCATCTGAGGGCAGTTGATCTCGACTGCGACAAAGAACAGCAGGAATCCTGCCAAGTCGCCGTGGCCGGAAAAGAGCCTGTTCATTAAACCGGCTGTCGGCATAAGATTGGTGTATCGGGATTTGAGCGTAGCGGAAATCCCGATACATACGCGGCTTGTTTCGGGATTTCCATTCCGCTGCGCTCCATTCAAATCCCGAAACACCGGTGCAACTTTTTTTGGTTGAGGGTTGAGGGAAACCTCCCTCTAGCCCCCTCCTTCGTAAGAGGGGAGATTCAGCCCTTCTAACTCCTAACTTCTAACTTCTAGAATTTATGCATGGGTATTTACAAACAGGCAAGCACAGCGCTATAATGCTCGGCAAGGCTGAAAAAGCCAGTATTAAGCAAGCGCATGGCTGTAAGATCGGCAAGTAGGAACAATCAGGCGCCGGATAGGCTCCTCCTCCGACATCCGTCTTGAGGCCTGACGATTGCAATTAAAGGAGGGCTGGTGGGTTGATAAACGGCACCGTCAAGTGGTTTAGTGACGCGAAGGGCTACGGATTCATCTCCACCGAAGAAGGGAAGGACGTTTTCGTACACTACTCCTCAATAAATGGAGCAGGGCGAAAAACACTACACGAAGGTCAGCAGGTCGAGTTTGAAATAGCTGATGGCCCGAAAGGTCCTCAAGCGGCAAATGTAAACGTCCTGTAGCCTAAAAATGTGCGCCCCGGCTTTATGCCGGGGCGTTTTTGGCAGTGAAAGAACGAAGTAATTTATCGGTGTATCGGTCGGTGTTTCGGCATTTCAAATGCCGAAACAAACTCAGTTCATAGCTTAAATTCCCTCACCGGCGAGTTTCCGCCCGGCTGATTCGGCAAGATTGGCTATCTTTTTCAATTCCTGCCGGCACATAGATTTCAGGCGTTCAGCATCCGTCTGGAACCTCTCCGCCGTAGCGTACGCCTTCAGAGACGTCTCCAGGTGAACCATTGCAGCCCGTAGTTGGACCATCTCCGTATCGATTTCGACCATTAGTATCCTCCGATTCACACTGTTGTGTTACATTCCCAAAAAGTCTAAGGCTTACGCCCCCGGCAACCGTCATTTCGAGCGGAGTCGAGAAATCTGCTTTTAGAAGTAGCTTTCAGCTGACAACTGACAGCTTATGAAGAAAATCAGATTCCTATCTGAGCCAAGGCCCATTCGGCATGTTCACGGATGACGGAATCTTTGTCCGCAAGGCATTCCGTTAGAACAGGAGCGGCCAAGGCGGAGCCTGAGTTGCCGAGCGCCACAATCGCGTTCCTTCGCAGCCGCGTCCGGCGAATCCAGGCCATTGTGTTTGTGGATATATCGCGCTTGAACTCCTCTTGAGTCATACGAGCCAGCGGAATAAGAGCCGGCCTGCGTCCCGGTGGAACAGCGCAGATGAAATCATTTTCCATTGTCGGCAGAGCGTTTCGATTTTGCGGGCAGACATCCTGGCAGACATCGCAGCCGTAGACGCGGTCGCCGATCATCCTGCGAAGCTCGACGGGCGCAGAACCTTTCATTTGCGTCAAATGAGAAATGCAGCGGTTTGCGTCCAACATAAATGGCTTGACAATCGCTCCCGTCGGGCAAGCCTTCATACAAAGCTCGCACGAGCCGCACCTGTCGATTGTCGTAGGCGCGTCCGGTGTAAGATCAGCCGTCGTTATCAACTCGCCAAGAACGACCCAGGAGCCGTAACTTGGAACAATTATCATACAGTTCTTGCCGTACCAGCCAATACCGGACAGTTGGGCCGCCGCCCTGTCGCGCATTGGACCGGTATCCGCGCAAGCCAGGCTATCGCAATTTGTCTCTTCTTTCAACCAGGAGGCAAGAGTCCGCAGCTTCCGTTCCATTACGATATGATAGTCAAGCCCCCATGCGAAGCGGCTCACGCGCCCTCTTGGGCCAGGACTCTCCGGGGTGAAGTCTCCGCAGTCAACACAAGTCGGGCGGTAGAAGTAGGATAAAGCGACAGCCACAATGGACCGCGCGCCGGGCAGCGCAACGGCGGCCTCGCCAAGCTGCGAAGCAGACGCTATCCCCACTGCGTGGAACCCTATGATTTTGGCTTGAGCCTTTAGTCGTTCGGTGATTGTGGACACGATATTATTATATCAGGAGTTAGAGGGATCGCCAGCGATGAGCGATGAGTAACGAGCGATGAGATAGTTCAATGCGGTGGAAGGCTTTTTGCGCCCTGGACGGCCGGAGTGGTATAATCAAGCCAGTAGTTGAACTGAGAGGAGCTATGAGCGCTTACGACGTCATTATAATCGGCGGCGGCCCCGGCGGAATGACCGCTGCGATATACGCTGCGAGGGCAAGGCTGAATACCTTGCTTGTCGAGAAACTCTTCCCCGGCGGGCAATTGATGATCTCCGATTTCATCGAGAATTACCCCGGATTCGCCAGCGGCATTTCCGGCCCGGAGTTATCCGCCGCAATGCGCGAGCAGGCGGAGAAGTTTGGAATGGAAACGCTTCTCGCAGAGGTCGAGTCCGTAGATTTCAGCGGGCCGGAGAAGATCATCAAGACCAGTGAGGGAGACGTCCGGGCGTTGACCGTCATAATCTCCACGGGCGCGACCGCGCGGCGGTTGAACGTGCCCGGGGAAGCCGAGCTATTAGGCCGGGGCGTCTCCTATTGCGCTACCTGCGATGGCGCGTTTTTCAAAGACAAAGACTTAGTGGTGGTCGGCGGTGGCGATACGGCTGTCGAAGACTCTATTTTCCTCACGAAATACGCCAGTAAAGTCAGCATAGTCCACCGGCGTGATGCGCTTCGGGCGGCGAAGATAATCCAGGAGCGCGCGTTAAATAACCCTAAGATAGAAGTTATCTGGAACAGCGTGGTCGAACGGATTGCGGGAAACCACCAAGTGCAGAGTGTCCACCTGCGAAATGTTGTTACTGGAGATTTGTCCGAATTGCCAGCCGACGGCGTTTTTATCTTAATCGGAGCCGAGCCGGAGCTATCCTACCTCGGCGGAGCTATAGTTACCGACAATGACGGATATATCATCGCTGACGAGAACATGAACACATCCGTAGCCGGGGTTTATGTGGCAGGTGATATACGCCAAAAGTCACTCAGACAGATAGTCACCGCATGCGCCGACGGCGCAATCGCGGCAATGTCGGCGGAGAAGTACATCGAGGCGATGAAATAGCGCTCATACGCCCTTCCCTATCCAATGCTTTCATGTTTAAGGCCATTTGTTGCCCAGTATTTACTTAGTCACGGTTATAACGCTGTTGCCCGTGTATGTCTGGCCGAACATATCGGTCGTGCGGACTTGAAACAAATGGGTTCCCAACACGTTTTTTTTCGGCAGGCTGATCCTCCATAGATGCGAGGTGGTCTGTGCGTCCGGCAGTCCGCCCTGCTGCGACTTGAGACCCTTCTCATTTTTTTTCATCATGACATAATATGGGTCTTTATCTTCCGTTTTCGCCATAGGAGTCCACGGCCCAATACCGTCCATTTGTATTTCGACTTTAGACCGCTCAGAACCGGCAAACACGTTCGCGGTGACCTCGACCTTTTCAGCATCCGCCGTATTCACAAATATGCTCATCTGGTGGTCGGCGGGACGCCGCGCCGCTTTGAACCTGATGGAGTATTTGTTCTTGTCGAAAGTGATGATGGAGTAGCCGTTGGGCGCGCCGTCCCGCATAGTAGTGTGCGGAATAAGCAATTCATCAACGGCGCCAAGCCACCAACTGCCGCAGGTGGTCACGTTGACCAAATGGTGATGAGGCTCCGGGCCGTTCCATCCGTCTTCTTTGTCGAGGAAAAAGTGCTCCTGCATGTGCACGTGGGCTGATATGGAAAACGTATTCGGGCGAGTTTCCAGGAGTTTGTAAATCTCCTTCCGGTCTTTCATCTCGATTATCGGGATATGCATCATGAGCGCAACCAATTGGTCATTTGGAACCATGGCAAGGTCGTTGCGCAGAAACGCCATTTGCTTTAGCGACAGCTCCGCACGGTATCCGCGAGCATTTTCAAAATATGGATTATTGATAGCTATGAAATGCACTTGTCCGTAGTCGAATGAATAATAGGATGGACCGAAGGTACGCTCGAAAGTCTCATCCGTCAAATCCTGGCCCGGAGCGCCGTCGTAATTGGTGTCGT
Source organism: Armatimonadota bacterium (assembly GCA_030650495.1). Taxonomy (GTDB): domain Bacteria; phylum Armatimonadota; class UBA5829; order UBA5829; family JAUSEB01; genus JAUSEB01. The sequence goes on along the minus strand of JAUSEB010000192.1, from coordinate 4,831 downwards.
GATTCCCTTTCACGTAGTACCAGGGAACGCCGATTTTTCCCATAACCGGAACAAGAGTGGGATACAGTTCCAGATGGTCGCCCACAATGTCGCCAAGAGTCACGCCGAAAAACGCGTCGCTGCCGATAAGCTCATCAACCACATCATGCGCGAGGTTACGCACATCGTAAGTACTGGTGGGCTGTGAATCGCCAAAAAACAATGCTGTGAACCGGTCAGGCTCATTTTGCCGGTGAAGCGGAAAATCGACCGAAAGTGGCAGAGGACCGGTTGGAGAGACACCTTGATACTTCAACTTGGGCGAGCCTTTTGGTTTGTGGATATAGAAAAACAGAGGCTGCTTATCCGCGTTCACGGGAACCATCCACCCGCTGGGTTTTATGACGAAGATGATCGTGTCATCGTTGATAGGAAGCCTGTAGCTTCCTTTCTCATCGGTCATGGTGATCGAGCGGCCATTAGACACGCGAACATCTTTCAGTCCTTTTTCGCCCTGATCGCATAGACCGTTCCGATTCGTATCGTCAAAAACAACTCCCACGGCGTATCGCGTCTCCTGCTGAGCCATCGCCGGGATGACAAGAGCCAACGCCAAAACCGCCAAGATTAAAACAAAACCGATTCGCCTCATGTGACAGTCCCCCATTACTACAAGTTGCAATAAGCATACTTTATACTTTAATTGCCGGATTACCTGCTGTGATTAGAATAGCTGTCAGCTGACAGCTGACAGCTGACAGCTTTATCTCTCAACCATATTGACATCCCTCGGCGCCATTGGATAGAATCCATAAAGCTCTGGAGAGTATTGGAGCGTTGATATGTTCCGCCGTAGAAAACGCAGACGGCGTCTTGCACGGGCTTTTGTCCTGCTGGCGGTTATCGTCACTGCGCTTTGTTGGTTCAAATACAGGGAATGCATCACGGAACGCTTGCAGCGAAGGCCGCCGGGGATCATTGTGCATCATTCCGCGTCGCCGCCGCGCGCGATGGGCCGCATTATCGATGCGGCGGCCCTGGACCGCATGCACGCTCATCGCGGATTTTCGAAGTGTTACAAAGGCAAGGTATATCATATCGGGTATCATTTCGTGATACTTCAGGATGGCGCTGTGCAAGCGGGAAGACCGATAGGCTGTCGTGGCGCGCACACCCATGGGCGGGAGATATACAACCGTCACATAGGGATTTGCCTGGTGGGGAATTTCTCCAGCGCGGCGAACAGGAACGGCTCGCAGGGACCCATCAGGCCAACTAAAGCGCAGCTGCGGGCTTTGGCGAAGCTTTGTTCCAGCTTGATGGACGAATACGGCATTAAAACGGCGAATATCAAACGCCATAGAGACGTGAACCAGACGGAGTGTCCGGGAGACAGGTTTCCTTACCGATGGCTGATAGGCGAGTTGAACCACGGCCAAAGAGCGGCTTCGGCTCCAAAGAACGAGCCGAAGCATAGGAAAATTTGATACGTTTCGCCGCCTACGGCGGCGGCTTCGGCAGCAGGCTACCGAAGCAACGGATATGTTTCGGCATTGAAATGCCGAAACACCATTTACATGTTACTAATAAGCATTGAGGGAGAAGAATGAGCAAAGCATTAGATGTAAGCGCTGAGAGTTTCGAGCAGGAGATACTTCAGGCGTCCGTGCCGGTGTTAGTGGACTTGTGGGCGGAATGGTGCGGGCCGTGCAAAGCGCTTGGGCCGACCATAGACACGATCTCCGGCGAGTACGACGGCAGGCTGAAAGTCGCGAAGGTGGACGTTCAAAACAATCCAACTATCGCAAGCAAGTACGGAGTAGCTAGTATCCCAACTTTGCTCTTCTTCAAAAACGGCGAACTGGTTGACCGGGCTGTCGGACTACAGTCGAAACAGGCGATAGTGGCAAAGATAGAAGCGCTGCTTTAGTTTTTGTTGTCGGAAACGGAAGTCCGATGGTATTCGGGGCATGGAAGCCCCATAATCATAAAAGAATTGCGCTTCTCAAGCCCAGCAATTGACACAGGTAGACACGGCGCTTATAATTGGTGTAGCGCTCGGTGGCAAATGCGCCGTTCCGCAATTATGCTTCCCTATTTTTAGCATGGAGGTTCCCTAGGTATGGCAAACGTTGTGCTCAAGAGTTTGACCAAGACATTCAAGAACGTTGTGGCGGTCAACAACGTAAGCCTGGAGATTAAAGACAAGGAATTCCTTGTGCTCGTCGGCCCTTCGGGATGTGGAAAAACCACCGCCCTGCGAATGATCGCGGGACTCGAAGAGATTACGGACGGCGAAATCTACATAGGCGACCGGCAAGTCAACGACGTTTCCCCAAAGGACAGGGACATAGCTATGGTGTTCCGGAACTATGCCCTCTACCCGCACATGAGCGTTTATGACAATATGGCGTTTGGGTTGAAACTGCGGAAAGTCCCCAAGGTCGAGATTAGACGCCGGGTGAAGGAAGCGGCTGATTTGCTTGGCATGGAAGACCTTCTGGAGAGAAAACCAAAACAGCTTTCGGGCGGACAGCGGCAGCGTGTGGCGTTGGGACGCGCGATTGTCCGCGAGCCAAAAGTATTCTTGATGGACGAACCGCTTTCCAACCTCGACGCCAAGCTCAGAGTTCAGACCAGAGCCGAGTTGATCAAGCTGCACCGGCGGTTGGGAATCACAACAATTTATGTAACTCACGACCAGGTCGAAGCCATGACCATGGGCGACCGAATCGTTGTTATGAGAGATGGTCTCGTGCAGCAGGTGGACGCGCCGCTGGGCCTTTACAACAAGCCTGTTAATATGTTCGTAGCAGGATTTGTCGGCAGCCCGTCTATGAATTTCCTTAATGTAAAACTCGAATACGACGGTGACATATACATAAATGGCGGCTGTTTCAGAGTCAAGGCCCCCATTGAGAACACCGAAAAGCTGCAGAGATATATCGGTAAGGAAGTTGTTTTCGGCATCAGGCCCGAAGACATATTCGACAAAGAAATCGCCGGAATGATCAAACCGTCCCCTGACAACACCGCTAATGCGACTGTGGATGTGATGGAGCCGATGGGGCCGATCGTGAGCGCCTATCTTACCTGCGGATCGCACTCAATGATAGCGACGATTGACGCCGAGACGCAGATGAAGGAAGGACAGGAAGTGGAAGTCGTCTTCGATATGTCAAAGACTCATTTGTTTGATAAGGATACAGAAGAAACACTGATGTAAAGCTATTAGCTGTCAGCTATCAGCTATCAAATGCAAATACAGATGGCCCTGGACATGATGTCCAGGGCCATATTATATACACGGCTTGTTTCGGGATTTCCATTCCGCTACGCTCCATTCAAATCCCGAAACACCGGCACTCTCGACTCCCTCGGCTCCCTCGGCTCCTAAAACTCAACCCTCACTACCAAACCCTCCGGTGAGTTCGGATACCGCAAGAGCAATGTCTTGCTGTCGGCGTCCCAGTCGGATTTGACTTGCTCCGGTGTGTAGTCGCCTATTTTGACCGACTTGGGCGCGTTCGGCAATAGAATCCGTGTCGCGCACATAGTCTTCGCCGGGCCTTCGGAGTGGAATTCGACAGAGTTTTGCGATTTCTTCTCTCCGACAATCTGCGATGCTGACGCAAGCGCGGCGGGCGCGGTACGGCCGGTCTTGTTCACGTCCAGATACAACATTCTATCATTTGGTTTGACTGCGATCTTGCGAGTAATATCAAGCGTCGGGCTGAACAAGTCAACGAAGAGTCCCTTGACTTCGCGCGTCGTTGTTTTCGGACTTTCATCCAATCCCGCCGCTATGAGATACGGTCCGCGGCGCATGATGAAGTAGTTGGTTTCTTTCCATTCCACATCTGCAAGCTCGCACGCTTGCTTCGCCAGGTTGACAATCGGCTCATCGCCATCCGCCTGCTCGGTGAGTTTGGCCGGACTTGCAGCGCTGTATATCAACGCTCCATCGCCAAAAGGATATATGCCGGGTTTCGTGGCGGTCCCCTGCTCCATTTGCTCGAACAAGTGTATCCGAGGGAGCTTATATGAAAGCTTGCCGTTGTTCCACCACTCGTTGACGGAGTTATACGGATCGGAATCAGCATCCACGAAGATTAGAATGCCGCCTTTTCGCACCCATTTCGACAGTGCAACGTGCAATTCCGGGCTTGGCGGCTTCATGCCTTCGTAGGTCAGGAACAAGACCTTATATGGATCAAGATACTTGTCAATCGTGACGTTCTCATACTGCACAGGCTCCACCGGAATCCCGCGCTTTATCAATGGCAAAGACAGTCCATAAAAGGAGCCAAGATACAGATCGCTCGGACTCGGCTCGCCGCGCTGGAACATCATCGTGTCCGAAACGAGTACGCCGATTCCGCGAATCCCCATATCGCGCTGAACATCAGACTGTTTCATGTCATTCAGAACATTTATGACCGTCACGACCTCCGTGGCGTAATCGGCGGGGATGAGTATATTCTTGATTTCCTCATTGGGGTTCTCGGATGACCTCTCTTTGGATGGAAAATACCCGGTGAACACGCGAGACGGCCAGGGCATTACCTCAAATCTCCACATATCCGGCCAGAGCAGTGACGCCACGAGCGTACACTCCCAGTTGCGCTGGTAATCCGCCCAACTATGCTTGGGGCTGTCCTCCACCGGGTCGTTTAGATACCACATGCGACGGCCCTTTGACCGCACTAGTTTGTGCAGCGAGCCGTATTCGCAAAACGCCGTCTCGAACGTTCTTTCTTTAGGAACGCCTTTATACTGATTGTGCGTTCGCGCCGTGCCGGTCCAAACCTGGCCAATATAACCGTCGCAACCTTTTAGCTGGACAAGGCTC
>JAUSEB010000183.1 GCA_030650495.1 Armatimonadota bacterium | reverse complement strand
TGGGAGTGTTCAAAAAGGCATAACTTAGCGCGACCCGTCATTTCGAGCGAAGCGAGAAATCTGCTTTTAAGCACAATGTATGGTCTCTGAAAAGCAGATTCCTCGTCGTTCCTCCTCGGAATGACGGTTTTTGAACACTCCCGCTTTTCGTCCCGAAGCTCACGTTGAGATATCGCCGCAAGTTGTTGCTGCTCACAGCATAAGTATTACGAAAAGGATTTCCCGATACAAAAACATAACATAAGGTATAATATAGACAGTGGGAGCAAGAGGCCATGTTGATAAGCGATGATCAACTGAAAGACTTGGTGAGCCGTATCGTGGACGCGGCGCACCCGGAAAAGGTGATACTTTTCGGCTCAGCCGCGCGAGGCGAGGCTGGACGTTACAGCGACATAGACGTAGCCGTAGTGGTTCCGGAAGGCGCTCATCGACGGCTCACGGAACGGCATATCTATCGAGCAATGATCGGCTTCAAGCTTCCGGTTGATGTGGTCGTAGTAACGAAGTCCGATTTGGAGAAGTATGGGGAAAGTCCCGGACTGGTATACCGGGAAATCCTGAGGGAAGGAACTCTGCTGTATGCCGCCTGAAAACTCCGGCCCCGGTGTTTCGGATTTGAATGGAACGAAGCGGAATGGAAATCCCGAAACAATCTGTGTATGTATTGGGATTTCCGATGCGCTCAAATCCGATACACCACACCACTACAACAAAAAATAGAGTCACGTTTGAAACTAAACAGTTGTGGAGATAAACTGACTGTTAAGATTGATATTACGTGGTTGGAATGTTGGGTCGGCGTTGTAAAACGTCGGCCTCTTTCTTTTTATATCCTTCAGGACATGCCTTTCGTCCCGATGTCTGCACGCTATTGAACAAGAAAGAGGTGTCGGATTCGGAAATCACCGCATACCATACGTTGGCTTCGGCTTCAAAAAACAAGCCGAAGCATAGGAAACAGCCACCCAGTCAGACTCATCTCTCATTACTCATCGCTCATCGCTGTCCCCCGATACCGTTTTTGCGCTTCGCGGCTCCAGTGGCGTTTGTCGCCGAAGGAGAATGCGCGGATGGCGGAGTCGGGCTGGATCGGGCAGTGTTGTTCGCAAATGCCGCAGCCGGTGCAGGTCTTTTCGTTGACGAAGGGGCGGTTCACGCCGTCGACCTCTTTCCAGTCGATGGCGTTGTAGGAGCAGACCTCGTCGCATACGAGACAGGGTTTGTCGGAGTTCCACACCCAGCACTGGCTGCGGTCGATGACCGCCGTGCCGATGTAGATATGGGTCTTTTCGTCCACAGTGAACGGCTGAATCGCCTGGGTCGGGCAAACTCTATGGCAGAGATCGCATTTCTGCGTGCATTCCCCTATTCGCGGGATGAGGATGGGGGTCCAGATGCCTTCCAGTCCGGCTTCGAGCAGCGCTGGTTGGAGTCCGTTGGTCGGGCAAATCTTCATACATTCGCTGCAGCGGGTACATGTCGCCAGGAATTCCTCTTCCGCCATTGCGCCCGGCGGGCGTATCAATACGGGGCTGGAGGTCTTGATCTCGCTGTCGCGGCTGCGTTTGGCGCTGACGTGGGTTTTGACGCCCGCCACCCAGACCAGCCCAAGCGCCACCGATTGAAGCGCGCGCCGGCGGTTGATGTCGTATCCAGCGGTGTAGCCGTGTGAGGCAAATCCAGGACGGATGACGGTCGCCAGGGGCTTGCAGACCCTCGTGCAGGTGTAGCAATAGATGCACTCCGGCGCGTTATACTCTTTCGGGTTTTCGAGAATCGCCGCCATTTTGCATTCGCGGGCGCAGAGAGTGCAGTGGTTGCAGCTTCCGCTGACGATCCGCCGCATAAACGAGAAGCGCGATAGCAGCGCCAGCATCGCGCCAAGTGGGCAGAGGTTGCGACACCAGAACCGCCTGCCGAGCTTATCAGCGGCGATTATCGCGGCGAACATGAGAAATGCGATCAGGTTCATACGGTAGAACAACTGCGTTTCCGGCATATAGCGGTTCGTTGCCAAATCGGGGAATAGGCTGCTTATCGCCATCTGGGCGGGAGCTATGATTACGAACGTGAAGGTCCGTGTGAGAAGGCTTATCGGGTCGAACAGATAGGCAAGTTGGGCTGAGAATACCGCCGTGACCGCAACGAACGCAAGGACGTAATACTTGATGTTGACGAACCGCTTGTCCGGCAGCGTCTTTTTGCGTTTGCGGCGGAGAAGCGGATCAGAAGCATCGAGTATCGTCCCCAGCGGGCAAATCCATCCGCAGAAGAATCGTCCGAACAGAACGGTCAGCGCCACTATCGGCAGCGCGTAGACAAGAGAGATGTAGATGACTTTGCGCGCCGCGATCATGGCGGTCGCGCCGATAAGCGGATCTATGCGAAGGAAGAAGTCTACCGGAGCGGTGGCGGATATGGGGCGAAGCTCACCGCTTGCGGCGTCGTAATGACCGATTGCCGCGAGGAACAGGTAGACAAACCACAGCAGGAATAGCGACTGGACGACCCGCCGCAGTGTTTGCATGTTTATGATACGCGAAGTCCTTGCCTGAGTTGTTTCATTGTCGGGGGACATTTTAGACTTTCACTATCTTAACTTTATTCAGGTCTATCTCGCCCAGGCCGAGTTCATTGGCGATTCGGATGTGATCGACATCGGCGGGTTTCAGTTTGAACAGGGTCGCGCCGTAAGCGTCCACGGCGACGGGATCTGTTCCGGCGATCACCTGGCCGACTTCTTTCGTCTCTCCGGGGCCTTTTGGACCGTTGGTCAGCAGGATACGGTTGGCGTCCAGGATTATCAAATCCGGGCGGACCGCCGTGCAGAACTCAGCGATGCACTGATGGACGCTGTCGCTGGAATGCCACGGCTGGCGGCTCCAAATGACGCCCATAAGATTTTTCATACCAAGGCTGACCTTGGTGTCGCTGTGGCATTTGCCGACCGGAACATTGATAAACACATCCGCGTCGAGGACGTGTTTTATAACCTGCTCCTCGGTTAGTATCTTACAGTTCTCGATGGCAACCCGGCGGTACATCGACTGATTTCCGGCGGAGATGACCTTCGCTCCGGCGGCTTCACATGCGGGGCGAATACCGGTTATGTTAAAAACCATCTCAGCGGGTTTGTCGATGGCATGCTCGACGACGAGAATCTCGGAAGCTCCGGCCTTTTTACACAATTCAACAATCGCCGCGACGACCTTAGGATTGGTTGTTGCCGCGTTTTCGGGAGTTCTGGCCCATGCGGCGTTCGGTTTTATCACAACCCGATTCCCCTGTTTTACAAAGGTTTCCATTCCACCAAGAGCAGCAACGGCGGCGGCGACCATAGCCGCCGGGTCTTTGCCGCTTGCCACCGCAAGTTGAGCGGCGGCGGTCTTGCCGGGCTTGATTTTGCGCGTTGAGGTCTCTTTGCCAACGCTGCAGCCCGCAAGCGCAACCAACGCCCCGGCCTTGCCAGCGGTTACTATGAACTCCCGCCTGGTGTATTTACTCATTATTTCTTAGGCGCCTTTCTTGGTGGAACAGCCTTAGTCATAACAGTCTGGACGAAAAGTTTGGCGTCCTTTTCAGCCTTTGGACCGCTATACATGCCAAATGCGGTTACGTAGTATTTGCCGATATAAGCGTATCCACGCGATTGGCCGTCTTTTGTCACGATAGCCATCGAGCCGTAACCAGCTATTTGATATGGTTTTGCTCCCGCTGATTTGGTTTCTCCTATGAAAAAGGCTTTTGCGGCTTTATCGGACTTCATGGTATGAACAGTCAGTTCCATAACGTCCGACTTACGCATGTAGAGATTACGCGCGGCGTCAACTACTCCGGCTCTAAGATATTCTTCATAACCGCCGTTGTATATGTCGGTCAGACCGTCACCCTTGGCGTATTGCAGCGAACCGGAAACGGGCTTCCATTCAGCAAATCCCTTGTCCTTAGACGTGGGAAGAAGCCGTATGACGGGAGCCTGGTTTGCGGCCCACAGCGGCAGAACGAACGCAAGTATCAGAACAGGCGGTATAAAAGCAAACTTCTTCATGCTATATCTTGATTAGTTCGATCTTCTCGGGATCGGAGAAACCGATGCCGCGCGCGGTTGCGGCGGCAAGCCACTTGGCCGGTTGGGTGAGCGGCTCCAGTCCCAGTTCTTCACGCCGTTTCTCTATGATCTGCCAGCCGATGTAGTCCGTTGCGACGGGATCAGCCGAAACAAGCAGACTGTGATAGTCCCAAAGCATCTTGGCGTTCTTTAACTGCGGACCGCCGTCGGCCAGAGGACGTATAGCGTCAACGACCACGAGCCGGGTCTTATCTTTGATCGGCGCAAGCGCGTTGATGTCCGCCAGATACGGATTGCAGCCGTCACCGTGGTATTGACCTGGATTGTGGAAAGAGCCATAGTGGTTCTTCAGGGCGCATGTTATACCGGCAATGCCGTGATTTTTAAGAATAGGTATGTTGACAAGAGCAGTAATCTTATCCGTCAGAATGGTCGTGAGCTTGCCCTTGAAACTTCCAAGCTCATATTCTTCGCCCCATTCGCCGTCATTTGCGCAGTATTTCGGGCCGGCGCCGTCTGTGTTAATCGTATAACCGCACTTCACCAGATCGCCCGTGGAGCGGTCCCAGACTATTATATTGCCAGGCTTTACTCCGGCGGAAATAAGCCCGGCTACAACAGCGTCCACGACTTCGGGGTGAGTGGATGCGCCTTTGCCGAAAAGGCAGTTGATTTTAACGCCGACAACATCGCTTGGCTTGAAGTATTTCTTCCAGCCATCGGACTCGGATTTAGTCCCAGCAAGCCTGGCAATTCCCTGTCCGAGCATCTTTTTAACAGCGCCCGGCTCAATACCGCCGTTGAGGTTGATAACGTCTTTATTAGTCACGCTCACTACTCGTGACTTGCCTGATATGGTGGCGGGCTTCTCCCCAAGCGCGGCCGCAAGAGTTGAGCCTACGCCTGTTGTTCCGGCGATAGCAACACCGGTAATTGCCGCCTGCCGCAAAAAATCGCGTCGTGAATACTTCTCTCCCATTGTTTTTCCTTTCCTAATATCCTGGTTAAAAACCGGAAAATAGAATCAACGCAGATGGGAAACGGGAGTCGAGCAGGTTGAGGGGACTTTCACCCTCACCCCAACCCTCTCCCTCAGGGGAGAGGGGGCTTGTACCCATCACCTATCACCCAACACCCATCACCTATATTTCATTCCCAATCGAAGCTGATGATGCCGGGCATACCGGCCAGCATATCCGTTATCGGCTGAGGACGCATACCCGGAGGCAGCCTGAGCCGCAGCTTGTAAAGCTTTCTTCCGGCTTCTACCGTGTCCTCGGATCTCACGCCCTGGATTTCGATGCCATGGGCGCTTATGGCGTTCAGGACGGATGAAATATCCTGGGCGCCTTCTCTCATTATAACTCCAAGCTCGCGATAACGTCTCCTGGAAATTAGCGAGTGTTCGATTTTATTTAGAACGCCCAACGTAACGAACACAACTAAGGCGGCTACTACGGCGAAAATCGCGAGGTTCCAGCTCACTCCGACCGCCATGCCAATCGCGGCGATGGTCCACAGGCTCGCGGCGGTGGTCAGACCCCGGACGATGCTGCCCTGGCGGATTATGGTTCCGGCGCCGAGGAAGCCGATGCCGCTTACGATTTGCGAGGCCACCCTTGACGGATCAGGAGCGCCGACGAACGCCGACGAGACAATTGTGAATATGGTCGATCCCATGCAGACGAGCATGTGGGTTCGGAGTCCCGCCGGGCGGCCATGGGTTTCGCGTTCGTATCCGATAAGTGCGCCGAGCAGACCGGATAAGACCAACCTGGCGATCATTTGTAGTATATCGTCAAAATGTATCTGCTCGCCCGCAATAAAGACATAGCTGCTGTGGCCGAGTTGTGTAGTATGCCAAATGTCTTGAAGACGCATTGTTTCCATATTGGATAATCAGCCTTAATCCATTTGAAGAATGAGAGCTTCTTCACCGCAGTCGGGGAACTTGGGACACCGGACACACTCGGTCCAAATCTTTTGCGGTAAATCAGCCTTGTCGACTCGCTTGAAGCCGTTCTTTTCGAAGAACCCCGGTTTGTATGTCAGCGCAAAGACTTTTGGAACTCCTAAATCTTTGGCTTCATTAAGGCAGGCGTCCAGGAGTTTTATGCCAAGTCCCCTACCCTGCGCGTCTTCGCTGACTACGAGCGATTTGATCTCCGCCAGATCCTCCCAATTGATATGAAGGGCGCAGCAGGCAATGATTTGCTCATTATCCTCGACGACGTAATAGTCGCGCAGGTTCTCGTAAAGCTCGTTCAGCGACCTGTGCAACAGCTCGCCTTTGTCGGCGAACCCATTCACCAAGCGGTGTATCGACGCAACATCCGAGAGTTTAGCTTTCCTGATCGTGTTCAATTCTCTCGATTTCCTTCATAAGCTCATCTACGAGTTCTTCTTCACGGACTTTGCGCGCGAGTTGGCCCTTTACAAAGATCATACCAACACCTGATCCGCCGGTGATACCGACATCGGCCATAGCCGCCTCGCCGGGACCGTTTACGGCGCAGCCCATGACCGCCACTTTCAGTGGCCGGGCCATCTTCCTCTTCGACAAACGATCCTTGACATCCTCAGCCAATACGCTTATATCGACACCGGACCGTCCGCATGTCGGGCAGGAAATCACCGTGAACGGCGGCTCTCGCAAGTCCAGCGCATAGAGTATCTCCATACCGACTTTGACTTCCTCGACCGGATCGGTTGTGAGAGATACACGAAGTGTATCACCTATCCCTTCGGCAAGTAGAGCGCCGATTCCTATCGCCGAACGTATCGTTCCTTCCCAAGCTAAACCGGCCTCGGTAACGCCGATGTGCAGCGGGTAGTCTACAAGCTCGGACATACGGCGGTACGCCGCGATGGTCATCGGCGCGTCGAAAGATTTGAGGGAGATAACTATACCGTGGAAATCCAACTCTTCCAGAACGCGGACTTGATCCAGCGCGCTATTTGCCAGAGATTCAGCGGAGGGTGGCCCGTATTTCGCCTTGTCTATAGAGCCGGCGTTCACGCCGATTCGGATTGGAACGCCTCGCTCGCTGGCGGCATTTGCGACAGCCTCCACCTTCTCCCTCGCGCCGATGTTGCCGGGATTGATGCGAAGTTTGTCCACTCCGGCTTCGAGGGCTTTTAATGCGAGCCGGTGGTCGAAATGGATATCCGCCACCAGGGGGATGTTTATCTGATTCTTGATCTCTTTCAACGCGTTGGCGGCCGCGGCGTCGGGCACGGCAACTCGGACGATGTCGCAGCCGGCTTTTTCGAGCCGGTGGATTTGCGCCACGGTTTCATTCACATTGCGCGTGTCCGTGTTTGTCATGGATTGGACGGACACGGCCGCGCCGCCGCCGATTGTAATGCCGCCAACTCTGACGGCCCTTGTCTTGCGTCTTTGCATTTATGTTATCTATGACATCAGTTTCGGCATTGAAATGCCGAAACACCGTAAACATTAAACCGGCTTAGGCTTCAAAGAACAAGCCGAAGCATAGGGAATGATACTGGCGACAAACTCATCGCTCGTTACTCATCGCTCATCGCTGGCTTTCCCCTCTCTCAACCCTCAACCCTCAACTCAAGCTCACTGCCCCACGGGCGTGCCCGCCACCCACTTTGCAATATCTATATAGAACAATATCCCGACAAGAGCAAGCAGCGTGGCCAAGCCAATGGTCTGGAATACCTGCATCTGCTCCGGTGTGAGCTTCTTCCGCCTTACCGCTTCCAGGCCAAGAAGGAGTATGTGACCACCGTCAAGAATCGGCCATGGAAACAGGTTCAGAATAGCCAGTGTAAGGCTCAACATCGCGCCCTGCAGGAAAAGCGCGTAAACACCGTATTTTATCGTCTCGGCGGTTGCCCGCGCAATCGCGATTATCCCACCGACGCGCTTCAATTTGCTCTTCGTAGTAAGGGTGTCAAGGGTCTCCTGCACTAGAAACACGGTCATCTGGGTTCCGCGAATTATCGATCCGGTGAATCCGTATTTCTGTGTTTCGGACGCTGTAAGCTGAACTCCCATCAGGCCGACTTTCTTGCCTTCAAGTTCTTTTAATTCCGGCGTCGCTTTTACATCCAAGACCTTTGAGTCCCGCTGAATTTGCAGCGTCAGCTCTTTGCCGGCGCTCTTGAAAACAATCTCTTGAAGGTCTTGGCCGTGCCTAATCTTTTCGCCATTTATTGCAATAACGCGATCGCCTGGTTTCAGACCTGCTTTTGCCGCCGGTGAGCCGGGATTAACCGCCTTGACTTTGTTTTGCACATCGGATGGGAGACCGATTGTAGTCCCCATTGCGCAGAAAATCACATACGCCAGTAGGAAGCTCATAAATGGGCCTGCGAAGACGATCAGAAATCGCTTCCAGATGGGTTGCGCGTTATATCCTCTGGGATCATCTTCATCTTCGCCCGGCTCCATCCCTGATAGTTTGTTAAAACCGCCTAATGGAACCGCGCGTATCGTGTATTCCGTGTCATCTTTTTTGGCGATTGTCACAAGCTTTGGGCCAAAGCCAATGGCGAATTCTTCCACCCGGACACCAAGCAGCTTTGAGGCGATGAAGTGCCCCCACTCATGAACCACCACCAACACACCGAGGGTTATAAAAAAGGCAATCGCCGTTTCAAAAACCAGCAATTTTTTCTCCTTGGACTGACGTTAAGGCCGCCCGCCTGGCCCATTCATCCGCCGCAAGTATATCATCGAGAGCCGGCGACTGAATAGGCTCATGCCGCGCCATTACGCGTTCAATTACTTCTATTATATCAAGAAATCCGATCTTCCTGTCCAGGAACAACATCACGGCAACTTCGTCCGCGGCGTTGAAAACCGCGGGCATGGTTCCTCCGGCGGCGGCGGCGGAATACGCCAACCGCAGCGACGGGAACTTGTCGAGGTCAGGCGCCTGAAAAGTCAACGATCCTACTTTCAGCAGATCTAAGCGCGGAAGACCCGTGTTCACACGCTCCGGGTATAAGAGCGCATACTGGATGGGAAGCCGCATGTCGGGAAGCCCCAACTGCGCGATAACCGATCCGTCCGCGAACCGAACCATCGAATGCACAATGCTCTGTGGATGGATAATGACCTCTACCCTGTCCGCCTCTACGCCAAACAGCCAATGGGCCTCTATGATCTCCAACCCTTTGTTGACCAGAGTGGCGGAGTCGATTGTTATTTTTTTACCCATTTTCCAGGTCGGATGCGCAAGGGCCTGGCCGGGCGTGACATCGCGCGTGGCTTCCTTGGGAACGTTGCCGAACGCGCCTCCGCTTGCCGTGAGAAGAATCTTCTCGATCTTGCCGGGGTCTTCACCGCGCAGGCATTGGAATATAGCTGAATGCTCGCTGTCGATTGGGATTATGCTTACGCCTTTTTCCCTTGCCCGACGCATTACGATCTCGCCCGCCGCGACTAATACCTCTTTGCTCGCAAGAGCGATTTCCTTGCCATGGTCAATCGCGGCAAGCGTGGGGATGAGGCCCGGTGTTCCGGCGACCGACATCACTACCTGATCCGCGTCTTCGACAGTGGCGGCCCGCAGCCAACCTTCTCTTCCAGCGACTATCTCAACATCGGATATGTCTAATAATTTGCGCTGAAGTTCTACAAACTTAGACTCATCGCCGATCGATACTAGCTGTGGCCGGAAGCGGCGGGCCTGCTCGGCTAGAAGCTCCACGTTGGTGTGGGCGGCAAGCGCAACCACTTGCAGGCGGTCTTGCAACCGCGCAGCCACGTCCAGGACTTGCGTCCCTATCGAGCCTGTTGAGCCTAGTATGGATATTCGTTTCATTACACTCACTCGGCTTCGGCTTCAAAGAACAAGCCGAAGCATAAAGTTTCGGCATTTGAAATGCCGAAACACCTGGAAAAGCAATGCCGAAACCACTGGGGAACGCTGCGGCGAGCGTTCCCTACAGTCATTAAACCCTGCAATTACTAAACCTGATCTGCCGTCTTTCCGAACTTGCGAATGCGTTTTTGGTAATCCGAGATGGCCCGAATAAAATCATCTCTTGTAAAGTCAGGCCACAAATCCTGCGTCACCCATATTTCCGTATACGCAATTTGCCAAAGTAAAAAGTTGCTTACCCTTAACTCACCGGCGGTTCTTATTAGCATATCGGGGTCCGGGAGTTGCGGAGTGTATAAGTTTTCCGCAATTACTTTATCATCTATATCCTCCGGCGCAAGCTCACCCTTTGCCACAAGAGCAGCGATGTTTTGCACGGCGTCTACGATCTCTCTGCGACCGCCGTAATTAACAGCCAGGTTCAGAGTCATTACTGAATTTTGCCGGGTCCTCTCCATATCACATGCCAGGCTATCCTGAACGTCTTCCGGCAACTCACTGAGCCGCCCGCTTACTATTAATCGCACTCCCTGCTTCATTAAATCATCTAATTCTTTTCTGGCGGCCTCGGCTATAAGACGCATGATGCCTTCGACTTCTTCTTTGGGGCGGTTCCAGTTTTCGGAGGAAAACGTGTAGAGAGTCAAAGCCTGTACGCCAAAATCGACAGCAGCTTCAACTACCGTTCGCACGGTGGAATAACCCTGAATATGACCTGCAAGACGCGATAATCCTCTCTCTTTAGCCCATCGGCCGTTGCCGTCCATTATGATAGCTATATGTTTGGGGATTCTATTCGGGTCAAGCCCAGCAGCAATTGCTTTTTCCGCCGGAGTCGTCAATTCTCTCGCCTTTCCATTTGGCCAAAACCCCCTGCGCTTTTTGCATACAGGGGGCTATCATTTTCTTTTATGATTACTCTTTAATAAATACCGGTTTCGGGAAAAGGGTTTCCCGAAACAACGAACACCAAACACTGCAAAATCCGTCATTCTGAGGAGCGGAGCGACGAAGAATCTAATCAGTTACTATTACTATGACTACTGATGTATACCGATACCCGTGTAGATCCTTCACTTCGTTCAGGATGACGTATGACTGCCAGGATGACGGCGTACGGCTGGCTAGACCTCCATCAGTTCGGCTTCTTTAGCCGTCTGGAGTTTGTCTATTTGCTCGATATACTTGTCGGTAAGCTTCTGCACTTGCTCTTGGCCGCGTTTGTTGTCATCTTCGCCGATCTCGTGGCTCTTCTCCATGTTTTTCATCTTCTCGTTTACGTCGCGCCGGATATTGCGGACAGCCACCCTGTGCTCCTCGGTCTTCTTGTGAAGGAGTTTGATCAAATCCCTGCGCCGCTCCTCGGTCAGATATGGGATTTGAAGCCTGATGACATTGCCGTCGCTGCTTGGCGTCAAACCGAGATCGGAGTTCATTATACTTTTCTCGATGGCCGATATGGCATTCTTGTCCCACGGGGCGATCATCAGCAGCCGGGGTTCGGGAGCGGTTATCGCCGCAAGCTGGTTTATGGACATCTGACTTCCGTAGTAGTCCACGTTGATTTTTTCCAAAAGCGCGGGGTTAGCGCGCCCGGTCCTAATGGTAGAGAAATCGTGCTGGGCGGCTTCGACCGCTTTGGTCATTCTATTCTCAGCGTCTTTTGTTATGTCTGGTATCACGACGATTCTCCTCCAATGGTTGTCCCTATCAGCTCGCCCATGACCACCCGCTTGATGTTGCCGGGGACGGTGATATTGAACACTACTATGGGCATTTCATTTTCCATGCACAGAGTAAAGGCCGTCAGATCCATAATACCGAGGCCTTTGTTAATCGCTTCCAAATAGTCGAGGGATAAGAACATGATAGCGTCTGAGTGCGCTCTGGGATCTTTGTCGTAGACTCCGTTCACGTTGGTTGCTTTGAGCACGGCCCCCGCGTGCAATTCCAGCGCGCGAAGGGCGGCGGCGGTGTCGGTGGTGAAATACGGATTCCCTGTGCCGGCGGCAAGTATCACGATTCGGCCCTTCTCAAGATGCCTGAGCGCCCGCCGCCGGATGAACGGCTCGGCGACCTCGGACATTTGGACCGCCGACTGCACGCGAGTATCCACGTCCAGCTTTTCCAGGGCATCCTGCAGGGCCAATGCGTTTATCACTGTGGCCAACATGCCCATATAGTCCCCGCTGGCCCGGTCAAGCCCTCCAACCGAAGCCTGCTCGCCGCGGATGATATTCCCTCCGCCAACGACTATAGCCACATCCACGCCGCACTCCCGAACTTGCTTGACGTCCATAGCGATAGTTCGCACGGTTTCGGGACAAATGCCAAATGATAACTTGCCGGCAAACGCCTGGCCGCTCAGCTTCAGGAGAACTCTGTTCCATCGTGGCTGACTCATAAGATGTTGTCTACCCCTGTTCCCCCACTCGGTATCTGATGAACCTGCTAAGGACGATTTTCTCGCCAAGCTTGCCCATTACATCATTGATTATATCTTGAACTGTTTTATCCTCGTCGCGGATGAAGGCCTGGTCCAGCAGACATACTTGGGCGTAAAACTTCTCCATACGGCCAGTGACAATCTTGTCCAGCGCCGCTTCAGGCTTGCCTTCGTTGATGGCCCACTGCCTGTTGACTTCCTGCTCCTGGATTATCACGTTTTCCGGTATCTCCGTGCGAGATATGTAGCGCGGCTCGCCCCAGGCGATCTGCATCGCAATATCGCGAGCCAATCCCTGAAACTCGTCAGTCTTCGCCACGAACGAGGTCTCGCAGTTTAACTCCACCATAACTCCGATCTGGCCCCCGGTGTGGATATATGAGCCGACCACGCCTTCGGACGCGGCCTTGGTTTCGCGCTTAGCCGCCACTGCGATACCCTTCTCTCGAAGCAGGTTGACCGCCTTTTCCATATCACCACTGGTCTCTTGCAAAGCTTTCTTGCAGTCCATCATTCCGGCGCCGGTGCGCTCTCTTAATTCTTTTACATCACTGGCCGAAATCGCCATTTGCTTCCTCGCAATCTTTACTTGATTTTCCTGACGTGGAAAAACGGGCCATCGGCCCGTTTTTCCGAGAAACTATCTACTGAATAGTCGTTATTCTTCAGCGACGCCGAGGCTCTTTTCCGCGTCGGGAGCTTCCTCTACGAGTGCGCCGACCAGCTCGCCCTCACCGTTGGGAGCGGCTTGCACGGCCTCTTCCTCGCCGGTTATTTCTTCGCCTTCAGGCTTTTCGGCTTCAACTTCAGCCGCGGCCTCTGGTTCCGGCTCTTCAGCGGGCGGCCGAACTTCGATGATCGCATCGGCTAATTTATTAGAGATGAGTTTGATAGCTCTTATCGCGTCGTCATTGCCGGGAATAACGTAGTCTACTTCATCCGGGTCGCAGTTCGTATCAACGATAGCGACGACCGGGATCTCCAGCTTCCGCGCTTCGGCCAACGCAATGCGCTCCTTCTTCAAGTCCACGATGAACACCGCGCCGGGGAGCTTGGGCATATCTTTAATGCCGCCGAGCACGCGTTCCAGCTTGTCGGCTTCGTCTCTCAGTTTCGTGGCTTCCTTCTTGGTAAGCTTCTCGAAAACGCCGTCAGCTTCCATCTTGCCGAGTTCCCGCAGGCGGGTGATGCGCTGCTGAATCGTGCGGAAGTTGGTCATCATGCCGCCCAGCCAGCGCTGGTTGACATGGAACATACCGCAACGCTTTGCGGCTTCTTCCACCGCCTCTTGGGCCTGTTTCTTGGTGCCCACAAACAGGACAATTTCGCCGTTTGCGGCGACTTCCTGAATGAAACTGCGGGCGTCCTCGAAAAGTTTGAGAGTCTGGTGCAGGTCGATGATGTAAATTCCATTTCGACCGCCGTAGATGTAGCGCTTCATCTTGGGATTCCAGCGCCTTGTCTGGTGGCCGAAATGTACGCCTGCCTCCAGCAGTTCCTTCATAGTGATTGATGGCAATTAACGATCCTCCTCTTGGCTTTGTTCCTCCCGCCCCATCGCTCCGAAATCCGACCCATTTGGGCGCCTGGACTTTGGTCCGGGACGGTGCGTAATACACAGACCATATAGTCTATCACAGCCCGGCAGGACAAATCAAGAAAAAATGCTGGGTTTTAACCAAGCAGGGACGCAGACTATATAGCTATCAGCTGACAGCTGATAGCTAAAAGCGACGTTTAGCAGGCTGGCTGGTTGGATATAATGGCTGAGTATGAAACCGCCGATTATACTATTACGTCGCGAGTTTCTAACACTTGTCGGCGCGGGAATGTTGGCTCTTGTTGATCTTGAGTCCGCCCGCGCAAAATCAATCAAACCTGGAGGGTTTCTAATGGCGCACGAACTGCCACCGCTTCCGTATGATTACAAAGCTCTTGAGCCGTATTATGATGAGCAGACTTTGCATTTGCATCACGATATGCACCACGCCGCTTATGTAAAAGGATTGAACGCCGCTGAGGAGAAGGTCCAGGCGATGCTTGCAAGCGCTGATTTCGCTAATGCAAAGCCATTGGCTAAAGAGCTTGCGTTTCATGGTTCAGGACATATTCTGCATTCCATCTTTTGGACTAATATGAAGCCGAATGGTGGCGGCGAACCGGCAGGCGCATTGGCCGGCGCGATTAAAAAGAGCTTCGGAAGTATTGAGGCATTCAAAGTCTTGTTCTTGGCGACCACCAACGCGGTGGAAGGCTCCGGCTGGGGTGTTTTGGCGTATCGCAAGATGGATGACGCGCTGGTGGTCCTACAGGCTGAGAAGCATGAAAACCTGACCCAGTGGGGAGTCACGCCTGTACTCGTTCTGGACGTTTGGGAACACGCTTACTACCTGAAATATCAGAACAAGCGGCCCGATTGGACGAAGGCGTTTATGGACCATCTCATCAACTGGGACGATGTGGCGAAACGTTACGCCGCAGCAAAAGGTTAAGCGCTTTATAGAAATAGGTATCGGACATGATGTCCGATGTGATTAGGCCCCGGACAAGATGTCCGGGGCCATCTCGTTTTGACAATTACACGCCGGGGTAATCATCAGAAGACGACGGTGATGGAGGAGACAGATGGTTACCCCAACGACCATTTCAAAATATCTGAGCGATCTGAGCTTTCCCGCTACCAAGCAGGAAATTGTGGAGCACGCGGAGGAAAATAATGCGCCGGAGTATCTTCTGGGCGCGCTCGATACGCTGCCTGACGATTTATATGACAGCCTGGCGGATGTCTGGGCGTTGATCGAGGTTCCGGGTTGATGATAGGTATTGGGTGATGGGTCAGGAGTTAGAAGTTAGGAGTTAGAATAGAACCCCACCCTGCTGATTAGAAGCTGTCAGCTGTTAGCTGACAGCCGACAGCTTTCCCTAAACCCTCACTGCAAGCTGACTATATCCCCCGAATCCCGGACGCGCACCATGCGCATAAGGTCAACTCCACCGGTTAATTCGTTTCAATCTATTTTCACCCGTGTTTTAACGCTTCATGCAAAACGATTTCACGCTCAAGTTGAGCGTGGGAATAATTCGTTTTGGTTACTTTTATTATTTTCCGCCTCTCTCCTCGTGGGATCGGGTTATTAGTCGTCCGTCGCGCGTCGTTCGTCGTCCGTATTGCTCATCGCTCATCGCTCGTTACTCATCACTGAATTTTTTCTCTCCCATGTACATGTACCTGTCAGAGGGTGTTTTGACATCGGTACTGGAGCTAACAGACTGAGATATTTTTGTGGTATTTTTGCGAACGGGTGTTTGGGAGGGAGTCGAGCGAGTCGCAGGAGTCGGTGGAGTCGAGGGATTGGAGACCTTCGGTCGGTTGAGGTGCGGGGTCGGGAGACCCTCGCACAGCAGGGGTTCATTCCTCGACAGATAAGAGACTAGCTTCGTAGTCATTGTCTGAGACCATAAGGAATTTACAAGCTCCATTGCTCTTTGACGCCCACAGTTGCCCCAATAAGCGTTTCTCTTTGGTGTCTTCGGTGTCGGTCAGATATGCTCCCTTATACTCCACTGTTAGTATGTGATCATTTTCCAAAAGAGCTACGAAATCAGGATAGAACTT
>JAUSEB010000180.1 GCA_030650495.1 Armatimonadota bacterium | reverse complement strand
CCGGGGCCGTGGCTCGAACTCGAAGTTCAGATACGGCCGCGGTTCAACCGGCTACAGAGTCCAAGTAGTCACTCCGCACTCAGGACACTCCATCTCGATCAGATGAAGCCCGGCAAGTATCCGCTCGTGATCCGCAAGGTCGCTGACTCTATCAACTTCCGATTGCGCGTAAAGCTCGCCATATCTATCGACCACGAACACCGCCGGAACTGACTCCGTATACCTTTCCGTCACAGAGCCGTCCACATCCGACACCAGTGGAAACGGAAGACCAAGCTCCGAAGCGACACTCTCAAGCGTCTCTATATTGTCCTGCGAGACAACGAGTATCTCGCAGTTATGCTCCAGATAATCGTCGTACCGGCTTGCCAAATCTTTCAAAAAAGTTCGCGCTTCAGCATCTTTAACGCCGGTCACGAAGAAAATGACCAGATTCTGATGCCCCTTGTAGCTCCATATCCGCGCCCGTTTCCCTCTGGTTGCGGGCAGGTCGAATTGCGGCACGAGCGCATGGTTTTGAATCTTAGGATGGACAACCGTCTTCATTATCCCCAACCTCCTCGCTAGCTACTTACATGATACCCACCCTGCTCAGACGCGCGGGGCGCCGTTGAATATCTAAATCGCCAAATGCCGACTAACGAACGCAAATCAGGGCGCGCGCCAAGATTGTGGTATCGATGTAGGGGCGCAAGCATTCCCCTGTCGATAACGTATTTCGCATCGGATTTCGTCGGGAATGCTTCGCCCGAACACCAAACCGGGTTAAGCATTTGCGGCTAATACGCCAACTGGCGGCAGACGTGAAGGGCAAATGCTTAACCCCTACGCCGTCTACCATAAACGGGGCGCGCGCCCCAACGCGCAGCCTTGCTTGACGCCGGTTGACTTGGTAATATGGCTTGTCATGGACGAGCGACGGGAAGAACGGCTGGTTGCGACGATATTTGGCCGCGTGCAGGGTGTCGGGTATCGTTATTTCGCTGAGAGGGAAGCTAATAGGCTCGGCCTGACGGGGTATGTACGGAATAGACCCGATAATAGTGTGGAGGTTGTGGCCGAAGGCGACAGGCATATTCTCGATGGTTTTCTTGTCCTTTTGCGGAGAGGACCGTCGGGAGCAAATGTTGCGGATATAAAGTCCAGCTTCGTTCCCGCTACAGGCGAGTTTTACGACTTCAGTGTGAGGCGATGGTATTAGTTTTATTTCGGCAAAATGCCGAAACACCGGATTGGTAGACTTGGTGTAACCGAACGCATGGCTAGCCGTCTATACCAATGGGAACGTAGAAAAGGGTATTTATTTGGAAACCAGCAGCTACGATTTGTCCGTTAGTAATGAGGAATTGCTAAGACGCTGCCAAGAACAGGATCAGGAGGCATTACAAATTCTGTTCCGGCGGCACGAACGCCCGGTGTACGGACTGTTGTTTAGAATGCTGGAAAATCGTGAAGACGCGGAAGAGGCGTTGGCGGAGGTTTTCGTAAAGGTCTGGCGTTCGGCGGGCAGGTTCAGGGGCGAATCTAAGTTCACGACTTGGCTATTTCGTATATCGGCCAATACCGCGAGAGATATGCTTAGAACAAGGCGCGGGCATCAAACGGTTTCTCTTGATGATATGGAGGAGTGGGAATCGGAGTCGGCGATGAATTCGCGCGAGAATTCCGAAGACCCCAGCGATGTGCTTCTCCGGGCGGAAGACCGTATGGTTTTGACGGCGGCTCTGCAAAAGTTGAATGAAGATGACCGCCTGCTGGTAACGCTTTATCATTTACAGGAACGATCTTATGAGGAGATTTCGCAAATTACCGGTTTTCCCGCCGCAAACCTGAAGGTCAAACTGTTCAGGGCGCGGCAGCGACTCAGGCAGCATTTCGAGACGCTTTCGAATGGATCTGCAAAAAACCGTCCTGGTATGGAAAAGGAAGGACAAGAACATGAACTGCGAAAAGATACAAATGAATCTACTGGATTACAGCCTCCAGCCGTCGAGCTACCCTGATCACGATGCGATCAGAACTCATCTGGACGGGTGCGAGGAGTGCAGGCGTGTTCTCGATCAGGAGCGCCGGTTGGCGATGAGCCTGAATAGCTTGGGCATGGTAAGCCCTAAGTCCGATATGTGGCCTGTCGTCCGCGATAGAATACGCGTAAAGACCCCGGCTTGGCGCGGCGTCGTTCCGTGGATGGTCTTGTCTAACGCGCGCAGATTTGCGGCAGCAGGAGCCGCTGTCGTAGCTATGACGGCGGTGGTTTTCATTGGGGTGTCTGAGAATTCCAAATATGAAGAAAAGGCCGCAGTTTCGCATCTCGTCGAAATACAGCAGCAAAGCCAGGCTTCCAACTCCTGGGCCGATGACCCGCTTGGAGTTACGAGCGACCGTGTTTTGGCCGCCCTTGAGGAGGGTTCGTAGGGAAATGAAACGTTTACTGTTAGCCGCGCTTTCAATTGTGCTTTTGGGGCAAGTCTTGGGTGGAACGCCTGCTCAAGCCAGGCCGAAAGATCGCTCGAATACGCTTGAGGAACTTGGCCTCAGCCCCGACCAGAAGGGAAAGCTGCTGGACATCCTGCGTTCCGGCAAAGAAGACGCGTATGGATCCCATAGGACTCTAATGGAGGAGCGGGGCCGCCTGTTCGCTATGTATCGGGATTACGATCTGAATACCGGCAAGGCCAAGGACGCCATATCGCGGATAAATAGGCTGCAGCTTGAAATCCTGAACGCGTCATTGGACCGCCAGATCGGGATGCGAAAGATTTTGACCGCGGAGCAATTCTACAGGCTGAACAAGGCGATCGGGCCTGAGCCTATAGGCCCTGAGCGTTGGGGTGATGGACCCGGAAATAGCCGAGGTCCAAGAGACAAAAAAATGCCGCAGATCGATCTACGCCCGGGGCAGCAGGAAGCGATAGAAAAGATGTGGAAGTCTCAGCGCAGGGAGTCGGAACAAGCCTACAACGAGATTGGACGAGACCTGCGGACGATCAACAGCTTGTATGATGACTACCGGCTCGACGACCGCCAGGCGCGAAAACTGATAAAGAATATCAACAAGACTCAGCTTGAACTGCTTAAATCGAAATACGACCGGCAGATTCAGATGAGGAAGATATTATCGGAGCAGCAGTTCCGAACTTTGAGCGAGCGCTTGCATAAACCCGGCAGTCCGCCATTTGGACGAAGGCATGGTCGATAGTTGGTAGTCGATAGTTGGTAGTTGATAGTTGGTAGTTGATAGTTGATGGTTGATAGTTGATGGCCCCGGACATGGATGTCCGGGGCTTTAATACATCGGACATCTTGTCCGATTCCTCTATTTATCCTGCGGCCACTCTCATCCCCGCCCGCCTGAGCGCTTTTGCGATTACCTCGACCATATCCTCGACTTCGGCCAGAATGCGCGTGGAGGACAGATTGACTAACACTTGGTGGGGATCGAATTTATGCCGCCTGTGTTGGACAGCCAAGTCCTTGCAGATGTGAGGAGGAAGCCGCACGCCCGCCGCGAATCGGATAGCCACTTGCTTGCGGTCGGTGGATATGGACATAATGCCGAGTTCCATTGCCCGCAGGCGCAATCTAAGAATAGCGAGTGAGTTCCACACTTGCCTGGGCGGGTCGCCAAATCTATCTTCCAGTTCTTCTTGAACGTTTTGCACGTCTTTTACGGACTTGACCGCCGCCAGCTTCTTATAAAACAGAATCCGCAGGGCTTCGTCGGAGATATAGTTGTTTGGAATATGCGCGTCCAGCGGCAGATCGACCGGCGGCATATTGAACTCCTCTACCTCTTCGCCTTTCATCTCCAGCACAGCCTGCGATAGAAGTTGGCAATAGAGATCAAATCCGACCGCAGCCATTTGACCGTGTTGCTCCGCGCCGAGGAGGTTTCCCGCGCCGCGAATCTCCAAATCTCGCATCGCCACTTTGAATCCTGAACCAAGACTCGTAAATTCCTTAATCGCATCGAGGCGTTTCTCGGCGATCTCACTAAGTATCTTGTCTTCCTTATATAACAGATATGCGTACGCCTGGCGGTCGGAACGCCCCACCCTGCCCCTTAGCTGATAGAGCTGCGACAGCCCCATCTTGTCCGCGTCGTTGATGACGATCGTGTTGACGTTCGGGATGTCCAGGCCGGACTCGATGATGGTCGTGCAGACGAGAACGTCGAATTGACGGTCGTAGAAATCGAGCATAATCCGTTCAAGATCGTCTTCCGACATCTGGCCATGCGCGACTTCGATCTTCGCGTAAGGAACCAGAGTTTGGACATGCGCCGCGACGTGGGCAATGTTCTCGACGCGATTATGCACGAAATAGATTTGGCCGTCACGGTCCAATTCCCGGAAAATAGCCTCGCGGATCATCTCATCGTCAGCCTCTTTGATGTATGTCTTAATCGGCGAGCGGCCTTCGGGCGGGTCGTTGATAATACTCATGTCCCTTATGCCGGAAAGCGACATGTGCAGTGTGCGCGGTATCGGCGTGGCGGTCATGGCAAGCACATCCACGGTTTTTCTGAGCTGCTTCAGCTTCTCTTTCTGGCCGACTCCGAACCGCTGCTCTTCATCAACTATTAAAAGGCCGAGGTCCTTAAACTCCACATCTTTGGAAAGCATCCTGTGCGTGCCGATGACTATATCCACGGCGCCGATCTTCAAGCCTTCGATGGTTTTCTTCTGCTCTTTTCGAGATCGGAACCGGCTGAGCATATCGACGGTAACCGGATAGGCGCCAAGCCGTCCGATAAATGTGTTCAAGTGCTGCTGCGCAAGTACCGTCGTTGGAGCGAGAACCGCGACCTGCTTGCCTTCGTTTACCGCCTTGAACGCGGCTCGTATTGCGACCTCCGTCTTGCCGTAACCGACATCGCCGCAAATCAGGCGATCCATCGGCTTAGGCTTTTCGAGGTCGTGTTTTACGTCGTTAATCGCCTCGAACTGGTCCGGCGTCTCCTGATACGGAAACGCCGCTTCCATTTCCTGCTGCCATGGTGTGTCGGGCCCGAAACTGTAGCCGCCGCTCGCCTGGCGCCACGCATAGAGTTCAATCAGTTCCTTCGCCATTTCCCTTACGGACTGCTTGACTCTCTTTGTTGTCCGGGCCCACTCCCCTCCCCCCAGGCGGTGAACCTGCGGGGGCTGGCCTTCAACGCCGATGTATTTCTGCACGCGGTCAATCTGATCCGACGGCACGTAAAGCCGGTCCTGCCCCGAATACTCCAAGAGCAGATAATCGCGCTCCACGCCCTCGACTTTCAGGGTGGTTAAGCCCTTATAAATCCCAATCCCATGGTTGATATGCGTCACATAGTCGCCGATTTTCAAATCCAGTAGGGTTGTGATGGGGACGCCTTCGCGGAATACGCGCCTGGGACGGTGGACCTTGCTTATTCCGAAAATCTCTGAGTCGGTCAGAACCATCAACTTCGCGTCGGGGAGTTTGAAACCACCGCTGAGGTTTGACGAATCGCCCGGATGTGAGCCGGTGTGGGTTACAAATACGCCCGGCTGCAGCTGCGCTACATCCGCCAAATTTCCAATGGCTATCTCGCGCTGCGTCAGGATTTCCGTCAATCTGTGATCTTGAGAAGTGGCTGCGACGATGGTCGAGCCGTGCGAGAGCCAGGCTTTGATCTGCTCCGCAAGCTGGTCGATGTGTCCGCCGTAAGCGTCCATCGGGGAAGATGCAATGGAGATATGATGCTGTATTTGCGCCCACGGAACCGGCCTGGCGAGAAGCGAGAAATACAACCTCTGGCGCGCGCCCAACTGCTTCATGGCGCCTTCAAAAGTCTGGTTGTGCGGCTTCGCAAGCGGCAGAATATCGCCCCTGCCCGACCTCGCCGCCAGCATCTCGACCACTTCCTGCTCAATCGCGTCCCAATGTGACCTGACCTGAAGCGGCTCGTCGAGCGCAACAAGCGCGTCCTCCGGCAGATAGTTGATTATCGTGGAGTCGTCAGAATGAATGTAAGGAAGATAATATTCGCAGCCGTCGAAATAGGCCAGATTGGATAGCCGGGTTATGTCGTCCTCCACTTTCGCGCTTAACTTTTCGGCTTCAGCGTCCAAATCATCAGCCTTTAGCTTGGCAACTTGCTCCTTTATGGTTTTGCGCAGTTGCTCCGCCGCTTTATTGACATTATCTTCACCGAGCAGCAATTCGCGCGCCGGGAGTATTTCCAATGAATGCAATTTGCGTACCGACCGCTGGCTGCCGGAATCGAACTCGCGGATACTTTCAACCTCATCGCCGAAAAGCTCGATGCGGACTGGGTTCTCGTTTGTGGATGGAAATACGTCGATAATCCCGCCCCGCCTGCTGAACTGCGCGCGGCGGTCGACTATCTCCTCACGCTCATAGCCCAGGCTGACCAGGCGGGAGAGAAAACCGTCAACGTCAAGCGTCTCACCTACACTCACGGACATCCGGCTATTATTTAGCGCGTCCATAGGAAGCGTCTTACGCAAAGCGCCGTGGATGGGCGCGACAACGACGGCCTTTTGGCCTTTTGCAAGCATACCCAAAGCGAGCAAACGGTGGCCGATCACGCGGAAGTCGGGCAGAGCCTCCTCGTAAAGCAGCGTCTCGACAGCGGGGAAGTAGAGAACTTCTTCATCCGAAAGCCCGAACGCCGCCAAATCCTCGCTCAACCGCTCCGCCTGCTCCTTATTGTAGGTTACAACGAACAGAGTCCTGCCAAACTCGCGGAAAAGACCGGCTAGATAATACGCCTTGGCCGACGCTGAAAGCCCTTCGATCTGGACCGACCTCGCTCCCGACGCGATCAGTTGTGAAGCGTCAGAAAAATGACCTGCGCCCGCTCCTAATTGTATTAACTGATTAAGTCCCATTTATATCCCCTTTCAGGGAGTACAACGCCGAAAAGGGCTTTGGCCGGAAAGAGGGGGATTCGCCAAAACCCTGATAGCCGTCGTTTTCGATTGTCAATACATTATCGGCTGTCGATAGGCGAGTGTCAAGGAAGCCGGTGGGCGGTTGTCGGTTGACGGTTCTGTTTCGCGTGCGATCAAAATCCCCCTCTCCTAACTCCTAACTTCTAGCCTCGGCAGACTATTTCCGTACTTTTGCCGGTATTGGCACGATTCTTGCGACAACTCTAATGGGCCCGTGGCAGTATTATGGGCTGCTTTTAAGCAGTTTATGGTAATGCTACGGGCATTTTGATGTGCGGCAGTTAGCCTTAATTGGGAGCTGATATAATTGACAGCAAAAAAAACTTTTAACAAATTCCTGATATTGATTTGCGTGTTATGCCTGGCCGTTGCGTCCGGCGCAAAAGCTATTATACCTACAGGGCCAGTGTCTTGGATTACAGGGCCCGTACAAGGCCCGTATCTGGCGCCGTTCGCGATATCCAATCAGAACTCAGTAACCTATGATACGTATTATAACTTTCCTTTACTCTCCTCAAGCTGGCAGGCGTCTTCTTTAGGTGTCGGACGTTTCGGCGTCGTGGATTTCGGAAACGGCGATCTTAAAGAGCAAATTTGTGGAACTGTTTACAACAGTGTTGGCGTTGGCGCTATCCTTGGCTGCGTTTCCGGCAACAAGAAAGGTTTGATAAAGCAAGGCATGCAATCCAGGATAGGGCAGAGCAACTATGATAATGACCTTTTTAAAGAATGGGTGAGTGGTGGATGCCTGCCGGACCGCCGGATAATCGTAACTCCAGTTATAGACGGAAGCCAGACGCAGATCACGGTAGTGGGTTTCACTGCCTTCTATATAGACAATTTTGATTCTGGCGCGCTGACACTGTCCGGGCGATTCACTTTTATCCCGGAAGAAGCGTTGGTTCCTGAGCCATCGAGCTTGTTGGCGTTGTTATGCGGTTCTTGCGGATTCACCGTGGTAATTCGACGGAGAAAAAAGAAGGCCATCCTCTAGGCCAGCGGTCTGAAACCGTGGGCTATCAACCATTTGCGCGATTCCTCGTGCAAGTCGTGAAGGTCTTTCCTCGCCATTATCATCTTGTGCATCCGCACTTCAAGATCGGCTTCAGGTATGCCTTTAATCTCCTCGGCCTCACTTGGATCATTTCTCTCCATCGCCGCTTGGATAAGAAAGTCGCGCAATGCGGCGACATCGCGCTTTCGCAAAACTCTTCCCATCTGTTGAACGTAACTCGCGTCGGCCTCTCGCCTGTTGCTCCTGGCTTGTTGCATCTGATTCCTCCTATAACCATCTTGTACTACGCTTTTTCCCAGGATTAGTCAATGCGATGCAACATGCAGGCGCATGTCAAATGTGGGGAAACCGTAGGGGCGAAGCATCTGCCCCACGACTCCGCAAACTGTATCAGAAACAAACGCAGATGCTTCGCCCCTACAACTTACAGATCGGACGTCCAGACAATATCATCTTTGCCTTGCAACCGGCTTTTAACCATATTATCTAATGGGACGCCGCCATCGTCTTTCATATTCATTCCAAAGCTGTAGAGCTTAAAGCCTTTACCAACCCGATTGTAGATTAGCGGCTTCCCGGTGAACGGGTCTTCCGGCAGCGCCCAGTCGATTTTTGATTTCAACTCAGCAAGAGATGCCGGATAAGCGCCTGCTTCGGCCTTATAGGCTTGTAGAGCCATAGCAACCTGCGCTAAGCCTAATCGGGCGTTAGCGCTTTCCTTGCTTGCCGCGGAGCTAATACATGCATTGAAAAATAACCTAGTAACTATGGCGTATTTTGGGGTCTCCAGCCATGGATCAAGACGTGACTTTTGCTTATCTAGTTCAGGGTAAGGCAGAGCAACCAACCGTATCTGCTCTTCCCAAAAATCCATGGAGATCATCTCGCCTTTGTAAATGAAAGGCCGACAAAGGTAGGTCATTATTATGTTCCCCGCCTTGCGCAGACTCTCAGGAACATATTCAGGACCATTGTTTGGGATAGTGGTCAATGCTTCGAACATACTCCAGTCCTTCCTTACAGCGTCATAAAACCAAACGATTATAGTTCGTTCGCCCTTCATAGCAGCCATGAAACCCGGCTGCAGCTCAATCCGGTTCATTTCATCGCGCATTATCTTCGCCTGTCGAGGTGTGAGCGGATGGATATTTGAGATATCCTCCAAACTGACAGAAACCATTTGAATCAAGCGATACCGAATAAGCTGAGATATCAGCCTTGGCTCGTCCTTTAACGCATCGCTAAGTTGAAGGGTAATGCATATATCATCAATAGCTGCGTCTGTATTACCATCTCTTGCCTCCAATATGGCTTTTGCCAACTGAAGTCTTCCCATTTCGCTCAGCTTGCCCACATGGAGAAATGACGCCATAGGCCCTTCGCTCCAATTAACCGGAAACACGCACTTTGGGCGGGCAAGGGCTTCCCTTATCAATGGATAGATTGGCGCGGCGTCTTGGACCGACTTTCTCATAACAGGCTCCACTTTGGCCCAGCTTATGCGCGGTTCTCGTACGGATATGTATTCGTCAATTGGACTTGAGTATAAGCCATGTGGTCTTCCAAACAGCCTGAAAGCCCTTTGATAAATTACCGCCGCGTTCTCACTGTCCGGTACCGGCTTTAGCATGAGGTCAGATGGACTGACCGGATCCCCACTCTTACGAATCTGTTCGCGCCGGTTTTCCAGTTGGCGGCCCCACACTAACATGAGTATCGCATGCGCGACTAACATTACGATAAAAACCACAATTACCGGCTTTACCAGCTTTCGCCCTATGCGAACTGAAGCCATAAACTTCAGTTTAACCAGCCTATAACCTGCGCGAGCCGCCGCCTTAAATGTTGGAAAGTTGGATTCCAAAAAGTCTTGCATCATAACCCCTCCTTGCCTATCTGCTCAACGTCCAAGTAGAAGGTAGGATTTTGCCGCTGAGCCAGCGCCAGTCGCGCCATATCGCTAATGCCCCGTTCCAAATTGCTGCCTCTTGCCAGCCTTACCTGCCTGGCCTGGTCGGAGATATTACCAATTAGTATGATTGCCACGACCGCCACAGCGAAGACCCATTTGACGATCATCCGGACACGTGGTTTTGGGGGACGCAGTTCATGGAAGGCGCCATCCAGAATTCGCCGCCGGGGACCATCAGAGTCGGAAGCTGGGAAATTCGCTCGCAATATCTCTTCGATGCGTTCAATATCCATCGTTATCCCTCCACAAACTCCCGGCGGAGCTTTTCAATCGCATAACGGTACCGGCTGGAGACAGTGTTTTGCGACTTGCCGATGACAGCCGCAATCTCTTTGAAAGTCAGTCCATAGAACACTTTTAAGGCCATTACCTCTCGCTGCTCCGGTGACAAATCCGCAAACGCCGCTAAAAGCGCCTCTACCTCATCTCCGCGCCGCTCCTGTGAGACGAGGGTGATTTCTTCCAGCGCTCTTTCTTCCAGCAGTTCCCGCCTCTTCTTCGAGCGGAGCAGGCCGTAGGCCGCATTACGGGTAGCTCTAAGCAGATACTTTTGCGGATCGATTATGCGCTCGATCTTAGCCGCATTGCGGGCCAAGCGAATGAATACCTCTTGCACCGCGTCCTCGGCGTCATCGGGAGATCCGAGCAAAGCCCGAGCGTAACGAAGCAAGCCCGCAGCGTATTGATCGTATACGCGCTCAAGCGCCTGTCGCTCGGAATCTCCATACGTCGCTGCAACCGGCGCATCCGTCATCGGCCTGGTTTCCACTTTCAAATTGCTGGCGATCATTGCTTTCATTATAATAGATGCTGACAATGCATGTTTTCGTCTAATCGCTTGTTAAGAAGTCCGTGTCCCAAGTGTATGACAACAATTTCAATCACGAAAGCACGAAAAGGAAAAAGTTGTTGGTTGATAGTTGATAGTTGTGAATTATGGAGTGTTGTTTTGTTGCATCGGTAGCCTGCTGCCGATGCCGTCCCGATGAATCGGGACGAACTCCCTCTCCCTTGACGGGAGAGGGTCGGGGTGAGGGTGAAAATTCCCTCGACTCCCTTTTCCATCCGCGTTCATCCGTTTAACCTGTGATGCGCCACAATACTCGCCGCACGGTTGACATTGACTGCCGCCAACCTGTATAAAATAGAAGTCAGTTGAGCTTGATGCAATAAACCAAGGAGAGTGCGTATTATGGTTGAGAATAGGGCGGTCGAAGTTGCGGCCGCCGGTCACATTTGTCTGGATATTATTCCAAAATTCCCCGAAGGCATTGGTAAGACAATAGAGGAAATAATGCGCCCCGGCAAGCTGGTCAACGTGGAAGCGGCGGCCATATCCACCGGAGGGCCGGTCTCCAACACCGGCATTGGGCTTTCCATACTTGGGATCGAGGTCGAGTTTATCACGCAGGTAGGGGATGATTATTTCGGCGAAGCGATCATCTCCAGGCTCAAGAAGTGCGGTCACAGCGACGGCGTGAGGATCGCCCCAGGGCAACACAGCTCTTACACAATCGCCATCGCCCCTCCGGGAATAGATAGGATTTTCCTGCACAACCCCGGAACCAACAACACTTTCACGAGTGAATCGTTCGACACGGATTTCGTGAAAAACGCGAAGATATTCCATTTGGGCTACCCGCCGCTTATGCGCGGACTTTACGCGAACGACGGCGAGGAGCTGATGAAGACCTTCAAGAAGGCGAAGGACGCGGGCGCTACAACATCACTCGATATGTCGCTTCCCGATCCCGCGTCAGAGTCCGGCAAGGCAAATTGGGATTTGATTCTAAAGAAGACGCTGCCGTACGTTGACATCTTTTTGCCGAGCATAGAAGAAGCTATGTTCATGAACCAGCCCGGCCGTTTCTTTGAGTTGAAGAAGCAGACCGGCGGCGCGGAAATTCTCGATCTTTTGAAAGGCTCAGACTATAGCCAGCTTGCGGAGACGTTCCTGTCTTACGGATCGCGGATGGTCGCGTTGAAAAGCGCGCATCGCGGCTGGTATTTCCGAACGGGTTCCAAGGAAAAGATAGCCGGGATGGGGCCTGGGCAACCGGCATGCGTTGACTGCTGGGCGGACAAAGAGATGTGGTGTCCGGCGTTTTACGTCGATAAAATCGCAAGCGCGACGGGGTCGGGAGACTCGTCAATAGCCGGTTTCCTGGCGGCGTATCTGCGAGGCGAGAGCATGGAGAGATGCCTGCAGTTCGCCAACTGCGTGGGGTCGCAGAATATCCGGCAGTTGGACGCGCTGAGCGGGATTAAGACCTGGGACGAGACGGTCGCGATGGTAGAGGCCAATCTTCCGCAGAACAAGCTTGACCCTGAAACGCCCGGCTGGAATTGGAGCGCCGACTGGCGGATTTGGGTGCATTCTTAGGGATTTGAAACCACAGATGGACGCAGATTAACACAGATAAGGGAGAAGAAATGCCCAGGGAAAAGAAGACAACTCGATATGTTAGATGTATGAGGCCGTTCCCGCAGCAGAATGAGAAGGAGGCAGAGGAGGCGAAATGGAGATACTAGCCTTAGGGGGTTGTTCATAGCCTGCGTGTGGATATGTATCTGTCCCGCTGTGTGTATAGCCATAGGGCGGACAAAAGGAGAATCGGCAATTGTGGAACTCCTGGTGGGCCTCATATTCGGTCCGCTCGGCATTCTCATCGCAGTCTGCTCTAAAGGAAAGTACGTGAACTGTCCGTTCTGCAGGAGAAGCGTGGACCCAAAGGCTCTGGTGTGCCCGTACTGCCAACGAGATATTGTTGATCGGGCGCGATTCGCAATCGCGCCCGAAACAAAATAGCGGGATTCGCAATCCCATCAGACAACGCGATCCGGCTGAAAGCTGACAGCTGAAAGCTCGAATAAAGGAGAGGTTATGCCCACAGAGAAAAAGACAACTAAGCCCGCCGCAAAGGCAAAAACACCGTTGGCGAAGAAGAACGGCAAGCCGTATGAGATGCACGTTATCCCGAACACACATTGGGACCGCGAGTGGACTTATGGCTATCAGGAGACAAGAATGCTCCTGGTGGATTTCATGGACGGCCTTATCAAGATGCTGGAGTCGCAAAAGGACTACTGGTATCTTATGGACTCTCAGACCGTTCCGCTTGAGGACTATTTGGAGGTACGTCCGGAGAACCGCAAGAAGCTGGAGAAGTTTATTGCCAACGGCCAGCTTGAGGTCGGCCCGTGGTATACGGCTCCCGAAGAGCACAACATAAACGGCGAGTCTATTGTCCGAAATCTGATAATCGGACACAGAGTAGCCAAAGAATTCGGCGGCAAGCCGATGAAGATCGGTTACAGCCCGTTCGGATACGGCCAGGCGTCGCAAATGCCTCAGATTTATCAGGGGTTCAAGATTGATACCACCATTTTCTACCGTGGCATCGGCGCGTGGGACACGCCAAAGTCCGAGTTCATCTGGGAAGGCCCGGACGGGTCAAGAGTGTTGGGGTCAAGACTCGGCTCCAAGGCAAGATACAACTTCTACTTCAGCGTCTGGCGCCCGATAGCTTACAACATGTATTGGGGCGACCGCCAGTATTACTGGGAGCACGAGGGACTGCCATTCCATTTGTGCAACGAGCAGGATTATATGGGGCATTTTTACCTCGTTGATCCCGCGAAGAAGTACCGCAAGGAGAAACTGGTCGAACTGATTCTTCAGCAGAGGGATGAAGAGAGCAAGCATCATACCACGCGGCACCTCGGCTTTATGCACGGTATGGACAGCACCGCGCCCGACCCGATAGAGTTCGATATGGTGGCAGACGCCGCGAAAGAGATTAAGGGCGATAAGATATTCTTCAGCAGCCTGACCCAGTTTATGACCAAAATTAAGGAAGAGATTGACTGGGATTCGCTGGAAATAAAGAGAGGCGAGCGCAGGCAGCCGGGACCTTCAAGTCCGTCGGCGCACATTTGGGGCGATGTTGTCTCCAGCCGCCCGCTGCTTAAGATGATGAACACGCGCAACGAGAACCTTCTGCAGCGATGGGCCGAGCCGTTCACGGCGTTCTCGTGGCTCCTTGGGAATGAGTATCCTTACAAGATTCTGGAGATCGCCTGGAAGAATCTGCTGATCAACCACCCACACGACAGCATTTCCGGCAGCGGCGTGGATCAACTCGAAAAGGACATGATCTATCGCTACGATCAGGTTCAGGGAATTTCCGAAGGCGTGCTGCGCCGGGCGCTGCAGAACATCCAACTTCAGGTGGACAACTCCGATTTGGGCGATAGGGAGATCGCGCTGACGGTCATCAACCCGAGCTTGTATCAGCGGAGCGAAGTCCTGACCGCCGTGGTAGATATCGACGAGAAACTGGCGTATGGCGACTTCTCGCTCTTCGACACCGAGGGGAACAACATACCGATTCATATCGTGGAGCGTTATCCCGAAGAGCAGGTCGTGCGCAATTTGATAGACGTGACGCTTTCGATAGTCGGCGACAGGGTCAAGTTCCAGTTCATGGCCGAAAACATACCGGCTTTGGGCTACAAGACCTACATTATGAGGCCCGAAGGCCGCAAGATGGGAACTCCGGTCAATCTGACCCCGGCGCCGAACACGATGGAGAACGAGTATCTGAGAATTGCCATTGATGATGACGGGACCATCGAGATGCTAGACAAGCAGACCGGCCAGATTTACGAGGACTTGCATTACTTCGTGGACGATGGAGAAGCCGGTCACGCCTGGCAGCACTTGGCCGTGCCGAACGACAGGAAGATCAACAGCATCGGCTGTCCGGTGGACATCGCTTTAGTTGAGAATACTCAGTTCCAGGCGACTTACGAAGTCACTTACCGCCTGCGGATGCCGGTCGGCCTTGAATATCGCAACAAGCAGGCCAGCGAAGTCCCCAGCCACGGTTGGACGCCTGATAAGCGCACAAGCGAGATGGTGGATTATCCAATTACTTCCTTCTTCACGCTGCGAAAAGGCGCGAAGGCGCTGGACGTCCGCACGGTTTGGAACAACAATTGCCGCAACCACAGGCTGCGAGTGTTCTTCCCGACGGGAATCGCCGCGAAGACCTCCAACGCTGAGGCCGCATTTGACGTGGTCGAGCGCAATATAGACCGGCCCGAAGGCAGCCCGTATTACGAGACGCCGAACCCGACCCATCCGCATTACCGCTTCGTTGAAGTGAACGACGGCAAGACCGGATTCGCGGTTATAAACGACGGCATCAGAGAGTACGAAGTGACCGACAACGACGACCGCGCGATTGCAATCACACTGCTGCGGGCTTATATGTTGAGCCTCTGCACGGTCACGGCGCGCTGGGAAGTGCATCCCGAAATGGAACTTTGCCAGTGCCTCGGTCCGCAAGAGCGGCGTTACGCGCTGTATCCGCACGCGGGCGATTGGGCGGAAGGCGGGGTTTTCCAGGCTGTTGAGAACTTCAACCTGCCGATCAAGATCGCGGAAGTCGGAAGGCACAAAGGCAAATTGCCAAAGAACCTGAGCTTCATGGAGCTTCAGCCGTCGTCGCTGGTCTTCTCCGGCATCAAACAGGCGGAAAACGGCAAGGGTATGATCGTCCGGCTGTTCAACCCGACAGAGAAGGCGATAAAGGGCAGCCTGAAGCTGTTCAAACCCGTCAAGAAGGCTCAGTTCGTCTCGCTGGAAGAGATTCCTGAGAAGGAAATCAAACTGACCGACTCAAAAACAATCCCGCTGAACGTTGCGAAGAAGAAGATTGTGACGTTGGAGTTGGGGTTTTAGTCTAGGTTAATGATAAGGCCGCTCATAGATGGTGCGAGCGGCCTTTTTCTCTATCAGTACTGCCTTCGGTCGTGCGGCGTCAGACTTGTTTTTCCAACTCCAACTCCTTGAGAAGAGATGCTCCATCACGAAAGTATTTTCTCAGTCCAGGTTTCCATTGCTCCAATGCCTGATCGAGTTTTTCACCGCTCAGGCCGTTCTTACTTAAGAACAGTCTTGAACTGGCGACCTCCAGAACGTGGGTGTCTTTTCCCTTGAGCAGTGCGAGAGTATTATGGATGTCAGGATCGTCAAGATGGTGCAGTCCCGGGGTATCGAGCATAAGTTTTTCCAGTTCGGCGTTGGGCTTGTAGGTATACAGCACTCCGCTTGTAGTCTTCTCCTTAGTCTCCTCGACCAGTTTGTTCAGCTTCAGGACATCCAGTTCAAGCGCCAGAGTCCTTGAATAAGGACCATAGTGGCCGTACTCGAAGTCTTCTCCAAACTGGCAACCTTTCTGCTGCAGGAGGTAGACTATCTTCTGGAGACGCACTCTCCCCTTGACTTTGCCTAGTCGGCGAATAAGTTCTGCTATCTCAAAAACGCTGTCCATTGCTCCCCCCTAGCTTAATCCGAACTTCGAGAACAGATGCTCAAAATCCTGCTCTTTTGTTCTATCGTAATAAAGTCGATCTTTCTGCAAAGTGAGCCCAGAAAGACCTTTCAGCACTTCGGATTCCGTTTCCACAGGTTTCGTTGTTCCGTTTGAGGTCAACACGTAGATAGTTGAGTTGATCAGCTCTTCCGGCTCCTTCTCTCCTTTTAGGCTGTATAAGACACCTTTGTACACCGTGTTTCCTGGAGCATCCAAAAAATAATGAAAGCGGAGAGTATCCTCTTTGAGAGCTTGCTCCATCTTACCTACATCTCGCATCTTGTGCTCCACATCTATTGACTTGAACGGTTGCCCTCTCTCCACCAGCAGGCGAACCAGCGAACGCAAATCCTCTTGGTTTGCGTTGTCGCAATCCATGACTGACCAAGTCATTAACGTGCTCGTGAAGCAGAAATCGTCCAGACTCAGATACTCCTCAATTGTGACCTCCGTCCCTGACAACAGCTTTCGAATCGCGAGCGGGGTGTCTGGTGGGACCCAGCCTGATTTCACGAGCCACTGGGCATACTCTATAATCTGCGATAATAATCCTTCACAAGCTCGGGTCGTCTTGTGGTAGTAAACCTGTTCATACATCTGGATTCGCGACAAGACGTACCCTTCCACTGCTCTTATACCTTTCGTTGCGTCGGCGCAAAGCTTCATAGGCTTCTCGCCACTCGTCAGTTTCTGCACTTCAGAAGCATACATCGTATGCAATATCCACTCCAGATCGAACACGCCGTATTTTACTCCGCACATGAGGCTGTCTCTCAGCAGATAGTCCATGCGATCTGCGTCAAGTTCACTGCTGATGATGTCGATCGCCAGCGAATCCGCCAATGGACTCTTTCGGATAATATTGGCTACTGCTGTGGGGTCAATGTTGTGCTTGCGCAGAGCCTTGTTCACTTCGGTGTCAGTGGACTCGATAATCTTCGTTGTCCAGTCCTCATGCTTCAGTCCTTGGCTTCCCAGGGCCCTTTCGAAAACATGGGAGAAAGGACCGTGCCCGAGGTCGTGGAGCAAACCGGCGGCCTTCACCGAGCGCCCGATTTTTTTGATGATCCTCGGGATTTTGCCTTGTCCTCGGTGGTTCCTAATCAGAGACTCAAGTATTCGGCACACGCAATGGTAAGTGCCCAAGCTGTGAGTAAAACGGCTGTGCTCGGCGCCTTGATAGGTGAAGCAGGACATGCCAAGCTGTCTGATTCGACGCAATCGCTGCATTTCCGGCGTGTCAATTAAATCCAAGATGAAGTCGTCGTCCGGTGCGATCACTATGAGGTCATGCACGGGGTCTCGAAAGACCTTCTCTTTCTTTGCATCCTGAGCACGTGCCTGAGCGGACGTCACACGAACCTCCTGGAGACAGCAGTTTTATACATTCAGATAAAGGGCCGCCGTATTGTGTTAGCATCTTAGCATCCGCACGTGCGTTCGTCAAGCATTGCCAAGATATTCTCAGGAGCATCGTTTGTCGTAGCCATTAGGGAGGTCGTTCGACGGCGCGCAGTTTTTCGAGAATGGATGGAAGCCTATCTCCCCAGGCTGGAGCGCATCGCGCGACCAGTTCAATAAGCT
>JAUSEB010000174.1 GCA_030650495.1 Armatimonadota bacterium | reverse complement strand
TCGAGGATATTATTGACTGCGGACGGTTGGCGGCATCGGCGATCAACTTGCAGCCCTGGAAGTTCGTAGTTGTAACCCACGAAGCCATCAATAAACAGATAGCGGACATCACCGACCACGGCAAGTTCATAGCGGAGGCGCCGGTTTGCGTGTGCATCTTTTGCGAAGATATTAAGTATTACTTGGAAGACGGCTCCGCCGCCACGCAGAACATACTCAACGCCGCTAGAGCCTATGGATTGGGAGCGTGTTGGGTGGCGGGAGACAAGAAAGAATACGCCCCTAAGATTTGCGCGCTCCTTGGATTGCCCTCTCAATATCGATTGGTCAGCCTTATAGCCATTGGCGAACCGGCGGAAAGTCGCTCTCCGGCGAAGAAACCGCTTGCGGAAGTCCTGAGCTGGGAGAAATACTCCGGCTGATTAGAGAGCTTGCACGCTTGGCATTTAAATTGGCTGGGTATACTATTCTCGACTTTAGATAAGGAGGGGTAAATAATGCCTCATCACAGTTTGCCAAGATATGCTGTATGGGCGCCGCTGCTGCTTAGGTTAGCTTTGGGTGTAATATTCTTCGCTCACGGCTCTCAAAAACTCTTAGGGTGGTTCGGTGGGAGCGGGATGAGTGGAACCTATCAGATGATCAGCAGCTTTGGCCTGCCTCCGGCGGCGCTTTGGACCTTTCTTCTGATATTCGCGGAATTTGGCGGCGGCATTCTGTTTATCCTGGGCTTTCTGACCAGATTTGCCGCATTAATGAACATAATCAACATGTCTGTCGCAATCGCTTTGGTTCACGCGAGGAACGGCTTCTTCCTTTCAAATGGCGGAATGGAATACAACATAGCCTTGATTGCGATGGCGGTAGCTTTGCTGCTGACAGGAGGCGGCGCGTTATCGCTCGATCGTAAGCTGAAATTGCCGTCATGGCTGTAGAGATAATCGTATAATGGCGTCAATGAGAGCTTTGGGATCAGGTTCGACCGCGAGTATTGCCCGATTTAACGCCGTGCTGACATCATCCATGATCGCATCATCCAGGAAAGCTGAATCGCGCAGCATTACGCTTGGAACGAAAAGCTCTTGAGGAAGAGAACGGCCTTTTATCTGAGCGATAATGTCCTGCCCGGTTATCAAGCCGGCAACAGTGACAGTATGGCCGAAGAAATCGTTGTCGATTGGAAAGACTTCCACGCGCAAATTACCTACCGAATTTAGGGTTTCAGCTAATTGCCTCACAAACGGCTCCGCAAGCCGCCCGGTGATAAGACCGATACTTGTCTTACGATTTATGCTCGCAGGGAGCTTTCGAGTGATATAGCGTATTTGGTCGATAAAACGCCTGGTTATTCCGATGCCGTTTTCATACTGCGGGTAGCCTTCATAAGCGGACGCTCCGGGCAGTTTTCGATTCGCGGTCAAATACAGCTCATCGGATCCGAAGACCAATCTTGTTCCATTTTCAGCCTTGAACTTATGCTGCCGGGCTTCGATTTGCCTAAGCGTTGATTGTGCCAGGCTGTATGAGAATACGGCGAAATCTTTGGCTTTGCTATACTTGGTCAACCCGACCGGGACTACGCCAATTGTCTGCACTGATGGATAAAGCGCGGCTAAGTCCTCTATTGTTTCATCCAGCTTTTCGCCATCGTTGATACCAGGGCAGAGCACGATTTGTGTGTGAAGCTGTATATGACTCTCAGCAAGAGTTCGTAGAAGAGGCAAGATATCCGCGCATCCCCTACTCCGCAGCAAATCCTTGCGAAGATCAGGCCGTGTTGCGTGGACTGATACATAAAGCGGGCTGAGGCGCTGTTCGAGTATTCTTTTAATATCGCTAGCGCTTAGATTGGAAAGAGTAACGAAATTGCCGTGCAGGAAGGAGAGCCGATAGTCGTCATCTTTGATGTAAAGCGACCGACGCATGCCGCGGGGGAGGTTATCAACGAAGCAAAATACGCATCGATTACGGCAAGTGCGAACTCCATCGAATAATTCTTCGGTGAAGTCGATGCCGAGGGAATCGTCGTAGTCTTTGATGAGCTTGGTGTGGAATTTACGCTCGCCGCGTTTGAGGAGTATGTTCAGACGCGTATCGGACGCATGAAAACGGAAGTCGATCACGTCCCGAATAGGGCGCCCATTTATATTTATAATTTCGTCGCCCGGCTTCACACCGGCATGGCCGGCCAGACTGCCCGGTTCGACGGAAGAAATCACGCCATAAATCAGGGGGTTGGTTTTCACACTCCTTCAAGTTCACCGACATGCAGGTCGATTTCCGATCTCTCTTCTATACGCTCGATCTTGCCGTCTCGTATCCAGACGATTCTGTCGGAGACATCGATCATCTTGAGGTCGTGAGTGGCTGAGATGATCGTGACTCCGTGTTCCTGGTTCAGGCTCTTGAGGAGAAGAATGATCTCCTTGCCGGTCCTGAGGTCCAGGTTGCCGGTCGGTTCGTCCGCGAGTATGATAGCAGGATCGTTTGCAAGCGATCTTGCGATAGCCACGCGCTGCTGCTGCCCGCCCGAAAGCTCT
The DNA here is from genome assembly GCA_030650495.1 of Armatimonadota bacterium. GTDB lineage: Bacteria > Armatimonadota > UBA5829 > UBA5829 > JAUSEB01 > JAUSEB01. The sequence continues at coordinate 1,817 of JAUSEB010000174.1, read as the reverse complement.
GAGGGTTTATGATGCAGCCTGTCGCCAAGCCCGACCATATTCAGCAGTTCCACGCCTCTTTCTATACCTTGATCGGCGGGCATTCCCGCAAATATAGTCGGCAGAGTGACGTTCTCAAGCGCCGTCATGACCGGGATCAGGTTGAATGTCTGGAATATGTATCCGATGGTCCGGCATCTGAGGTAGGCTAGCTCCTGCGCGTCCAATTGAGCCATGTCTACATCGTTTATGAATACGCTTCCATCGGTTGGCTTATCCAATCCGCCGATCATATTGAACAGGGTCGATTTGCCTGAGCCGGACGGGCCCATGATGGAGACGTATTCGCCCCGGAATATGTCGAGGTTGACCCCATCCAACGCCCGGAGCGCGGTCCCTCCCATGATAAATTCTTTTGCTACGTCCTTTGTGCGGACTACGTATTCATTGCTTGCAGCCATTGTGTCACCTCTCATGGCGTTACCGCCAGGAAACTAACCGTCTACTCGTAGCCTAGGGCCTTGTGCCCGTTCGTTATTGACGCCCACAAGGGGCTAGGCTACATTTATTGAACAATCCATTTCTCCTAAATCTCAACCCTCAGCGCGGCGGCTGGCGGCATTTGGGACGCGCGGATCGCCGGGGCGATGGTCGCTATCGTCGTCAGAGTGGACCCCGCGACCAGCGCAATACCCAACGTTCTCAACACTTCCATAAATGACAGTTGGGACAGCATTCCAAGCCCCTGCGTAGCTACCGCCATCGCTGCCATAAGCCCAAATCCAACCAACCATCCCGCAAATGACGCTGCTATTCCGAGCATCGACGATTCCAGAAGGAATAGTTCGACTACGAACTTGTCCAACGCGCCGAGGCATTTCATTGTCCCTATTTCTTTGAAACGCTCGGTGACAGACATCAGCATTGAGTTGGTTATGCCGATTGTGCAAACTAACAGCGACATTACGACGAGCCATATCTGCCTGTTTCGCGCGGCGGCGTCGGGAACGTATACGAGATCACCGGCATTCAACATAATCCTTTCAGCTTGGCGAATTCCAGCCGGTATGGACATATCGAGCGTCAATTTATCGCCTTTGTTTCTAATAACCAATATGTGATTACGGTCCGCGTTCTTGTTGAACCCTCCAGCGCGGCGAATTGCCACTGCGAGCGATTGAAGTTTGCCCGCCTCTAAATCAGTCCTCACGTTTGTCTCGCCCCTCACGTGGTAACGCTCGATGACATAAACCTCAGGAGCCTTGGGAGGTGAAAGGCCGGATTTGCTCAAGCCAACGCTGAAGATTACGATGCCAACTGCGACAACAGCAGCGGAGGCCGCGGTTCGCTTTACCTTATCGTCGACCTTTCTGAAGAATACAAGCCCAATAACAATGAATATCATAACGATAAGCGCGACCAATAGCTGCCGTAGACGTCCTGACGAACTGGGGATAAAGACTAGGTCGCCACCTTCAAGCCGATAGTCGGGAGACGCGGGATTGCTCAAGTCCAGAGCGACTTTATCGCCGTTCTTCTTTATTATCGCCACGCTTTTCTGATCGGCCCCGGTTGTGTAACTTCCTGCCTTTTCTATCAGAGCTTTTGCGGTAAGGCCCGGTTCCATCTGTACGTCAATTGATTTGGCAACCTCGCCGCGCGCATATACGTTCGGATATACGCGTTCCGTTGGCGTCGGTGGGGCCTGAAGCGCAAGTTGCGCCAGTACCGAAACGAGAAACGCGATTCCAAGGACTATGCCGGCAGCGGTGATTACCGACCGCCAGAACCGTATTTTGATGCTTTTAAGGCTAATCAGAAACGCGCGCCTAAGTGGA
>JAUSEB010000170.1 GCA_030650495.1 Armatimonadota bacterium | reverse complement strand
TTGTTAAAACAATCCTGGATCTTTCGGCTCTTGACGATTACAAACTCACTCCCGAATATCAGGCGGTCGCGGACGCCACCAAGGCTCCTAAAGTGGTGGTGGTTACCGGCGCAAAGGGCGGTATTGGAAAAAGCACTATCGCCACTAACCTGGCGGTCGGGCTTGCGAAGCAGACCGGCGACCGTGTTGTCTTGCTCGACCTGTATACGCAGTACGGCGATGTTGCGTCGATGATGAACATCGTCCCAACGCGGACCATTATCGACCTGATTCCGATGTCGTCCGAGATAGACATACAGTTGCTCGAAGACCACATGATAGAACACGAGTCCGGCGTCAAGGTTCTCATCGGCTCGCAGGGTACCGCGCCGCTCGAAGCGATAACGACAACCATTGTCGAATCGATTCTTAACGCGCTCAGGCTGCATTATCGGTTTATAGTAGTGGATATGCCGCCGTTCTTGCACGATACCAATTTATATGTGCTGTCATATTGCTCGTATTTGCTGTTGGTGGCCAATCTATTCGACGTCACCACAGTCGCCGATGCGAAAAAGTTCTTTCAAGCTGTCGAAGGTAAATACTTGGCCAAGGAAAAGATACATCTCGTGCTGAACCGTTCGTCCAAATTCAACCGACTGATGGCGGCGGACGTAGTGAAAGCCTTGGGTCATCCCGTTGCGGCGGAAATACCAAACGACAGCAGATTGGTTTATACGCTGAATCAGGGCGTTCCTATTGTGCTCAGTCGGCCAAATAGTCCCGTGGCAAACAGTATCAAACAACTTGCGGATTCCATCGCGAATTCTAATGGATTCAAGAAACAGTCCGTTCCCGCCAAAAAGAATAAAGAGGATTAGAAAAGGCGGGATATCGATCTCCATCGCGGTGGAACTAAGGAGAAACGACTATGGCAACAGAGCAGTTTGGACCATCGGCCCAACAATCAATTGCCGGACAGGAGTCGCTGGGAGTAATTGACCAGGAGACTTTCCTGGACATAAGGTCGAGAGCGCACGAGCGCGTTTTATTGGAATGTGAAGCGGCTCAACTCTCGCGGATGACGCTCGACCGAAAAATCGAACAGGTCCGGGAATCTCTCACGGCGGCGCTTAAAGACGCAGGTCTGGCGCTTCCGTCTCGTTTGCGGGATCGTCTCGTGGACGAGGTCATGGATGAGATTGTCGGATATGGCCCTATTCAGCCTCTGCTCGACGATCCGACCATCACCGAAGTCATGGTAAATGGTCCCAGGAAAGTGTATGTAGAGCGCGATGGAATCATCGAGCCGACAAGCAAGGTGTTCAAGGACGACTTGCATGTAATGAGGATAATCGAGAAGATCGTGACCCCGCTTGGGAGGCGGATCGACGAGTCCCAGCCTATGGTCGACGCCAGACTTCCTGACGGCTCTCGCGTCAACGCCATAATTCCTCCGCTTTCGGTGACCGGCCCGACGCTCACAATTCGTAAATTCTCCAGGATTCCATATACGGTGCACGACCTCATAAGTTTTGGCACAATGAGCGAAGAAATGGCGGACTTCCTCCGCGCATGTGTTATCGCCAAGCTAAATATATTGATCTCCGGAGGAACGGGAAGCGGCAAGACCACTTCATTAAACGTTATCAGCTCCTTCGTGCCGGAGAACGAGCGAATCGTTACAATCGAGGACGCCGCTGAATTGCAACTCCAACAGGAGCATGTTGTTTCGCTGGAAAGCCGGCCCTCGAACCTGGAAGGAAAAGGCGAAATCACCATAAGGCAATTGGTGAGAAACTCCTTGCGTATGAGGCCGGATAGAATAATCGTCGGTGAAGTCCGAGGCGGCGAAGCTTTGGATATGCTCCAGGCAATGAACACGGGTCACGACGGATCGCTGTCTACCGCGCATACCAACAGCCCGCGCGACTCTATTGCGAGACTGGAAACGATGACGCTTATGGCCGGCACGGACCTCCCGTCAAGAGCTATTCGCGAGCAAATTGCCGCTGCCATGAACCTCATTGTTCATCAGAACAGATTGAGAGATGGGTCGCGCAAAATCACACATATAACCGAAGTGCAGGGCATGGAAGGGGACGTGATAGTTCTCCAGGACCTCTTCCTGTTCGAGCAAACAGGTATTGACGCTTCAGGACGAGTGTTGGGCAAGCACAAAGCTACAGGGCTCAGGCCTAAGTTTGTTAGCAAGCTCAAAAAAGAGGGAGTCGAACTCACAACCGATATCTTTAAGGTTGCATAGAGAGGTAGGGAAGCGCAATGGCGCAGATAGTAATCGCAGTGGTTGTTTTCATATTGGTGACACTGTTCGGGCTTCTCATCGCCGAGTTGACCCTTGGCAAGTCGGTTCAAGTGCGGCGGCGGTTGGAGCAATATTCATCTTCGCCGGCGTCTTTCCGAGCCAAAAGCCAAAGCGGGCCGGCGGACAAGCTCCCAACCATAAGCCGGTTTCTTTCGAGCAGAGGATTCACCGAAGGAATAATACTGGAAATCTCCAGAGCCGGGCTCAAGCTCCGCCCAAGCGAATTCGCCGTGATCACGGCGTCGCTCGTGGTCGTGCTGGCGCTGATCGGAATACTGATGAACCGCGGTCTGGTGGCGCCCCTGGTCCTTGGCCTGCTTGGCTATGCTCTGCCAATAGGTTATCTCAAGTTTCGCCAGCAGAGGAGGCTCGCCGGTTTCAACGATCAGATAGCGGACGCGCTCTCCCTTATGGCGTCGTCGCTGCGTTCCGGTTACAGCTTTATGCGAGCAATGCAGGTGGTTTCCAATGAAATGCCTGCTCCGATCTCCGAGGAATTCGGCCGAGTTATAGACGAGTGCAACGTTGGCGTGCCAACGGAAGACGCGTTGACCCATCTTGTAGATCGCGTGCGCAGTTACGATATGGAACTCGTAGTGACGGCAGTCACAATCCAGATTCAATTGGGTGGAAATCTGGCTGAGGTTTTGGACACAATTGCGGAGACTATCCGTGAAAGAGTAAGGATAAATGGAGAAGTCGCCGCGCTGACGGCGGATGGCCGGTTGTCCGGTGGAATTCTTGTAGCCTTGCCGATAGTTCTCGGGATTGTTATATACATGCTGAATCCCCGCTATCTTTCTCCACTCATAAATGAGTCCATAGGCCACTATTTGTTGCTGGGGGCCGGTATATTAGTAATCATCGGAGCGTTAGTCATACGCAAGATGCTTGAGCTAGATTTCTGAATATTCGACCATAGTAATAGATGCTTCGGCTTGTTTTTTGAAGCCGAAGCCGACAGCCGGTGTTTCGGGACTTCAGTCCCGAAACCGGCGTTTTCTTAGGAGGTGGCGCAGCTATGTTGGCAGCAATTGTAATTCTTTCCTTCTCCAGCGTAACGCTTCTGGTCATCGGTATAACGATGAAAACGGAACGCGAGTTGATACGCGAGCGGGTGGACCGTTATTCTTACACGGGCGAAACGCTCGCGGCCCCATTGCATCCTGAGTTATTGGGGTCCTTCGGCGATCGTATAATTCGTCCATTCCTTCGAAAGCTGGCCACCATTGCAACCAAGCTTACTCCCGCCGGCCACGTCGCTACCATCGACGCCAAGCTGGAAAGAGCGGGACGGCCTTGGAAACTCGGAGCCTTGGAATTCATCGGTCTTAGAGTGCTGTCGGTCTGCTCGTTCTTAGCGCTCGGTTATTTTGCCTATCTGTTCATGAAAATGGTGCAGCCGAATTTCGCCTTGCTGTTCGGAATCATTATGGTGTTTGTGGGTCTTATTTTGCCGGACTACATACTACAAAAAGCAATAGAGCAGCGCCAAACACAGATACGCAAGGCTTTACCCGATACAATAGATTTACTTACGGTCAGCGTCGAAGCGGGCGTTGGTTTCGATGGTGCGATGGCGAAAGTCTCTGAGAAGATGAAAGGTCCACTGACGGATGAACTCATTAGGGCTTTAGATGAGATGCGGCTTGGCAAACCCAGGATGCAGGCGCTCAGAGATGTGGCTACTCGCCTTGGTATGTTGGAAGTGACTACGTTTGTCGCGGCGCTATACCAGGCGGAGCAACTCGGCGTTAGTATTGCGAAAGTGCTCAGAGTGCAGGGAGACACTATGCGAACCCGAAGAAGCCAGAGAGCGAGAGAAACAGCCGCGAAGATGCCTGTAATGATGCTCTTCCCGCTCGTTTTCTTCATATTTCCCGCATTATTCGTCGTAGTGCTAGGCCCCGGCCTGATACAGATATACAGAGCGCTCAGCCAGTAGACGGTCGGTAGTCGATAGTCGTTAGTCGTAAGTAGGATGTCTGCGATAGGTTCTATGCTGCGGGAACGGTGTGTTTGAATAAAGCTTTGGATTAAGCGTAAGGCAGTTCCCGCAGCGACCCGCCTACACAGGCTGCGGGAATTGCGGTCGACTTAGCGCATCAGTCTCTGCTACAAGACCATTCCCGCAGTATATCAGCCTTTCCAAATCCCGAAACCAATCCCCGGCTAACAAGCCAAATGATCGTACAGGGAAAGAGGAAAGGCCAAAGCCTTTCCTCTTTCCCATCGCAAGATTGGGAACCAGCTATTTGTTAGGGGGACCAGTCTGCCTTTAGTCTTTGTGCAGATCTCGATCCGGACTGCTTGAATCGTCACTCCCTTTCCGTTCATCATTACTGGGTGGCAATTTTTGAACCGCCACGCCCTGGACTATATAATGGGTCCTCAGTCGATCAGCTTTATGGCCGTGACCCTGTCCAAGCATACGTCCTCGATGTCCCCGACAAGATATGCGCCATACAGGGGAACAAAGGATAAATCGTGTATATGAAGGATAGCGTTACGGATATTTCCCATCCTGTCCTTATAGGTGACATTGCAATTTCTACCAATATACTGCTTTGCGTCCGGTATGTTCATCGCTCTGCCTCCTCCGGTCGTGCAGCCAGACAAAAATAAAGCCAGGCTGCCGAGTTCTTCCTGCATACCACCCACGGATAACTCCGATCCGCATAACGGTGGCCTGCAAAAAACTTAATACTTCGGCAGCCTGGCAAACTTGTTTCCCGGCCTGTGCCGGGTCCGTCAGTCCCGTTGGCTTTGCGTCCCCCGCTTTCGCGAGGTTTGCTATTATCGGTATTCGTCTGTCACTATTGATTATGCCATTCGATGCGTTTCTCCCTAGCTGAGCGTAATACCGGTTTTGCAAGCTATCAACTGACAGATGATAGCTTCCCTCTGCCTTCAACTCGTTTTTCTCTTGACATGCTCCCGCCTGTCTGCTAACCTGTGGTCGTTCGTTTACCATATTCTCGCTGCAAATCTAACGGATAATGCTGATAGAGTCCACTACGCGCGCGCGCCAACCTTCTCAGGTTTCCGGGCTGACGACTATAAACAGTCCCAACCGCGCGCTTGTCTCGCTAAGGACAGGCAGACATTTCGGCGATAGAGCGCTTGCAGCCGCGGTTGAGCTGTGCCGAGGCTCCCTGCAATTCGCGTCCGAAGTAACCCCGGAAGACGTTCAAAACGCCTTTAGCGCGTCTCGCATTTTATCGCTCAGGCTTGCGGCGCTCCTGTTCGCACGGGCGCGTGGGCTGCTTACCACTGAGCAAGAAACCGCTCTCGACCGGATTGGCGGTGGTGGCGGAAATCCCGACGGCCTTGATTGTTGGAACGAATTTATAAAGCTATCCCAAGCGCTGGCAAACCCAATTTGCGGGCGCTCGTCCCTGTTGGACGCCGGTCTATTTGACGATGCCGTTGTTTCGGGGAACCCCTTCCCCGAAACCCAAGGAATCGAGGGGAGGAAATTCCGCGTATCCAACAGCCAAATGCGTTGGGCCTATCAAGCGCTGGCCGGGGAATTATCTGGAAAACAGGTCATAGACTACGGCGAGGCTCCCGTTACGCTCTTGGGAAGCGCGTATGAAGTCCTCATGGACGCTCATCCTGAGCTTATCGAAGGCGCCGTCACATGCCATACTGAAAAGGCCGGTAGGAAAGCCGCAGGCAAGTTCTACACTCCTCCCGCTCTTGTTGATTATATTGTCCGCAACACGCTAGGTACACTGGTTCAAGAGCTATCCGAAGGCGCGTCCGACGTGGAAATACCCGGCCGCTTGCTCTCCATGAGAGTCCTTGACCCGGCATTGGGCTGTGGCGACTTCCTGATAGCGGCGGCGCGATTTATCGGAAACGCAATAGCCGACCGTTTAGGCTCAGCCCCGGGTGCATGGGTCCGTCTTGCCGCCCAACGCTGCGTATATGGCGTCGATTCCGATCCGATTGCGGTGGCGGTCGCCAAAACGGCGCTGTGGCTGGACGCGGGAGTCCCTGGAGAAGCCTGTTGGACGCCCGCCAATATCCGCCATGGCAACAGCCTTATAGGCGCCTGCCTGCATGACCTGGGATTGGCGCCGGATACGAAAAGACGCCAGTCGAATCGCAGTCGCATTCAACCCGACTTGTTCCAGGGGCACATTCTCGCAAGGGCCGAGCGTTTTGCTCTTACCTCAAAGCCGCTGGAAGGCGAAGTACGCGATATTCTCGATCCGCTGCGAAAAACCGCCGATGTTTGGATAAGCGGCTATGCGGGAGTCGCGCTGGATTCATCGAGATATATGGACGCAATGCTGCGGGATGATGACGAATGGTTCGAGACGAGCGAAGCGGCGCGCCTGGCCTCAACTCTTGCGGCGGACAAGTCTTTCTTCCACTGGGATATGGAGTTCCCGGAAGTATTTTTGGGATCACGGGGATTCAAAACCAATCCGGGATTTGACGCGGTAATCGGCAATCCGCCCTATGTAGCAGGCAAGAATGAAGATATGGGGGACTACCAGCGCATTCACGGATGCTATGGCCAATCGGACCACTATCTTTTGTTCCTGACCAACATAATTCGCCTAAGACTCGTGAGGCAAGGCGGATACCTGTCGATGGTCCTCCCGGACCCGTTTTTAGTTCGCTACAACGCCGCCGCCGCAAGACGGGCGCTAGTCGGCAGGTGGACTATGAAATCGCTCCTGCACATAAAGGACATGTTCCCCGGGGCCGGCGTGTCCAACATCGTCCCCGTATGCCGAAATTGCAGGTCGTCCGCTTACAAAGTGTCGGTAAGGCGGGTTGACTCACCTTCAGCCGTGGCTCGTTTTGTCGATGGCGCTTACGCCGATTACAGCGAGTTTCACGAATTCCCCGCCGGAATAGCTTTGGCTCAGCCGGAATGTGAAATCATCTATCTTGCGGGCCTAAGCTCCCAATTCAACATTTTCCCAATAGTCCACGGTACGCCGGGTGATACGCGCTGCTGCCGGGAGCCTTACATACAGCTTGGTGAAATGGACGTTGAAATATATCGCGGCGAGGAAATCGGCAAGCGCGCCATCACACTGAATGAAGGGGAGTTTCCCGTATTGCTTGGCGGCCAAAGCATACACCCATTCCGAATTCAGTGGGAAGGACGACGCATGGACTCAAGCGCCGTCAAGAAGCCTTTGGAACGCTATCTTGACGATAAAATAATGCTTCAAAAGAGCGCGGCCAAACTCACGGCGGCGCTCGATCTCCGCTCGAATGGCCACTTGGGTTATATCGTGCCGCAGTCCGTTTATTGCATACGTTCTGGAGATGAGGGTCCGAACCTCTACTATCTATTGGCGCTGCTAAACTCATCGGCGCTGAACGACTACATCTTCCGCGCGTTCACCGGATATAAGTTCGTACAGCCTCAAATCGAGATCGAAGACCTCAAGCGGCTGCCTGTGCGATGCATAGTATTCAAAACACCGATTGAAGACCGAGAGGATATGATCTCCTTTGTCTGGAACGGTTCGGATATAAATCCTGCTCACATCCTCAACGCCGCAAAACGTTGGTTGGATGAAGGGCGAGATGACCTGGTTCACGACCTGATCGTAAAGATGTCCCGGCGAATGGTCGAAACCACCCACAAATCCGATTCGCTGAAGAACACCCTCGACCGGGTAGTGTGTCTGTTATATGGGTTGACTCTAAGCTGACAGCTTTTCCAAGGCCATGATATAATAAACCCGACAAATCCCAAGCCAATGTTTTCCACAATAGCTGAAGTTAATCTAAATACTATCCGCCGCAACGTAAGGGCCATTAAAGAGAAGATTGGTCCGAATGTGCGGTTGATGCCCATAGTCAAAGCCAACGCTTACGGTCATGGAGCCGTAAAAGTAACGCGCGCGGCTCTTGAAGCAGGCGCCGATATGTTCGGCGTCGCCCGAATAGAGGAAGCCCTGGAGCTAAGAGACACCGGTATCGAAGCGCCAATCCTCATAATGGGCTCAGCCCCGGCTGAAGCGGCTCAGGAGATAATCGACCGCAATATTACCGCGACGGTATTCGACGCCAATTTCGCCCAAGCCCTGTCCGCCTCCGCGGCGCTTTCAGGCAAGAAGGCCAAAGTCCACATAAAGGTTGACACCGGAATGGGGAGGATCGGCGTCCATTCTGAGGCTGCATTGGACTTCATTCTTTACGTAATGGGTTTCCCCGGACTTGTGGTTGAGGGCGTATTCACTCACTTCCCATGCGCGGATGAGGACGACTCCGGGTTCACAAAGCGGCAGATTAGCGATTTCACCAGGTTAACTAAGGAGTTGGAGCATAGAGGCGTCCGCCCAACTATCGCCCATGCCGCGAACAGCGGAGGTATAGCGGACCACCCTGAATCGCACTTGGATATGGTCCGCGCCGGAATAATACTCTACGGCCTTTATCCGAGCAAGACCGTGGCCAGGTGTGTCGATGTCGAGCCGGTCTTGACGCTCAAGACCCGCGTGGCCTTCATCAAGCAGATTGAGCCAGGCATGACCGTAAGTTATGGGCGGACATATCGCGCAAAGCGCAGGACTTCCGTTGCGACCATTCCAATTGGTTACGCCGATGGCTTCAGCAGGCATTTGTCGAATTGCGGCCACGCGATAATCCATGGCAGCCGGGTCCCCATAATTGGCCGGGTCTGTATGGATCAGACGATGCTCGATGTGTCGAACGTCCCTGATGTTAGAGTAGGGGACGAGGTCATCCTCTACGGTTCTCAAGGCAATGAGACAATCTCCGTAGAGGATGTCGCCGCGCTGTTGAATACTGTTCCCCACGACGTTCTCTGCGCAATCGGCCAGAGAGTCCCCCGCGTATATATCGGCGAGGAGAGAGGAAAAAGCTGTCATCTGTCAGATGACAGCTGACAGCTTCCAATCTGCGCCAATCTGCGTTCTTCCCTGAACCAATTAAACCTCATCCGAGATTAACTCCGTTTCACAAAGGGCAATATATATATGATTGAAGCGTATCGCTAGGGGTTAGGCCCCGCAGGGAGGCGCTGAGACTATGTTTAGGTATCACAAAAAGGTTGTTGCTGGAATATGCATAGTTGCGTTAATGGCTATAGTGTTGGCGCTGGGTGTGGGATCTGTGGCTTTAGCGCGGCCGCATGGGGAATTCGCGCCGTACTATTATCCTCCAATCGTAGTGTATAACTTCGGTTCTTCCGAAGACTATGGTTACCGGCCGTACTACGGCTTCAATCCATATCCAAGCGCGCGGTATCCGAACCCGTCCTATTTCGGATATTACTACCCGAACATGGGCAGGAACTCACCGACTTACTATAACTACAACTTTAAATACCGCAACTATGGCGACCCTGATGAATATTACGGATTCAAGCGCGGTCCGGGGCTGCGCGAATATCCGCCGTACCCGGCCACCGGTTACGGATCCACTGGTATCGAACCCCCTTTGGTTCGCGTTTCATGGGCCAAAGATGGGACTCTCAATGTAAGGTGGACCGGTGGAGTGGAACCGGCGAAGTCAATTGAGATTGACCTGACTGATGACCAGAGCCGCGTGGTCGGGCATCAGACAGTGACCGAACTCCCGTTTCGCACGAATATAACCGTGCCGGAGTCAGCCATTTATATAAGAGTGACCGTGCACTACGCTGACGGCGGAGTAGCCTCCAGCGCCGTGCCCGTGCCATAAACGCGGTAAAGGCTCGTGTTAATCAAGCAATAAAAATAACGATCCGGGAGGCGTCTCCCGGATCGTTCTAATACCTACTTGCAGGAGTCCGCGGCACGTTGTTTCGGGAACCCCCTTTCCCGAAACGAGCTCGTTATACTTCTAATTTGGTTGAGGCGCATCCATCAGCGTCGTGATGTCATCAGCGGAGCTAACCAAGAGGAGCCTGTATAGGCTGTTTCCGGATTTATAGCAGGAACTGATTCCAGTCACCTGAACGAAGGACTGTTCCGCCGGAGGTTCGGCGCCTTCCGGCAAAGCCACTTTTAGACAAACGCCTGGAAGCGTTTCATCATTGCTGTGGCATCGGGAGCCGTCGTCGATATAGAAGCAGCCGTCGCCAATTGCGACCACCTTCCCGAAAGTAGTTACAAAAAGCCCAATGTTGTTAATTCCCTGCAATTCCGATAGCTCGCACACCCATTTCCCATCAGGCTTCTTCACGAATTGGTAAGCAATGATCCCTTCTTGCCCTTCGCCGGATTCACTATAGAAGAAGAAATCCGATCCGCCGAGCGCTTTGTTCGGCATAAGCAAGGGTTCGATACTGCCAATACCATATTGGTAGGCGCTCATCGCTTCTACATAACGTTCACCATCTATATTCGTTTGTATTGCGCCGATCACGTCAGCCCCCATACCCGGTTCCATCTGATGCCCGGCCTTCCGCACGCGGATGCCGCAGGTTCTGTCGGGCGTTTCGATGTAGAAGAAGTTGGGCCAGACCCTGGTGACTATGGCGTCTATGTTTCTGGCCAGATCGCCATTGGTTCCAGTCCTCAATTCCAAAAGTTTTCTAAGGCCGGGCGGCGGCTGGACTTCAAACGCGCCTATGTCCGCGATAGCGGACCCGTCCCCGTTGCCATCCATCGATCTGGGATTACCTTCAATATCGTATTTTGGCGCCGCTTTTGAGTCTCCACGGTCTATGCACGGCGAACTGGACTTAAGGTGATAATCGCCTTGTGCTTGATTTACGAATAACGGCGGATAAGAGATGTCCGAAGAACCCATGTCGAGACCTATGTAGCCCCCATTTTGGTTGCTGTAGACGTTGTTGTGCAAAAGCGTGGGGTTAGAGCCTTCGGCGGCAATGCCTATGTTGTTATACGTTATGATATTGTTGTTGATGTGAGGAGATTTGCCTATGCAAGATACTCCTGTTCCGTTCCCGGAAATCGTGTTATTGTTCAATGTTGGAAAGCTGGCCGAGCAATACACGCCGGCATTGATGTTTCCAATAATTACGTTGTTGGTCACATTTGGTGAAGTTCGGGAACAATCAACGCCGTAATATCCACCTGTTATAGTGAATCCTTCTATTGTGGAGACATTGGCCCCTGTGACCACGGCGCTGCCTTCAACCGTGTTTCCCGCGTCTATAACCGTGGGATTGGCCCATCCATTTCTATCTTCTTTACGGCGTTCAGTTCCGGCAAACCCGCCAATCACATGTGTAAACTCACGCAATTGCGGCTGCTCGTTATATACTCCTTTGGCCACCCAAATCTCTGTCATTTGGGTGGGCTGGAGGTTATCATCCGGCCCTTCCATATAAATGTTATCTAAATAAGCGTAAGTTGGTTGGACGAACACGTCTCCCATTCGATACATATTCCATCTCAACTGTGCCAAACCATTTGCATATGCGTAGAAGTAGGCGTCATCCGCTTTTGATGTCCAGTGTCCTTCGTTTACACCGCTCTTGTCTCCATCCCCAACATAAGCGTCGTATTTCTTGTTGTCTACGTCAACTACCAATTTAATGTGGCGCCATTCCCCGCTGGGTACATTTTGCGATAGCGCCGGTTGCCAGACGGCGCCTTCCACTGAGCCTTGCCTACCCAATATCGCCAAATTTCCGGTTGCGCCCGTGCCTTTGCTGATATAAATACGAGTAGCTTCAGTGCCGCTTGTGTCTGTGAGTTTAACGTAACTAAAGTTCCCGCTTTCGCTTGAGTCGGCCGTCGCTTCGATCATTATGCTTATATAAAAAGTGGAAATACCGCCGTTCCAAATCACAGGGAACTCACGTTTCATAACGTTGTCCCAGGGTCTTGTGCCGGATATAGAACCGCCCGGAGCCTGCCAGCGAACAGCTCTTTGCGGTGTTGCGCAGCCATCCGGGGTCTGGCAAACATCCGCAATTACACAGGTTCCATAAACTCCCGGAGTCTCTATTAACCAGCCGCCCTGGCCGGTTAGAGAGCTGTCAATATCATAGGCGTCAAAGTCTTCGTCCACTACAACCAGTCCCCAACCAGCCGTGGCAAGCGATATAATAATTCCTAACGTTGCCATTGTGAAAATCAGTTTTTTCATTAACTTGCTCTCCTTAGTTGGGACTGGTGTAGACATGATCGCCTGAAGCGTCGAATGAGACCATGTACCACTGCATTGTAGTGGTGGAATTGACTATCTCTCTTCCATCAACCGTCGCGCTTCTGCCATTTGTGAGTACAACGGACTTCAACACACCGCCCACTCTTCGCGCGATCAGCCGCTCGCCGTTGAACGTCACATTCTCCGCCGCGACCGTCTTGCTCGTTGAAGACCTTTGAAGAATAAACAGGTCTTCAACGTTTCCCTGGACCACTTTGAAGACCGAGTCCAAGCCGTCGCCGCTTGTCTCTATCGGCACAATGCTCATACCCGGCATTTGCGCGCCATCGAAAGGCAGCAGGACAGTGTCCATAGCGGCGGGCAGCGCCGTAGTTATCTTATAGATCACCGTCGGCAGCTTCGTCGGCGTTGTGTCCACACGAGGACGCCATGTGTCTATGGTTGTTTGCTCGATTTGAAGGCGCGAAGGATTTACCTGCATAATCGCAAGATTCCCCTCGTTCTCCGTAGCCGAGCTTGTCGTCAACGTTGTTGCATCAACGTTCAACGGCCCAGGGTTGAAGTGCCAACGCTGTTCCATTGAATGCGTTCCGCCTCCCTCGGCTTTATCTCGTATAAGCCAGTAGTCTTTGGCGCCGGGGACATCGTTCGCACGGATATAGAACACCTCTCTGTGGTAATAACCCGCATTATATGACGGCAGCCGGCTTGATAGGTAATCCGCTACTGGTGTAGTTCCCCAGGCTCTGAAGGGAACGTCGGAGTGAGAATTCTGGTCTTGCCCATCTATGGTCATCAGGTTATGAGAGACCGACGAAGTGAGGAGCACGTGCGCCGGGGAGCCGTATATATACGCGCCGGGGTCGGTCAATATCTCGCGCCCATAAGCGTGGACAACAACGCCGTTCAAATCCGAGTGTCCGTGCGCGCCGCGATGCACTCCATGGAGAAAAAGATAACGGGCGTCTTCAAACGGCTGGCCTTTATTGCCCCAATCGCTTCGCAGCGTCACGGTTCCCGCGTAGGGGAAACACTTGGAGAGATCACTGGGTGGCGTTCCCTGCTGTCCTCCCGTGCCCACCCAGAGCATATCGGGGCGATTATATAGAACGCTATCTTCTACTATTCCAGCGCGACCACCGTCGCCGTAGTCACCAAAGTTTGGAGTTCCCGCGCCCTGGCCGCCCACACCCGCGCCCGGCATTTCAAGATGCATGAAATACTCGGCGAATTTCTCCAATTTGGCCTTCATATCATTGAAAAATACGGTCTGCACGCCTCGCGATAGAAGCAGCTTATACACATCCACAAGCGGCCAGTAGACCATATTGCGTTGATAGCCCGGGGCCGATTCAGATTCGACGCCGTCGGGCAGGAAGTCGCGTAAAAACACTCCATTTATCCGCTCCGCTGAGATATCGAACCACAAACCACTGTTCTTGAATTCCGGGTAATCCAGAGCAAAACTTATCAAAGAGCTATTTTGAGTAATAGCCCAGTTTCCGCCTGCGTTCCCGCCATTCCATATGAGCGTGTCGGCATGGTTTGCCATATCGATTATGGTCGCCATCCGGCAGTCATTGGTAAACTCCGGCGAGGAATGTATGCGGTCGTAAGCTATGGGAGTCTGTCCAAGTCTAATGCCGGCCTCCAGCGACGCCCATACGGTGTCTCCACCTGTGCCGCCAAAACCCGCCTCCTTAGGCGGAGGATTGTCCCGATACCAATCCAGCAGAATATCGTTGAGCTTCTTAGCGTATTTATGGTTGCCTGTGTTCAAATATCCTTTAGACAACGCGCCTCTTGGCTGAAATCGGTTAAGCGCCCAGTCTGTAATCGTCAACTTCCCATTTGCGTCAAACGATGGTGACGAGCGCCAATTCATATCAGGGCCGGCGTATTTGTACATCCCGTCGGCGAAGTAGAAGTTCTGCATAGCGTTCTCAGCTTCCGTGGTGTCGAAAGCCGGGTTTATCACCGGAACGGTGGAAGGGTCAATCAAGGGAGGCGGGAATGTGCGGTGTTCAAAGTGGTACACCGTCTTGGCAATCGCTTTCTCGAAATCCTGCCGGTCCACGGCCTGTTTTATCTCAGCGAGTTCGGGACGGGTCAGATTGAACCGGCCAAACATCTTCTTCAGATTGGCGACCCGGTTATACCGCTTCTTCACATGGGTCTGGAAAGAGATGTCATACCCGGCTATTGTCCCGTTGGTGTAACCCTGGCCCTCCAGCAGATTCCCCGCCGCCTCCATTGCCGACTGAATGCTGTTGAACGCCGTGTCCCAGCTAAATCCATCTCCTCCATCCGGCGCATCTTCCCTGACAAATAGTGTTCGGTGGGTGATTTGGTAGTTTAGAGATCCGGTCAGGACGCCGACCCTGGACATCGTCCCATCGTTTTCAGGCGCTCCAACATAAGAGATTTCAAAGAAGTATATGCTGTTTGGCTTAACAGTGGCGTTTACTTCAAAGTCCGCCTGGCTGTTGATATAGCCGCGAAAGTCATACATAACCGTATAGCTGCCGAGCAGAGTCTTCTTCTGTGGGCTGTCCCACAAATCCATCCTCGCTCCTTCACCGGGCTGCCATTGGTTATTTGGCTCCAGATACACGCGGATGCGCGCGATCTTCTCAGTGTCCGGCCCCGTCACGAACACCTGCCCGTAGGAGTAGGCTCTGGAGATCACTTTCCTCTGTTCAAACCTGAACAGAGTTTCCTCCTGGTCCATCGGCGTCGACTGATCCAAATAAATTGTGTTCAGGATTTCATCGAGGGCCGGTCCTGCGTAAGCGAAGTTCGTTAATAGAAGTATGAGCGCATAGAAAGACAATAGGATGCCACATCTCGGCGCGAATTTCATCCTGTTCTCCTTTGAGTCTGTTTTTAGTGAATACCCGTGGGCTTGCTTGCCTTATACTACTATATTATAGGACGTTTTAACTATTAGAAAAGTAGACAGGCAAATATTATGAATAAAACTGGTATTTGTACCAGTCTTCCGACCGGTGTTTCGGGAATCTTGTTCCCGAAACTAACTCCTAACTGAGTATGCTTCGGGATTGCTTTTCATCCCGAAGCGCTCTCATAACAAGGTTTCTTCGGGACGAAAAACGTGTCCCGAAGTATAGCAATCAACCCTTCATTATTCTAACTCCTAACTTCTAACTCCTAACTTCTCCCCTAATGCCCGTGCCCGACGCCGTTCTTGTGCATCTTGCGGTGTAAGACTTGCCGTGCTCTGTCAAAGATCATCTTCATAGCCAAATGCCGGTCTTCGTTATATCGGACGGATAAAGTGTCCAGATAAGTCATTCCACCGTCGATGAGCGTCAGCATATAGGTCGCGTCCGACTCGTTGAAGACTTCCTGGCCACCGGCAACTACATAGACAGGCGAGGTGTGCGCGCCCAATTGCTGCGGCCAACAGTGATACGCCAGCATCTTGCTGGAACACCGGGCGGCTATCCAGCAGCTTCCATTGACCTTTATCTTGTCCGAAATAGAGAGTTCCTTCTCGCCGTTTTCGTTTACAGTAGAAGCGACAACCTTACCGTTCACCACCACTTCCATCTTATGAATAGGCCAGGCGCATTCGGCGGTCGCTTTGACCTCAAGCGTCCCGCCGCCGGCGGGCAATTGCATCTCGTCGCCTATCGAATGGCCGTCCACGGTGAGGCTGATTATCGGCCCGGCCGTCGTAAAGGTTCGTCCCGCGCGCACGGCTTTGCCCCAGTTCTCGAAGTTGAACTCATCGTTTTTGTCTAGCAGGGCGTAGGTTCTGGCTCCTCCGACGGGCATTCCGGCGCTCATTTTGTCTGTTCCGCCGACCGCCGCGACCCGGCATCCGCAGTTCAGATACCGATACCACTCCTGGAAGCAGTAATCGTCCAGTGTCTCATTGGCCGGATTTGCAAATCGGCGAAGCTCGATGCCGTCCATCTTATCAAGCAGCATATAGACAGGCTCTTCACACGATGGGGAAGGGAAGTGTGGACGAACTACTACGCCCTCCCTTTTCTTGCAAATCTCCGCCCACTCGGTCAAAAGCATCTGGTCGGGATCGCCGATCCACGCCTCATGCGGTCCCCCGGCGCACATAGGGAACACGGGGTCGCCGTGGGTTCCAAGCATCGAGATATGGCCAAGCAGGTGGTTTCTATTCTCAGTTCCGACCCAGACCAGCGTGTCGTCCCTTGAACTGCCGGACAAATCGCCCGATATATCCGCTACATTGGTAAACAACTTGCCCCACTGAGACGCCAGAAGGTTGATCAAATTAAGACCTTCCGCTTGTCCCTCCAACCAGGCCGTTTCAGGCGTGATGAAGTGGACATGCGTGTCGGCGGTAACCCAGTTCTTGCTTCGTTGATCTGTCCAGCGGGAAATGCCTAACTTCAGGTCGCGCTGGCCGTGTTTAATCGAGAGTTTTTGCCGGACGGGAGCGTATTCAAACCCCTTGAATATCTCGACATAAACGTCTCCTTCGGGCAGTTCGATCTGGAATTCGCCCGGCGCGTATGCGAAGCTCATCCCGCCAAGCTGCAAATCTCCCGCATAGTCTTCAAACCAGTTCTCATTGACAATCTCGTGGTGTCCATAAGGCGGCAAGTACTCGCCATGCGATCCCCGGAAATGGATACGTGTGGGCGTCGGCTTGCCGGTCGAAGTGTCGGTAACGCTCACTCTGACCCACGTCTTACGTCCGCCCAGTATTTCAATTCTTGCTTTACCGTCTTCGCTTTTGGCCGTCCCCGTTTCAAATGCTTTGCCGAAATCTATCTTGTGCTCCAACCCGGCGGCCTTGGCTGAGAGCGTCGCGCCCATCGCGCCTGTAGCCTCGACTAAAAACTCTTTAACCGGCTCGTCCTTCCGTCTTGGGGACCCCAAACCGGCGTCCGGCGCCGAAAGCCATGCGTCATCCACGTGGCCGGGAACGGCGTAAGTTCGGAGTATGATTCCCATGTCCATCTCGGTTTCGAGCTCGGACTCTCGAACCGCTTTGGGAAGTACGAGCTTGTAGACCCGCCGGGGGACATGTCTCAGTGGATGTCCCGGACCGTCATACAACGTAACTCCAATAACGGCCATTTGGCCGGAAACCGGCCTTAGAGTGATGGATTCCAATTCGGACTTGGCGTCCGGCAGTTCGAGAGCGTAAATAAAACCGCCGAAACTCGGTCCCTTTCCTTTGACCCCTACTTGCAGTCGCCCCCATCCAAATTGATATTCGCCGTCGTTCAACGGCGCCGGCATGCTGGTCGGCTGCGCCGCAAAAGCGTTCCGTCCCCAATCGGCGGGAGCGTTGATTTCAAATCGCATCCTGACCGGTTGAACAATCTCTTTTCCATTCTTGTAGCGAACCACATACTCAGCAAGCGCGTTTCCACCGGCGGTGTTTTTGTAATAATCATCGGGTATGTTGGCGATGTGAAGGAAGCAGATGTGGGTAGCCGTTCCCGAAAGCTTGATCTTCACATCATCCACACCCTTACGAAGCAAAACCATACATGGCTGGTCAGCGCCTTTACGACCCAGCTTGAACGGAATTCCCCACGATGTGTCCTTCACGCGCGGTATATTCTCAATACATGGAACGATCCTCTCGTGCCAGACCGGCGCGTCAGGTTCCTGATTGGCGGAAACGTTGGACTTGGCGTTATAATGACGAAGCAGGCTTATAGGGTTAAATCGGCTCATCAGCTATCTTCCTCCTGAGGGTTTAGGACTGTAGGAATTATAGCGCTTTAAGGCAGAGGTAGCATACTGGGGACTGAGAATAAGAACGCGGATGAACGCTGATAAGCGCGGATAAACACAGATGATAAAGGGAATCGAGGGAGGAGCATTATCGATAAAATTATGTAAGCGCCGGCAGCCCAATTATTCTCCGCGCTTCTTCATGAGTGGCGGGTTCTCTTCCCTCTCCCTAGGGGAGGGCTGGGGTGGGGTCTTCCCTATCACCCAACACCCATCACCCAGCACCCATCACCCAACACCCATCACCCAACCAAAGCGCCGGCGGTGAG